>DATNAW010000155.1:0-6107 GCA_035572335.1 Rhodanobacteraceae bacterium
CGACTGATGATCTCGTAGCCGGTGAACGCCGCCAACATGAAGATGTACAGTGCAAGAAACCCGGTAATCATGTTTCCCTCCTGCGATCTCGGGGCATCATACCGGCATGCGCGGCCGGGGTGCTGCGGTCAACCCATTTCCCGCCGCCGCGTTATCAAGGGCAAGTCAGGATGCACGAGACGACGGATGCCGAACCGATCCCCGCCAGCGGGGCCGCCATGAACGCCGCCGCGGCGCTCGAAGCGGGGTCCGCGCCGTTGGCGGAATCGGCACGGCCGGTGGCCGCGACCATCGAAGCGTTCCTCGCTTCGGTGGAGCGGCGCGCATGGCGCGTCGCGGAAATCGCGCTGCACGATTCCGACGAGGCGCTGGACGCGGTGCAAGATGCGATGCTGCGGCTGGTCAGGCACTACTCCGAAAAGCCGGCCGCGGAATGGCCGCCGTTGTTCTGGGGCATCCTGCGCCGGCGCATCACGGACCTGCAGCGCCGCCGCACGGTGCGCAACCGGATCCTGGTCTGGACCGGCCGCGCAACCAACGACGACGACGAGGATTTGCCGGCATGGGAAGCGCCGGATCTCGGCCCCGATCCGGCGCGCGCGCTGGCATCGCGGCAGGCGCACGCGGCGATGTCGAAGGCCATCCGCGCGCTGCCGCGCCGCCAGCAGCAAGCCTTCATGCTGCGGGTGCTGGAAGGCCTGGACGTGGCGGACACGGCGAAAGCGATGGGCTGCAGCGCGGGCAGCGTCAAGACGCATCTGTCGAGGGCCATGGATGCCCTGCGTACACAACTCGAGGAATGGCGATGAACATTTCGTCCGAAAACAAAGCCAATGCATTGCCGGGCGACGACGAAGTCGCGTCGCGTGCACGCGCGATCTTCAAGACGGCTTGCGAAGAAGCCGATTCGTACCACGCGCTGCGACTCGGCCTCGCGCGCCGCAAGGCGATCAACGCCTCGTCCGGGCATCACGCCCTGAAGGTGTGGGGCTCGTTCGCCGGCGCGGCCGCCTGCTGTGTGCTGGTGGTCGGCGTGGTCTGGCTGCACCCCATGGGCAACACGCAAAACTCGTCGTCCATCGCCACCGCCGCGCCCTCCGCGATCAATCCAAGTGATGCCGACGAGGCGATCCCCGACGTCAGCAGCAGCCAGATGGAAGTGGTGCAGGATCTCGATTTCTATCGCTGGCTGGCGGCGCAGCCAACCATGGCTGCCGCCGCGCCGACAGCGAGCGGACGCCGATGATGCGCAACACGCTTGCCACGCTGCTGGTCGCTGCATGCCTGCTCGGCGCGCCTTGCGCGGTGCTGGCGCAGGCGGCCATCCCGATGCAGGGCGCGTCGGCCGCGGACGATGCGCCCAGGCAACCGATCGCGTGGTCCAGCCTTTCGACCGCGCAACAGCGCATGCTCGCGCCCTTGCAGGGCCAGTGGGACCAGATGAAACCCGGCCGCCAGCAGCACCTCGCGCGAAATGCCGAGCGCTGGGCGGCGCTGCCGCCGGCGCGCCAGCAACAGATCCGCGAGCGCCTGACGCGCTGGGCCGCGATGACACCCGAGCAACGCCACCAGTTGCGCGAGAACGCGCGCGCCTTCCACAACCTCACGCCCGAGGAACGCGCCAAGGTCAGCGAGGCGTTCCGCAAGTTCCAGTCGCTGCCGCCCGCCGAACGGCGCGCGTTGCGCGAACGCTGGCGCGCGATGCCGCCGCAGCAACGCATGCGCTGGGCCGAGCAGCACGGCGGGGCATCGATTCCGATGCATCCGCCTGCGTCCCACGGGCAGTGAATGCGTTGATCGCTCGCAGCCCGGGTGAAGCACGGCGCAATCCGGGATGGTGGCGCCAGGCCTAGCCGAACACCACGCCGCCGTCGCGCGCGACGCAGGTTTTCGCGACCAGTTCGTCTTCGAAATCCGGTTTCCACGCGCCGTCCACGATCACCAGTTCGCTGAAGTGCGCGAGGTTGCGCGCGTACATTTCCGACGCGTGCAGTGGCGCACCCGACGGAAGATTCAGCGGCCCGATGATCGTGACGCCGTTGCGCTCGACGCGCTCGCCCGGTTGCGTCGCTTCGCAATTGCCGCCACCTTCGGCGGCGAGATCGACGATCACTGCACCGGCCTTCATGCCGTCAACCATCGACAGCGGAATGATCTTCGGTGATGGGCGGCCCGGCACCGCGGCGGTGGTGACGATCACGTCCACGGTCTTCACGTGTTCGGCCAGCTTCGCCTGCTGCGCTGCGCGTTCTTCGGCCGTCAGTTCGCGTGCGTAACCGCCTTGCCCCGCGGCGTTGACGCCGAGATCGAGGAACTTCGCGCCCAGCGATTCGATCTGCTCGCGCGTTTCCGGGCGCACATCGAAACCTTCCACCATCGCGCCCAGCCGGCGCGCGGTCGCGATCGCCTGCAAGCCCGCCACGCCCGCGCCGATTACCAGCACCTTCGAGGGACGCAGCGTGCCGGCCGCGGTGGTGAGCATCGGAAAGAACTTCGGCGCGGCTTCGGCGGCGATCAGCATCGCGCGATAACCCGCGACCGCGGCCTGCGACGACAGCACGTCCATCGCCTGTGCGCGCGTGGTGCGTGGCAACAGCTCCAGCGAAAACGCGGCGAGCTTGCGCTGCGCGTACGTGGCCAGCCGATCGGCGGCATTGTGCGGACGCAGTTGTCCGATCAACGCCGCGCCTTCCTTCATCGAGGCCGTCGCGGCATCCGACGGCGGCTGCACGCACAGCAGCACCTCGGCCTGGCTCGCGACCGATGCCCCATCGGCAAACTCGACGCCGGCATACGCTGCATCGGGAAACCCCGCCGCTTCGCCCGCACCGCGCTCGAGCAACACCCGCATGCCGCGCGACGCGTACTTCTTCGCGGTCTCCGGCGTGATCGCGACGCGGCGTTCACCAGCGGCGGATTCGCGCAAGGCGGCAATGGTGATCGGCATGACTCGTCTCCCGTTGCGATCGCCGCATCGTAGCGCAAAAGCGGCGGCGCACGGCTGCTAAACTGGCCCGATGCGTAACGAAGCAGCCCTTCAGTTCCTGTGTGACCGCCGTTCCGTTCCCGCCGCGCAACTGCAGCCTCCCGGTCCGACGCCGGAACAGCTTCGCGAAATCATCGCCACCGCGATCCGCGTGCCCGACCACGGCAAGCTGACGCCGTGGCGGCTGGTCGAAATCAGCGGTGATGCGCGCGCGCGTTACGGCGAAGCCTTGGCGGCGTTGCACGCGCGCGTCGAGCCAGGCGTTCCCGACAAGGCGCTGGCGAAGGATCGCGACCGCTTTGCGCATTCTCCCGTGGTGCTTGCGGTGATCGCGCGCATCGACGAGGCGCACCCCAAGATTCCGGCGCAAGAGCAATTGCTGTCCGCGGGCTGCGTGGCATTCAATCTGCTGCTGGCCGCGCAGGCGGCGGGTTTCGCGGCGCAATGGCTGACCGGTTGGTCATGCTACGACCGCGATGCGGCCACGCTGCTCGGCCTGTCCGATGACGAACGCGCGATCGCCTATATCCATATCGGCGATCGCGGCGAGGAACCGCCCGAACGCAACCGTCCGGCGGTCGATCAAGTCCTCGGCGCGTGGCAGGCATGAACGTCGTCGCAGCGCCGCCTACGCCCGCGCCGGTCCCGACGCCGGTCAAAACGGTGTACCTCATCGACGCCAGCATGTACGTGTTTCGCGCCTGGCACTCGATGCCCGGCGCGTTCTTCGACGTCGATGGCCACCCGGTCAACGCGGTGCACGGCTTCGCGCGCTTCCTGCTGGATTTCGTGGAACGCACTCGCGCCAGCCACGTGATCGCGGCGTTCGACATCGCACTCACCAGTTCCTTCCGCAATGCGATCTATCCCGCCTACAAGGCCAATCGCGATCCCGCGCCACCGGAATTGAAGCGCCAGTTCGAATATTGTCGCGAACTTGCCGCCGCGTTCGGATTCACCGTGCTCGCCGACGCCACCTACGAAGCCGACGACCTGATCGGCAGCGTCCTGCAGGCCTCCCGCGCGCACGGCCTGCGCGCAGTGATCGTTTCGGCCGACAAGGATTTCGGGCAACTTCTGGACCAGGATGTCGAACAATGGGACTACGCGCGCGGCCAGCGCTGGGGCGCCGCGGGCGTGCCCGCGCGGCTGGGCGTGGAAGCGCACCAGGTCGTCGACTTCCTGGCGCTGACCGGCGACGCCATCGACAACATTCCCGGCGTGCCCGGCATCGGCGCCAAGGGTGCCGCGGCGTTGCTCGCGCATTTCGGTTCGCTGGAAACGCTGCTCGCGCGCATGGACGAGGTCGCGTTCCTGCACCTGCGCGGCGCCAAGTCGCTCGCCGAAAAACTGCGCATGCATGCCGAAACCGCGCGCCTGTCGCAGCGGCTCGCGCGCATCGCACTGGATGCGCCGGTACCCGGCCATCCGGATGGCCTGCTGCGGCGCGCGGCCGACGCGGCGGTGCTGGACGCGCTGTGCGAAAAACTGAAGATCGGACCGCTCACCCGCACGCGCGCGCACCAGCTCCTGCAGATCCAGGCGGAGGCGACGGCGTGACGCGCGAAATACGGACTCCCGCCGGCGCCGATGCGGACGCCGAAACACTGTACGCCGGCCAGTGGCTGACCCTGAAGCGGCGCGGACGCTGGGAATTCGTCGAACGCAACAATCCGCAGGGCGCGGTGATCATCGTGGCAGTGACGCCGGAGGATCGCGTGTTGTTCGTCGAGCAATACCGCGTGCCTATCCGGCAACTGACGATCGAAATGCCCGCCGGGCTGATCGGTGATGCCGGCCACGACGGCGACATCGACGCGGCCGATACCGCGCGGCGGGAACTCGAAGAGGAAACGGGCTGGACCTGCGGCCGCGTCGTCCCGCTTCATTCCGGACCTTCATCCGCGGGCATGAGCACCGAGATGATGCATTTCGTGCGCGCGCTGGATTTGCGCAAGGTCGGCGACGGCGGTGGCGACGATACCGAAGACATCCTCGTGCACGAAGTGCCGCGCAACGAAGCCGGCACGTGGCTGCGCGCGAAGGCCGCGAAGGGCTACTCGATCGATCCGAAACTTTTCGCGGGGCTGTGGTTTCTCGACCACACGGAAATCTGACGCGCGGTTCGCAGCAGCAGCGCGATCAATGCGGCTTCCACGCGCCGTCGCCGTGCCGCCAACGCCAAGCCGCCACCACGCCCGCCAATATCGCGATGGCCAGCAGCACCACGAACGCCAGCATCCGGACATCGAACCAGCAGATCGCCGCGAACAGCGCCAGCGGAACGATCGCCAGCGCCAGTGCCAGCACGCGATCGCGCCGCCGCGAACCCGGCAGCAACATCGCCACGCCCGCCCACGCCAGCAATACCGCGAGCACGCGCCGCGCCCACTTGAAGCGCGGCGGTTGCGGCGCGTCGGTCAGCACGTCGGTCAACGAATGCCGGCCGATCAGGACCTGCGCGATCGGATCGCCTGACGGGTCATTTACCGGAACCAGCGTGCCGCCCTGGTCGCTTGCGAACACGGTCAGATGCGACGGCGCAATCCTCATCCAGCTGACGCGCAGGTCGCCCACCTGCGGATGCGCCGTATTGGCGCTGGTGACCAGCATCCCGTCACGCGCCTGGAAGGTCGCCGCCATGTTGGGCGGCAGGTGCGATAAGTCGGGTTCGAAGGGTTCCGGTCCATCGATCATGTGCACCAGTTCCGGCGCGAGCTTGAACCCGCCCACCGTGACGTCGCTGGAATCGAAGCGCGTCGCGTTGATCGGAAACGCGCCCGGATTGGCGTGCCCGGCCGCATCGCCGAAGGTCGACGAATCGATCGGATGGTCGTACCAGTTCTGGTCGTAATTGCGGACGCCGCCGAAGCGGGTTTCATTCCACTGGAACATCTCGACCTTGCGCAGCAGTGCCGGCGCATCGGCCGCGACGCCGAATTGCGCATCGCGTGCAGGTGCTTTTATTTCCGGTGAGCCAACCGCCAGCACCAGCTTGCCGTCGGCGGCAGGACCGGGTATCGCCGCGCTGCCGGTGAGGACGAAACCGCCCAGCGCATCCTCGCCCATCGCGCGCAGGCGATCGGCATGTTCCGTGAAGCCGAGCAGCAACAAACCGAGC
>DATNAW010000156.1:0-5010 GCA_035572335.1 Rhodanobacteraceae bacterium
GGCGAAACCTTGCCCGCGCTGTTGCGCGATGGCGATCTGGTGCTGTTGCTCGGTGCGGGTGACATCGGGTCGGCGGCGGCGGATCTGGCCAAACGCGGTGACCTGAAGACGGAGGGTGCGGCATGAGCAGCACGTCCGCCACGCGACGCATCAACGACGCCCGCGACTTCGGCCGCGTCGCCGTGGTGATGGGCGGCAGTTCGGCCGAGCGCGAAGTGTCGCTGATGTCCGGCAAGGGTGTGCTGGATGCGCTCAAGAGCCGCGGGGTGGACGCGCACGCGATCGACGGCATTCCCGCGTTGCTGGATGCGGTGCGCGCGGGCCACTTCGCGCGCGTGTTCAACATCCTGCATGGCCAGCACGGCGGCGGCGAGGATGGCGTGCTGCAGGGCGCGCTGGATTCGCTGCACATCCCGTACACCGGCTCCGGCGTGCTGGGTTCGGCGCTGTCGATGGACAAGGTGCGCAGCAAGTGGGTGTGGGGCTCGCTCGGCCTGCCCACGCCGAAGTTCGTGCCGTTGCCGCGCGGTGCCGATGTGCATGCGGCGGCACGCAGGGTCGGGTTTCCGTTGATCGTGAAACCGGCATCGGAAGGTTCCAGCGTCGGTGTGTCGCGCGTGTTCGAAGAAAAGGATCTCGACGCGGCGGTTGCGCTGGCGCAGCGCTATCCCGGCGACTTGCTGATGGAAACACTGATCGAGGGCGACGAATTCACGGTCTCGATCCTGAAGTCCGACGTGTTGCCCAGCATCAGGATCGTTCCCAAGGGCGCGTACTACGACTACAACGCCAAGTACATCGCGGAAGACACGCAGTACATCTGCCCCGGCCTCGACGGCGATGCGGAGGGCAACCTGCGCGCGCTGGCGCGACAGGCGTTCGATGCGCTCGGCTGTTCGGGCTGGGGCCGCGTCGACGTGATGCGTGATCGCGACGGCCACAACTGGTTGCTGGAAGTGAACACCGCGCCCGGCATGACCTCGCACTCGCTGGTGCCGAAAGCCGCGGCCGCCGCCGGCATCGATTATCCGGAACTGTGCTGGCGCGTGCTGGAAACCTCGTTCGATCGCGAATCGGGAGGCGCCGCATGAAAGGCGCCGTCGCCCTGCGTTTCGCCGCCTGGATCATTGCGATCACGCTGGTCGCATTGCCGGTGGTGGGCGTGCTGCAGGGCTGGTTCGCGTCCGACCGCTGGCCGGTGCGCGAGCTGCAGGTGCACGCGAGCTTCAGCCACGTCAGCGCGACGCAGGTGCGCACGGCGGTGACGCCGTCGTTGGGCGCGGGCTTCTTCGCGATCGATCTCGACAAGGTGCGTGACGCGGTGGCGGCGTTGCCGTGGGTGTCGCGCGTGGAAGTGAGCAAGCACTGGCCGGACGCGCTCGACATCACCATTACCGAGATCGATCCCATCGCGCACTGGGGCAGCGATGCGCTGCTGGGCCGCGACGGCCGCATCTTCAAGGTGCCCAATGCGGGCATCGTCAACGGGCTGCCGCAATTCAACGCGCCCGACGATCGGGTGGCTGACGTGCTGGCGTTCTACCGCACCGCGCAGATCGATTTCGCGCCGTACAGCCTGCGCGTGACCGGCGTCGAATTGTCGGCGCGCGGCGGCTGGAGCCTCACGCTTTCCAACGATGGTCACGTGACCGTCGGCGACACGCAACCCGACCAGCGCCTCGCGCGCTTCGTTGCGGCGTTGCCGATCCTGATGCGCGGCCGCAGCGACGGATTCATCTACGCCGATTTGCGTTACAGCAACGGCTTCGCGGTGCGCTGGCCGGAGCCAGCGCCCACTCCCACTCCGAACTCCAAGAACGGTGGCTCCCATGTTGTTGACGGAAACGTTTAGGCCCATGAATCGCAAGAGCGACAAGAACCTCGTCGTCGGCCTCGACATCGGCACCTCCAAGGTGATGGCGATCGTCGGCGAGTACGTGCCGGGCGAACCGATCGAGGTGATCGGCGTCGGCAGCCATACCTCGCGCGGCATGAAGAAAGGCGTGGTGGTCGAGATCGAGTCGAACGTCAATTCGATCCAGCGCGCGGTCGAGGAAGCCGGGCAGATGGCCGGCTGCGACATCCGCTCGGTGTGCGCCTCGATTTCGGGCAGCCATCTCGAAACGCACAACTCGCGTGGCACCGCGGCGATCCGTGACCGCGAAGTCGCGGCGGGCGACCTCGATCAGGTGCTGGAATCGGCCAGCGCGGTCGCGATCCCGGCCGACCGCAAGGTGCTCTACAAGGAGCCACAGGAATACCGCATCGACGGCCAGGACGGCATCCGCCATCCGGTCGGCATGAGCGGCGTGCGCCTGGAGGCTGGCGTGCACCTGGTGACCGGCGCGGCGTCCGCGGTGCAGAACATCACCAAGTGCATCCAGCGTTGCGGGCTCGCCGTGGACGACCTGGTGCCCTCGGCGGTCGCGTCGTCCAAGGCCGTGTTGACCGACGACGAGCGCGAACTCGGCGTGTGCGTGGTCGACCTCGGGGCCGGCACCACGGACATCGCGATCTTCACCCACGGCTCGATCCGCTACACCAAGTCGCTGCCGGTGGGCGGCGACCAGGTCACGTCGGACATTTCGCAATACGTGCAGACGCCGACCACGAATGCCGAGGAAATCAAGGTGAAGTACGGCTGCGCGCTGGCACAACTTGCGCGCGGCGAAGAAACCATCCAGGTGCCCAGCGTGGGCGAGCGCCCGCCGCGGCGGCTGCAGCGTCAGGCGCTGGCGCAATCGATCCAGGCCCGCTACGAGGAAATCTTCGAGATGGTGCAGGACGAAATGCGCCGCTCGGGTTACGAAAACCTGCTGGCGGCCGGCGTGGTGCTGACGGGTGGCGCGGCGCGGATCGAGGGCGCGCTGTACCTCGCCGAAGAAGTGTTCCACAAGATGGTGCGCCTCGGCGTGCCGCAGCACGTCACCGGCGTCACCGAAGTGATCGCCACGCCTGCCAATGCGGCGGGCGTCGGCCTGCTGCTGCAGGGTTCGCATTCGCATGGCGGCGGCCGCGCGATCGGCGGCGCGATGGGCGACAGCGTTGCGGGCTTCATCGGCAAGGCGAGGGGCTGGCTGCACAAAAATTTTTGAAGTCTGGAACAGGCCATCCACGGCCTGTCCAGACACGCCGAGTCCGGCACAGGTCCGTACTCGGCTTCGCCGGATCAAGCATTAGCTTGATCCGCGGCGGGCCCTTCATGGCCCGCGAGGAATCCGCGTTGCGTCTCGGGAAGAGGCGCAACCGGGCGGCACCGCGGTGCCGCGAACCCCGCAAGGGGCGCCGCCGAAACGGCGGGCAACATCAACGGCAGCATGACTACAGAGCAGTACGGAGGACGGGCAATGTTTGAACTGGTGGAACAACTCGCACCCAATGCGGTGATCAAGGTGATCGGTGTCGGCGGCGGTGGCGGCAACGCCGTCAGCCACATGGTCAATTCAGCCATCGACGGCGTGGAGTTCATCTGCGCCAATACCGACGCGCAGGCGCTGAAAAGCTCCGGCGCACGCACCACCCTGCAACTCGGCGAAACGGTGACCAAGGGCCTCGGTGCCGGTGCCAATCCCGAGATCGGCCGGCAGGCCGCGCTCGAGGATCGCGACCGGATCGTCGAGGTACTGGACGGTGCCGACATGGTGTTCATCACCTGCGGCATGGGTGGCGGCACCGGCACGGGCGCGGCGCCGGTGGTGGCGCAGCTCGCCAAGGAGAAGGGCATCCTGACGGTTGCGGTGGTGACCAAGCCGTTCCCGTTCGAGGGCCGTCGCCGCATGCAGGTGGCGCTGAAAGGCATTGAGGACCTGCAGCAGTCGGTCGACTCGCTGATCACGGTGCCGAACGAGAAGCTGCTGACCGTGCTAGGCCGCGAAGTGACCTTGCTGAACGCCTTCAAGGCCGCCAACGACGTGCTGCAGGGCGCCGTGCAGGGCATCGCCGACCTGATCACCCGTCCGGGCCTGATCAACGTCGATTTCGCCGACGTGCGTACGGTGATGAGCGAAATGGGCATGGCGATGATGGGCACCGGCACGGCCCGCGGCGATGACCGTGCGCAGGCCGCGGCCGAGGCGGCCATCAACAATCCGTTGCTGGAGAACGTGGACCTGTCGGGTGCCTGCGGCATCCTGGTCAACGTCACCGCCGGCCCGAACCTGACGATGCGCGAGTTCGACGAGATCGGCCGCGTGGTGCACGACTTCGCCAGCGAGGACGCGACCGTGGTGCTGGGCACCGCGCTCGATCCGGACCTGTCGGACGACGTGCGCGTCACGGTGGTCGCGACCGGACTCAACCGCGCCGCCAAGCCGCAGTTGCGTCCGGTGGCCAAGCCGGAAATGGTCGAGATGCCGCAGCCCCGTCGCGTGCTGCGCACCGGGACCGACAATGGCGTGGTGGGTTACGCCCAGCCGGAACCGATGATGGCGACCCGCCGGGAACCGGCGCCTGCCGCGGCCGCCAAACCGGCCACCGAAACGGCGGGAATGCCCGATTACCTGGACATCCCGGCGTTCCTGCGTCGCCAGGCGGACTGAAGCAGGCGCGCGGCTTTCGGGCTGCGCAGCCGAGGCTGTGGAGACGGGCAGGGGATGCCCGCCTTGAAGCGGCGCCTGCCGTGGCGCCGTCGTCGAACCCGCACTGCCGAACACCCGTCCCGGCCGTGCGGGTGGATTTTCCTCTTCCCGGGAACCTGGCCGCCGTAACGCGGTCAGTTTCCCCCGGGGCGGCGTTCGAGGAATTTCCTCCCTGCAAAAGCAGGCGTCCGTCGCACGCCGAGTAACTAAACGCACGAGTCCACTTTATTCGGACTGTCAACCGTGGTAGCATCGCCCACGTTTTAGCGTTGTTCTAACGGGATTCCAACGGAAAATGATCAAGCAGCGCACGCTCAAGAACGTGATCCGCGCGACGGGCGTGGGCTTGCACACCGGTGAAAAGGTCTACATGACCTTGCGTCCCGCTGCGGTCAACACCGGCATCGTGTTCCGCCGCACCGACTTGCCGGAA
>DATNAW010000157.1:0-2227 GCA_035572335.1 Rhodanobacteraceae bacterium
GCGCGCAAGCGGCGCGGCACCATCGAGTTCGAAACCAGCGAAGTCGATTATCGGCTGGACGACAAGGGCAATGTCGTTTCACTCGGCGCGCACGAGCGCAATGACGCGCACAAGCTGATCGAGGAATGCATGATCGCCGCCAATGTGCAGGCGGCGATGTTCCTCGCGAAGAAGAAGATTCCCGCGCCGTTCCGCGTGCACGCGCCGCCGCCGGCCGACAAGTACGAAGACCTGCTGGCGTTCCTGCGCGAATACAAATTGAAGTTGCCGCCGCTCGCTGAAGTGAAGCCGCGCGATTTCGCGGCGCTGCTGAAGCGCGTGGCCGATCGCGCCGATGCGGAGTTGTTCCGCACGGTGTTGCTGCGCGCGCAAAGCCTGGCGAGCTACCAGTCCGCGAACCACGGCCACTTCGGCCTGGCGCTGGATGCCTATGCGCACTTCACTTCGCCGATCCGGCGCTATCCCGACTTGCTGGTGCATCGTGCGATCCGCTATGCGCTGCTGGGCGGCAAGCCGGCTGCATACCTGTACACCGAAAGCAAGATGGCGACGATGGCCGCGCACTGCTCGCGCACCGAGCGGCGCGCCGAGGAAGCCGAGCGCGACGTGGACGAACGTTACAAGTGCGCGTGGATGGAGCAGCACGTCGGTTCCGAGTTCGACGGCATCGTCACCGGCGTCACTTCGTTCGGCCTGTTCGTCGAATTGACCGAGTCGAAGGTGTCGGGCTTGGTGCACATTACCCAGTTGCGCAACGACTACTACCATTTCGACGCGCGCCGCCACGAACTGCGCGGCGAACGCACCGGGCAGGTGTTCCGGCTCGGCGACGCGGTGCGCGTGCAGGTGCTGCGCGCCAGCATGGAAGACCGCAAGATCGATTTCAGGATGGTGTCGGGGCGGGATGAGCGCACCCGGGCGCCGGACGAAAAGCAGCGTCGACGTCACTAGGAATTGCCGTCATTCCGGACGCGGCGAAGCCGCGATCCGGAATCCATTTTGATCTTGCTGGTGCCGCTTCAAGCGAAAATGGATTCCGGGTTCCGTTCGCGATAAAGCTGCGAACGGCCCGGAGTGACGAGTGAAGCGGTTTGATGATGGATTGAAAGTACATGAGCGAAACCTGGATCGTCGGCATCAATCCGGTCGAAGGCGCGCTGGCCAACGATCCCTCGCGCGTGCGCGAAGTGCTGGTCGAGCAGGGCACGCACAATCCGCGTGTCGCCGCGCTGGTCGAGGAAGCCAGGCGCCTTGGCGTGCGCGTGCATACGCGTCCGCGTGCAATGCTCGACAAGGTTTCCGGCCACGCGCGGCACCAGGGCGTGGCCGCGAACTACGAAGTGCCCGCGGCCAAATCCGAACATGATCTCGCGGATTTGTTGCAAACCGACAACGCCTTGTTCCTCGTATTGGACGGCGTCACCGATCCGCACAACCTCGGCGCCTGCCTGCGCAGCGCGGCGGCGGCGGGCGCGACCGCGGTGATCGTGCCGAAGGACCGCGCCGTCGGCATCACGCCGGTGGTGCGCCGCGCTTCGGCGGGCGCGGTCGATCGCGTACCGTTGATCGAAGTGACCAACCTTGCGCGTGCGCTGCGCGAGATGAAGGATGCCGGCGTCTGGTTGACGGGGCTCGCGGGCGACGCCGAGGCGTCGCTTTACGATGTCGATCTGAAAGGCAAGGTCGCGCTGGTGATGGGCGGCGAAGGCGAGGGCATGCGCCGTTTGACCCGCGAAGCCTGCGATCATCTGGCGCGCATCCCGATGCCGGGTGCGATGGAGAGTCTCAACGTTTCGGTGGCGACCGGCGTCGCATTGTTCGAGGCGGTGAGACAACGCGGAGGAACGTCATGAGCATGAACATCACCATCGACTGGACGGTCGTCGTCGGCCTCGTCGGCATGATCGTGACGCTGCTCGCCTACTTCCTGTTGCAGGCGCAGAAGCTGCACGGCAACGGCCTGGTCTACCAACTGATGAACGCGGTCGGCGCGCTCGGCGTCGCACTGTCGCTTCTGTTCGGCAAGTTCAACCTGCCCGCGTTCCTGCTGGAAGTCGTGTGGCTGGCCATCAGCATCTACGGCATCCTGGTTGCGCGCCGGATCCGGGTGCAGTAGCGCTCAGCGTTTCTTCCGCACCTTCGCGGTCTTGCGGCTGCGCAGCGCATCCCGGCGCTGTTCGCGGAACGCCGAGTTGTACGCCGCAATCTCGTTGCGCAGGGTTTTCGA
>DATNAW010000158.1:0-4200 GCA_035572335.1 Rhodanobacteraceae bacterium
CACTGTACTTGCGCGGCCACGGATGGCGCGATTCCTGCATTCTGCCAGCCACCGCCAACCTTCCGGGGAAGTCCATGGCCGATTCAAGTTTGTCGCGCGAGCATTCGCTTGCGCTGTTGCACAAGCTCGCCACCGACGACGACTTCCGCAGCCGTTACGAGCAGAAGCCCGCCGCCGCGCTGGCCGAGTTGGGCGTGCCGCACGAAACGATCGTGAATCTCAAAGGTTCGTGCCTTGCGCCAGCCACATTGGCCGCTAAAACTCATTTCGTTCAGGCGCACGCCACCTTCGCGGATGCGAGCGCAGACAGTAGCCTCAACATGATCGTGCCGAACCAGCAGTTGAACTTCGGCTCCAGCCGGTAATCCGCTGCTAATCAAGCTGGGCCCGGACTTCCTGGACGCGCGGCTTGAGCCATGACGGCCATGAACCGGCTGGCCACGCGTGTTCGAATGCGTCGAGCGAATGCAGTGCGTCTGCTTTTTTACCAAGCTCGAGCGAGTATTTCGCTGCACTCAGCAATGCCAGGTTTGATTGAGCAACATTGAAGGGGCTCAACAACTGTTGCATGTTGTTTTCAGCGTAAGCACGGCCGCGATGTGTCGATAGCCATTGCGCTTCGGCCAATGCAGCGGCTTGATCATGGGCATCGGCGTACGCGTCCATCAACGCCACATGGGTGACGTACAGCTCGCTGCCGTTGACCAGCAGTTTCAGGATTGCGATCGCGTCCTGTGACTTGCCGGATGCGCGATCGATTTCGGCCTTCGCCACACCGCGAAGGTTGTTCAACACCGGCGTGTCTGCCTCGGATTCGGGACCTGCTATTGCAAGCCCGCGCTCGGCAAGTTTGCTGTCGCCGGCCTGCGCAGCGAGATACGCGGCCAGAACAACCTGAAATTTCAACTCCGGACGATCAACCGGATTGGCTTGCGCCAGCGTTTTTTCTCCCGCATCAAGATAGCTCTTGAGTGCAGCGACTTGCGTGTCGGCAGGTGTCCCGTCGAATGCATGCATGCTGAGGGCCATGTCGGCATAGCGCGCCGCACTGACTTTGCCGAGCGATGAAGCTCGTGTACGAGCCGCCGCCAGCAACTGGTCGGCGCGTTGCCAATCACCCTGATCGAGCGCCATCGCTATCAGTGTGCCGCTATCAATGATGTCAAAACCCGCGCTGCCCGAGGACTTTCCCTGCCCCAAAATTTTTTCGACACCTTGAAAATTCCACTGAACCGCATAAGCGCTTGCGTAATATGCGTTCTGCAACTTCAGGCCGTTCTTGGCCGCTGTCGAAAACTCTCGCAAGGCGTCGGCATTCTTGCCTGCTTCGACGTACAGGACTCCAAGCATGTACTCGCTGGTTGCCCGATGGGGATTCTTGGGTGAAGCCGATTGCTTCAAGTACGAAATGGCTTCGTCAAAGCGATTGGCATACTGCCAAAGAAAATATGCGCAGGAACCGACCCCGGGAAAATAGTCCGGATATACCGACGCAAGCAGTTTCCATTTCTCCAGGGATTTGCCTGGCTCGAGGTAACTCGCCGCCCAAGCGTCGGCATACAGTGCATCCCGCGCGGAAAGCCGCGAACGATCAGCTTGGGCATCACGAATCTCTCGAAGGGCGGCTGCTTGGCGGTCCTCTGTCTCGAACACCTTGGCAAGCATGACGTGCGCCAAAGCGAAGTGCGGATCGATCTGAAGCGCCTCTTTGAGGTACGTCTCGGCGTCTTTCAGATCACCCTTGTTGTACGCATGCTCTCCCAACGAATACGCCTTCAACGCATTCAAGTCGGACGTCGCCACCTTTGCCAGCGGCTGCGATTGTTTCGACACCATCGCCAGCGCTTCGCCGAGCTTGCCGCGCAACTGCTTGCTGACGTTGTCCAGTGAGGACAGCACGGATGGCACGCCGACGCCATCGGCGGAGACCGAATACACCGTCGCCTGCGTGTTGGGGTCGATCACCTCCGCGGTGACGAGCAGGCGGCCACCGACGTCCGCGACGGTGGGCAGGATCAAGGCGCGCGCACCTTCGCGCAGCGCGACCTGCGAGCCGATGGCACGGGTGACCTCGGTCTTGTCGGGGTTCAACTCCATGCGTTGCAGCGTCTGCTGCACGGAGAGTTGCGGCAACACGTTGACGTACTGCGATTGTTCGAGGCTGATGCGCAGCGCGGAATCGACCGACTGGTCATACAGCTTGTCGCCGGTGAGGTTGTGCAGGTCGCCGACCACCACCCAGTCGCGCGCGGTGAACGCCAGCGTGGGCGGGCTTTGCAGCAGGAACCAGGCGCCCACGCCGATCATGATCAGCAACATCGCGGCCTCGGCGGCGAGCGTCAGCGGGCGGCGCCACCACGGCAGGATCTTCTTCGCGGTGCGGCCGGATTTCGGTGCGTGCAGCGGTGCGACGTCGTCTTCGCCGACCTCGACCACGTCCAGCGTTTCCGGCAAACCCTTGAAGCTGTACTTGCCGTGGTCCTTCCAGTGCACGTGGCGCGAGGCATTGGCGCCGAGTTCGCCTTCGGCGCGATGCGCGATGCTGGCGGCGGCGGACGACATCAATATTTGTTGCGGGCGCGCCAGTTGCGCGAGGCGTGCCGCGACGGGTTTGACCAGGCCTTCCACTTCGATGGGCTTGGCGCCGCGCGAGACATCTTCCGGCGCGTTTTCCCAGATCACCACGTCACCCATGTGGATGCCGACGCGTGCACGCACGACCACGCCTTCGGCGGCGGACAGATGCTTCAGGCCGCGCTGGTAATCCAGGGCAAACGCCGCCGCCTGCACCGGGCGCTCGAACAGCAGCAGGAAGCCGTCGGTCTTGTCGATCTCGCGGCCCTTGTGCTGTTCCACGAGAGCGCGCGCCAGGCGATCGTGCTTGCGGATGATGTTGGCCGCGTTCTGGTCGCCCATGCGTTCGACCAGCGCAGTGGAATCGGCAATGTCGCAGACCACCAGCGTGCGCAACTGCGGCGTGGCCATGCGGCTGGGGCCAGGCGTGGTTTCGAGCTGGTGGATTTCGGCGGTCATGGCGGAGCCCGGTTCGAACCTCTCTCCCTTCGGGAGAGCGGCTGGAGTGAGGGTTCGGTTGAACTCGAAGTCCGCGCGGAACCCGGACCCTCATCCGGCGCTTCGCGCCACCGTTGCTAAGCTCGCGCGTCCTGCGCTCGCCAAGCAACCCGGCCCTCGGCATCCTGCCTCGGGCGTTCGTGCCGGCGCGAACTGCCACTGGCAGTTCGCAAGCGCCGCCCCTCACCCCGCACGGAGAAGGAAAATCGTCAACTCATCACGTGCGCACCGTCGCCGCCCGAGCCTTTCACGTGGTACAGCGCGCAATCGGCCTCGCTGTACCACACCGACCATTCGTCTTCGTCGCGGCACAGGCCGCCGCCGACGCTGACGGACACGGTGAGTTCCGGCGCGGAGTTCGGGAAGCGCAGCTGGCGCACGCCTTCGGTGATGCGCAGGGCGCGCTCGGTGAGTTCGCGCTGGCTGGCGACTTGCGTCAGCAGCGCAAACTCGTCGCCGCCCAGCCGGCACGGCAGATCGGTGGCGCCGGCGGAATCCTGGATTTCGGTGGCGATCGCGCGCAGCACTTCGTCGCCGACCAGATGGCCGTTCTGGTCGTTGATCTGCTTGAAGTGGTCGATGTCGATCAGCAGCAGCCCGAACTGGCGGTTGCGGTCGCGCACTTCCACGGTGTTTTCGAGGAACTGGTAAAGGCCACGGCGGTTGCACAAGCCGGTGAGGTCGTCGGTGCACACCTGGCGCCGCGCGAGCTGCAACTGGTCGCGGGTCTGGCGCAGCGAATCCAGCGTCTGCATCAAATCCTCATTGCGGCGCTTGTAGTTCGCGATCAGCTGCTGTTCGCTGGCCACGAGGTAGGTGAACGAGCGCAGCATGAATTGCGCCATCTGCAACGGCTCGCTGCGCATCAGCGCTTCGAACGTGTCGGGCTCGATCACGTAAACCACGCAAGGCTCGGACGCGAGCGCGCTGCCGGAACGCGCGTGGTTGCCCACGAACATCGCCAGCTCGCCGAAATATTCGTCGGGACCGATCAGCTTGTCGGGCAGGTCGCCTGCGAATTCCAGCAGCACGCGCCCGGACGCGATCACGAACATGCTGCGGCCGAATTCGCCGCGCCGGAACACCGCACGGCCCGGCCCCAGCTCAAGCCGCTGGCCCACGCTGGTG
>DATNAW010000159.1:0-12082 GCA_035572335.1 Rhodanobacteraceae bacterium
CTGGACAAGCAGATCGAGCGGGTGTTCCGCGACTCGGGGGAACAGCCCTGTCGCACTTCCAGCGGCCGCGACCTGATGGCGCAACTCGCGCAGGCAAAGCCGAGGCTCATGTGTTCGCTGGTGCACAAGTTTGGTCACGACGCCCGCGGTCGCGGCGACAAGGAGTTCGAGGCCTTCATCGCGGAGTTGGAGAGCCAACCGTGCAGGGCCGTGGGCGAGCTGTTCGTGTTCGTGGACGAGTGCCATCGCACCCAGGGCGGCCGCCTGCACAAGGTGATGAAGGCGTTGCTGCCGAATGCCGTGTTCATTGGATTCACCGGCACGCCGTTGTTGGCGAAGGACCGTGCCACCAGCCTCGAGGTTTTCGGCGGGTACATCCACACCTACGTGTTCAAGGAAGCCGTCGCCGATGAAGTGGTGCTGGACCTGGCCTACGAGGCGCGCGACGTGGACCAGAAGCTCGGATCGCAGGAAAAGATCGACCAATGGTTCGAGGCCAAGACGCGCGGGCTCAACGACTGGCAGAAGGACGAACTGAAGAAGACTTGGGGGACGTTGCAGCGGGTGCTGAGTTCGCAATCGCGCAAGGAGCGCATCGTCGAGGACATCGTTTTCGATTTCAGTTGCCGGCCGCGGCTTGCCAGCGAGCGCGGCAACGCGATCCTGGTTGCCCCGACCATCCTGGATGCCTGCCAGTATTTTTCGCTGTTCCAGAAGACGCCGTTGAAGGGGCGCTGCGCCATCGTGACGTCGTACAACCCGCAGGCGGGCGATGTCTCGAAAGAGGAAACCGGCGCCAATTCGGATACCGACCGGCAATTCATCTACAACACGTATACCGATTTCCTGAAGGATGTCGCGGCCGAGCCGGGCACGTCGAAAACCGAAACCTACGAGGATGGTGCACGCAAACGCTTTGTCGAAAAGCCGAACGAAATGCGTTTGTTGATCGTGGTGGACAAGCTGCTGACCGGGTTCGATGCGCCTTCGTGCACCTACCTGTACATCGACAAGTCCATGCAGGACCACGGGCTGTTCCAGGCGATCTGCCGGACCAACCGCCTGGATGGCGACGACAAGCCATTCGGTTACATCGTCGATTACAAGGATCTGTTCAAGAAATTGGTCAACGAAAAGGGCACCGGCGCATTGCAGGTGTATTCGTCCGAACTCGACCACGATGCCAAGGCTGCGGACCCCGAGGTATTGATGCAGAGCCGTCTGGAAGCAGGACGTGAAAAGCTGGACGAGGCCTTGCAGCAGCTTTTCCATCTGTGCGAGGCGGTGCCGCCACCGCGCAAGGAACTGGATTTCATCCACTGGTTTTGCGGGAATACCGAAATCCCCTCCGACCTGAAGGAACACGAGCCGCGGCGCGTGGCTTTGTACAAAGGCGCCGCTTCATTGATTCGCGCCTACGCCAATCTGGCCGACGATCTGGATGGTGCAGGCTATACGCCTGCCGATATCGGCCGCGTCAAGGGCGAGGTGAAGCGCTACACGGATTTGCGCGACAGCGTGAGGCTTGCCAGCAGCGAAACGCTGGATGTGAAGGCCTATGAAGCCGACATGCGGCATTTGATCGACACGTATGTCGAAGCCTCCGCTGCCCGGAAGGTGTCAGCATTCGATGACCAGGGCTTGCTCGACGTCATTGCGCGCAGCGGCATGGACGCCGCAGTGGCCGCAATGCCGGAGGGCCTTCGCAACAGCAAGGATGCCGTGGCCGAGGTCATCGAGAACAACGTGCGCGCGAAGATCGTGCAGGAGCAGATGAACGATCCGGCGTTCTTCGCGAAGATGTCGCAATTGCTGGATGAAGTGATCAAGCTGCGCAAGGAACACGCCGATCGCTACGCCGAATGGCTGAAGAAGATCGCGGACCTGGTGGTGCGGGCGCAAGCCGGTCACGATGCCGACGCGCCGGAGGTGCTGAAGCGGAGCTCGGGACTTCGTGCGATCTACAACAATCTGCAGCAAATGCCTGTGGATGATGGCCCTGCAACTGCTTCTGTCAATTTGCGGGACGATGGGAAAGGTTCGCTGCCGGGACCCGATCCGCGTTTGCATCGCGCGGTGGAAATCGACGAAACGATCCGGCGCGTGCGGCCGGCCCATTGGCGCGATAATCAGGCAAAGGAAAACACCATCAAACGCGCGCTGCTTCCGCTGCTGGATGGCGATGCGGAGGAGGTGGAGCGCGTGTTCCGTATCATCAAGGCACAGCTGGAATACTGATGGTCAGGCACATGCAACTGGGCGACGTCCGCATCGAGCTGGTGCGCAAGCCGATCCGGAATCTGCATCTTTCGGTTTATCCCCCAATCGGGCGTGTACGAATTGCGGCCCCTGAGCGCGCAACCGATGAATCCATCCGGTTGTTCGCGATCAGCAAAATCGGCTGGATCAAGCGTCAGCAAGGCAAGTTGAGAACGCAGGAGCGCGAGTCGCCGCGCCAGTACATCGAACGCGAAAGCCACTATGTCTGGGGACGACGCTACCTTTTGCGTGTGATTGAACGGGATGCCCCGCCGAGGATCGAGTTGACGCCACGGCGTTTGGTGCTGGGTATCCGGCCCGGTACTTCGCGGGAACATCGCAGGCAGGTGATGGAAGCTTGGTACCGGCGCCAATTGAGGGTGGCCGTGCCGCCGCTCGTCGAAAAATGGCAAAAAACTTTGCGGGTGCAAACCAATCGGGTGTTCATTCAACGTATGAAGACTCGCTGGGGCGGCAGCAATCCTGAAACGAAGAACATCCGTCTCAACACCGATTTGGCCAAGAAGCCGGTCGAATGCCTGGAATACATCGTGCTGCACGAAATCACGCATCTACGCGTTCCGAGGCACGATGCCGCGTTCGTGGCGTTGCTCGATCGGAGCCTGCCGAACTGGCGTGAATCTCGCGACAGGCTGAACCGGCTGCCTATTTCAAGTGATCGTTGAGCAGGCCTGCCAAGGCTGCACGGCTAGAACCAACATCGTCGGCCGTGCATCCCAGGCGTTTGTGCATCAACCCCGCCGCGCCGCTTCGATTTTCGCGATGTCGATCTTGCGCATCGTCATCATCGCATCGAACGCGCGCTTGGCGGCGGCGCGGTCGGGATCGGTGAACGCGTCCATCAAGGCGCGCGGGGTGATCTGCCACGACAGGCCGAAGCGGTCCTTGCACCAGCCGCATTCGCTTTCGGCGCCGCCGTTGCCGGTGATCGCGTTCCACAGGCGATCGGTCTCGGCCTGGTCGCGCGTGTAGACCTGGAACGATACGCCTTCGTCGAACTTGAATTGCGGGCCACCGTTCAGGCCGAGGAACGGCATGCCGAGCACCGTGAATTCCACCGTCAGGACCTGACCCTGCTGGCCTGCCGGATAGTCGCCCGGTGCGCGGTGCACGGCGTCCACGTGTGAATCCGGGAAGGTCCGGGCGTAAAAATTCGCGGCCTCTTCGGCCTGGCCGTCGAACCAAAGGCAAACGGCCATGTTCCTTGCAGCGTGGGCACTCGGCATGTCTCGATCCTCTTTGCGGGTTGGAGTGAAGGCTCGTTCGGCCACTCATGATGACGACGAATGAAGACAGTGGGAATCGACAAGCCGTCTTGACGATGCGGCGCCATTTCCGCGGTGTTGCCGAGTGCGGGATCGGCGACTCCCCGTCGCCCGATCGCGTACAGTAACCCGCGTGGCTTCACTTTTCGTCGACGGAGTCGCGCATGCGCAATCTCGATTTCTCTTCCTGGCACGCGCTGTTGTCCACGCTGGTGGGGCTGGCCGCGATCACGCTGATCGGCGTCGGGTTGCGGTTGCTGGTGATGCAGTCGCTGCAGCAGCGGCGCGAACGCCAGAACCGGCAGATCAATGAGCGCCTGCGCACGCTGATTGCGGCGTACAAGACGCTGGGTGGATCGTTCACCGGAAGCCTTCTGGTCGATCCCACGCACCTGCGCGATTTGCGGCGCCGCGGCACGAACGTGCCGAGCGACGCAGGAACGGACACCGCGACGCCGGATCTTCCGGCCGCGGACGAAACGTCCGGCAGTGATCGTGCGCGGCGCATTCGCGACGCGGTGGAAGCCGCGCTGTCGGACATCATCCTGCTCGGCACGGAGGACCAGGTACGGCTGGCGGCGCGGGCAGCGGCCGAGCTGGTCGCTGGCCGGCCCGTGCACACGCATGACCTGGTGATCTCGTTGCGCGACTTCATCCGCAACGCACTCGACCTCGCCCCGGTGCCCGCCGACGTCGCGATCCCGAAGCAAGGCCCGGCGCGCACCCAAGCCTCGCGCGGCAAGGGCGAGGGCGGGACGAAAAACGACGCGCCCGCCGGCAAGGGCGGCGGTAGCGGCGGCATGGGCGCGGGCATGGGCGTGGGACTGGGCGCGGGCATGGGCACGCACGATATCGACGACGAAGAACCGCATCATTGAGTCCGGCCGCCGCGGTGCGGTTGATTCCGCGCAGCTTGCCCCGATGTTGTGGACGACGTTCGAACAGGCGAAACAAGCATGACCATTCAATCGGATTTGCTGGTGATCGGCGCCGGCTCGGGTGGACTCGCGACCGCAATCCGCGCGGCGCGGCACGGCGCGAAGGTGACGCTGTTCGAGCCGAACGAGCTGGGCGGCACCTGCGTGAACCGCGGCTGCGTTCCCAAGAAAGCGATGTGGTACGCGGCGGAACTCGCCGACGCGCAGCGGATGGCGCAGTCCGTCGGCTTCGACATGCAGCCCGGCGCGCTGGATTGGGCCACGTTCGTCGGGCACCGCGAAGCGTATGTGTTGCGTTCGCGCACTTCGTATGCAAACCGCCTGCGCGAGCTCGGCATCGCGCACGTGCCCGCGCCGGCGCATTTCATCGACGCGCACACGCTGCGCGCGGGCGCTACGGACTACCACGCGCCGCACATCGTGATCGCGACCGGTTCGCGCCCGCGTCCGTATCACTTGCCAGGCGGCGAGTTCACCATCGACTCCGACGGCTTCTTCAAGCTGAGCGAGCGCCCGCGGCGCGTCGGCGTCATCGGCGGCGGCTACATCGGCGTCGAACTGGCGGGCGTGTTGCGCGCGCTGGGTGCGGAGGTCGAGTTGTTCACGCGCAATGGCTTGTTGTCGCGCTTCGACGCCGACCTCGGCAGCGCGCTCGGCGAAATGATGCAGGGCGAGGGCATCGTGCACCACGAAGGTTGCGCGGCCAAGGGCGTCAGCCGCGAGGGCGGCGCCTTGTGGATGGACTGCTCGGACCACGAACGGCACGGCCCGTACGACATTGTCATCAGCGCGATCGGGCGCTTGCCGAACATCGAATCGCTGCAACTGGACGCGGCGGGCGTGAAGCTCGGCAGGATCAATGAAATCCTCACGGACGATTACGAAAACACGTCGGTGAAAGGCGTGTACGCGATCGGCGACGTCAATGGCAAGCCTGCGCTGACGCCGGTCGCGGTCGCGGCCGGACGGCGGCTGGTGGATCGCCTGTTCGGCGGCAAGCCCGATTCGCACCTGGACTATTCGAACATTCCGAGCGTGGTGTTTTCGCATCCGCCGATCGGCAGCGTGGGGTTGTCGGAGGAGGAGGCGCGCCAGCAGTACGGCGAGGCGGTGAAGATCCACAAGACGCGCTTCACGCCCATGCTGTGGTCGTTGGCCGGGCGCGAAGGCAAGACGATGATGAAGCTGGTGTGCGTGGGCGATGACGAACGCGTCGTCGGCGTGCACGGCATCGGCCTCGGCATGGACGAGATGCTGCAGGGCTTCGCCGTCGCGGTGAAGATGGGCGCGACGTACGAGGATTTCCTGAAGACGGTCGCGATCCACCCGACCTCGGCGGAAGAGCTCGTCACGATGGGCTGACGGACAGGGTGCGCGCAGATGGCGGCGGTATCCGTGCTCGCGCTGCACCTCGCGATCATCGCGTTCAATGTCGCGGGTTGCGTGCTGGTTCCGATCGGGGCGTGGCTCGGTTGGCGCTGGGTGCGCGAATTCTGGTGGCGCCTGGCGCATCTGCTCAGCCTGGCCGTGGTCGCGTTGCAGGCATTGCTGGGCCGCGCGTGCTTCCTGACGATCTGGCAGGGCGATGTTTCCGGTGCGCCGCACGTGCAACCGCTGATCGCTGCATGGATCAACCGGTTGATCTATTGGCCACTGCCGCTGTGGGTATTTGCGGTCGCCTACGTGGTGGTGTTCGCGTACGTGATCGCGCTGTGGGCTTGCGTGCGACCCCGGATGTCGTGGCGCCGGGAGACGAATCAGCGCCGTGCATAACGCGCGCGTTTTTCATGCGCGTGCGGCCGGTGGGTCAGCTTGAGGCGCGGACGCAGCCAAGCCGCGAAGTCGGTCTCTGCAAGCTTGCCTTCCGCGAGGCTCATCGTTGCCGCGTACTTTTCTTCTGCGCTCGCCTCGAGTTCCACGTCGTTCAGGGCAAGGAAGACGCGGTAACAGACATGTGCAGTTCGCTTGTTGCCATCCACGAACGGATGATTGCGCGCGAGTCCAAAGGCAAGACTGGCGGCGAGGTCGGCAAGGTCGGACGCGGGGTCGCGGCAGGCATGCGCTGGTCGGGGGCGTGCCAGTGCGGATTCCAGCAACTTTTCATCGCGCACGCCGCTGCTGCCGCCGTGTTCGGCGAGCTGGCGTTCATGAATGGCCAGCGCGAGATGCTTGTCCACCCAGATGAACGTGTCCACGGCCTATTGCGCCAGTTTGTGCAGGACCTGTTTGTCCTCGCGCATGATTTTTTCTGCAACCTCCATCTGCGCCGCGAGTTCCGGATCGTAGGTGGTCAGGCGGATGCCGTCGGGTGTTTCCAGCGCGTACAGTTCGTCACCCTTCTCGACGCGCAAGCGCGCCATCAGCTCCCTGGGCAGGATGACACCTGAGGAATTGCCGATGGCGGTGATTTTCAGTTTCATGCCAGCCTCGCGAAGGATGTTATAACAAGTGTTATACCGCTGCGCAATGGAGCGCTTTGCAAAGGTGCCGTGGACGATGCGGGGTCGGGGATCGCGCTGTTCCGGAGAACGAAGAAGCTGCGGTAGTGTAGGAATCATGTGTTCAGGAAATGCGATCCATGGATGCGGTTTCCGCCAATGAGTTCGAATCCGCCGCGAACGCCGAACGGCTCGCGGCGTGGCTGGCCACACGTTCACGCGTGACGGTAATCACCGGCGCGGGCGTCAGCACCGAATCCGGCATCCCGGATTACCGCGACGGCGACGGCAACTGGAAGCGCTCACCGCCGGTGCAGTACCGCGACTTCATCGAAAGCGAGGCCGTGCGCAAGCGTTATTGGGCGCGCAGTTTCGCGGGTTGGACGATGTTCGCGGCGGCACGGCCGAGCACCGCGCACGTGGCGCTGGCGCGGCTGGAGATGATGGGAAGCGTCGGGCAAATCGTCACGCAGAATGTCGATCGCCTGCACCAGCGCGCCGGCAGCCGCAACGTGATCGATCTGCACGGGCGCCTGGATGTCGTGCGCTGCCTCGCGCAGGATCATCGCTTCGATCGCGACGAATTCCAGACGCGTCTGCACGACGCAAATCCCGATTGGAACGTGTCACCCGCGCGCATCGCCCCGGACGGTGACGCCGACCTCGAAGGCATAGATTTCAGCCCGTTCAACGTGCCCGCGTGTCCAATCTGCGGCGGCATGCTGAAGCCGGACGTGGTCTTCTACGGTGAATCCGTGCCGCGCGAAACCACCGCGGCGGCGCTGGCCGCGGTCGAATCCGCCGACGGCGTGCTGGTGGCCGGCTCGTCGCTGATGGTGTGGTCGAGCTTCCGGCTGGTGCGCGCGGCCGTCGCGCGCGACATCGAAGTCGCCGCGGTCAACCGTGGCCGCACGCGCGGCGACGATCTGTTCGCATTCAAGCTCGATCGCGAATGCGGCGCGGTATTGCAAGGCGTGCTCGAAATCTTGGAGACGCGCATGCCGTGAGCAGCGGCCGGCTTTGCGGTAGATTCCGGGTGACTCTTCCCGCAAGGACGGCTCATGAACGCACTCCACTTCAGCAATTTCCTCAGCTTCAGCATGTCGCCGCTGGAAATCCTGATCCGCGGCACGATCATGTACTGGTGCCTGTTCCTGCTGCTGCGGTTCCTGTTGCGGCGCGACACGGGCTCGGCCGGTATCTCCGGCATCCTGTTCGTGGTGCTGCTGGGCGATGCGGCACAGAACGCGATGATCGGCAATGGCAACACTGTCGTCGATGGCGGGCTGCTGATCGCGACGCTCGCTGCGTGGAATTACCTGCTTGACTGGCTGGGCTCGCGGATCGCGCTGGTGGCGCGGCTGACCGATCCGCCGGCAATCCTGCTGGTGCGTGATGGCAGCGTGATCGGACGCAACATGCGTCGCGAACGCGTCACGCTCGACGAGGTGGAGTCGCAATTGCGCAAGAAGGGCCTGGAACGGCTGGACCAGGTCAAGCGCATGTATCTCGAAAACGACGGCGGCTTCAGCGTGATCTGCACATAAGTGGCGCACGTTAGAACCACCCCGCCAGCTGCCGCATCGCGATCGCGGCGATTGCGGTGGCGTGAGCGGAGCCCGCGTTCAATGCGGGGATGTAGCGGAACTGCTTGCCGCCGCTGGTGAGGAAGGTGGTGCGGTAGCGCAGCGCGACTTCTTCCAGCGTTTCCAGGCAGTCCACGGCGAAGCCGGGACACAGCACGTCGAGGCTTTCCATGTCCTGCCGCGCAAGCTGTTCGATGGTTTCGCCGGTGTAGGGGCGCAGCCACGGTTGGCGGCCGAGGCGCGACTGGAAGGTCACCAGCAGGTCGTCTTCGGGCATGCCCAGTGCATCGCCGAGTCGGCGCGCGGTTTCGTGGCACTGGTCGGGGTAGGGATCGCCCGCCTCCGCGTATTTTTCGGGAATGCCGTGGTAGCTCAGCAGCAGTTTCCGGCCGCGGCCATGCTGCGCCCAGTGCGCCTGCACGCTGGCGACCAGCGCGGCGAGATAACCGGCATCCGCGTGATAGTCGCCGACGGTGCGCAGTTCGGGCGGCCAGCGCAGTTTCTGCAGCGCGCGCGTGACGGCATCCAGCGCGGCGCCGGTCGAGGTCGCGGAGTATTGCGGGAACAACGGAAACACGAGAACCCGCCGCACGCCTCTCGCCATCAGCTTTTCGAGCGTGGCATCGACGGCAGGCTCGCCGTAGGTCATCGCCAGCGCCACCGCGACCTTGCCCGACGTTTGCCGTTCGATCTGCACGCGCACCGCTTCGGCCAGCCGTTCGCTGAAAACCAGCAGCGGTGAACCATCGTCGCGCCAGATTTTTGCGTACGCTTCCGCGGAACGGCGCGGCCGGGTGCGCAGGATGTAACCGTGCAGCACCGGCCACCACAGCCAGCGCGGCAGTTCGACCACGCGCGGATCCGACAGGAATTCGGCCAGGTATTCACCCACCGCATCGGTGGTCGGCGCGGCCGGCGTGCCGAGGTTCACCAGCAGCAAAGCCGTGCGCGCGGTGTCCTGGCGTTCAGCGCCGGTATCGAAACCGATGTAGCGGGGCATGGGTTCGCCAGCAATCGTGACCGCGACAGTCTGCCACAGCGCCATGGGCTCGGCACTTGGCCGCGATGCGCGTGACAACGGCGCCGGGCCCTGCTGCGTTACACTTGGACGTGGCGGAAAGCGGCGTTCCACATCCGTGGCCGCGCGCACGATTCCGCACGAGGTTCTTATGGGTTTTGACAGTATCTGGCATTGGTTGCTGCTGCTCGTGATCGTGCTGGTGATTTTCGGCACCGGCAAGCTGACCAAGATCGGCCCCGATCTCGGCAACGCCATGCGTGGCTTCAAGAAGGCCTTCCACGGCGAAGATGACGAGAAGAAGGCCGCTGCGTCCAGCGAGAAGCTGCAGGCCGATCCGCCGGCCGCCGCGGGCGCCGCGCCCCAGGAGCAACGCGACTCCGCCGAGTCGAAGCACGCGCCTTAATAACGGAGCGGTGTGCCGCAATGATCGAGCTCAGCTTCTCGAAGCTGCTGCTGCTGGCGGTGATCGCGTTGGTGGTGTTGGGCCCGGAAAAGTTGCCCAAGGCCGCGCGCATGGCCGGCGCGATGCTGAGGCGCCTGCGCCTCGGCTGGGAGAGCGTGCGCAGCGAAGTCGAACGCGAACTCGAGCTGGAGGAAATCCGCCGCTCCGCGAAGGAAGCCGCCGAGCGCGCGGACGCGATGCGCAAGGCCGCCGATGCCGGCATGCATTCGGCGCATGCTTCGGTGAACCAGACGGTCGCCGAAATCGCGAACACGGCAAACCCGGTGACGGACAGCGCCGCCTCGACGGAGGTGCGCGATGGCCACTGAGCACGACACCGATTCCGGTTTCGACCTCGAACAGGGCATCTTCTCGCACTTGCTGGAACTGCGCTCGCGCCTGATCAAGGCGATCGCCTGCGTGCTGGTGGTGCTGGTGTGTCTGGTGCCGTTCGCGAACAGGCTGTACACGTGGCTTGCCGAACCCTTGGTGAAGCGCCTGCCGCACGGTGCGCATCTGATCGCCACGCAAGTCGCGAGCCCGTTCATCACGCCGCTGAAACTCGCGTTCTACACGGCGCTCTTCATCAGCATGCCTGTGATCGTTTACCAGTTGTGGGCATTCGTGAGCCCGGGCCTGTACCGGCACGAAAAGCGCCTGGCGCGGCCGCTGCTGGTCGCGTCGGTATTCCTGTTCTACTGCGGCTGCGCGTTCGCGTATTTCCTGGTGCTGCCGGCGGCATTCCGGTTTCTTACTGCCGTCACGCCGAGTGGCGTCGAGATGATGACCGACATCACGCACTACCTCGACTTCGTGATGATGGTGTTCTTTGCGTTCGGTTTGTGCTTCGAAATCCCGGTGGTGCAGGTGATCGTCGCCGCGACGGGACTGGTCAGCCTGCAGAAACTCAGGAGTTGGCGGCGCTACGCGGTCGTCGTGGCGGCGGCGGTGGCGGCCGCGATCACGCCACCCGACATCACCTCGATGCTGTTGCTGCTGGTGCCGATGGTGATCCTGTACGAACTCGGCATCGTCGCGGTGCGCGTGCTGGTGCGGCCAAAGGCCGCGGATACGGCCGAACAGTCACCGTGAT
Organism: Rhodanobacteraceae bacterium; assembly: GCA_035572335.1. Lineage (GTDB taxonomy): Bacteria > Pseudomonadota > Gammaproteobacteria > Xanthomonadales > Rhodanobacteraceae > 66-474. The sequence continues at coordinate 11,064 of DATNAW010000159.1, forward strand.
TCAAGGTGAGGTTTGATAACTCTGCAAAGCCTTGATCCATTCTATGGCTACCGCTTGCACGGACTGCGTGCCTCCACAACCCCCGAAACCATTGCGTTGCAATGGTTTCCGCCCCCTTGACTCAAGGGGGCGGAAAGCTCGGTCACGTGGCAACAGCGCTCCGGAGTGTTCGAGGTGACGCCGTTGCCGCGCAAGATCGTGCCGCCACGCAAAATCGTCCATGTCGACATGGACGCGTTCTATGCGTCGGTCGAACAGCGCGACGACCCGGCGTTGCGCGGGCGGCCCGTGGTGGTCGCGTGGAAGGGCGCGCGTTCAGTGGTGTGCGCGGCGAGCTACGAAGCGCGCAAGTTCGGCGTGCATTCGGCGATGCCCGCGCTGCGCGCCGAGCGGTTATGCCCCCACGCGATCTTCATGCCGCCGGATTTCGTGCGTTACAAGGCGGTGTCGCGGCAGGTGCGCGAGATCTTCGCGCGCCATACGGACCTGATCGAACCGCTGTCGCTGGACGAAGCCTACCTTGACGTTACGCAACCGAAATCCGGGCTGGCTTCCGCCACCGCGGTGGCCGAGATGATTCGCGCAGCGATCCGCGAAGAAACGCATCTCACCGCGTCCGCGGGCGTCGCGCCCAACAAGTTCCTCGCCAAGATCGCGTCGGATTTCCGCAAGCCCGACGGCTTGTTCGTGGTGCGTCCACGCGACGTGCTGGCGTTCCTCGCGCCGCTGCCGGTCGAGCGTTTGCCGGGTGTCGGCAAGGTGATGCAGCGCAAGCTGGCGGAACTCGGCATCGCATCGATCACCGATCTGCGTGCGTTCGACGCGAACGTCCTCGAAAAGCGCTTTGGCCGTTACGGAAGACGCCTGCACGAATTGTCGCTGGGCATCGACGAACGCGCGGTCACGCCCGATCGTCCGACGCTGCAGATTTCATCCGAGGACACCTTCGAGCACGATCTGACGCTCGACGAACTCGCGCCGCATATCGAACGGCTCGCCGGCAAGACCTGGGCCGCGTG
>DATNAW010000160.1:0-29694 GCA_035572335.1 Rhodanobacteraceae bacterium
GCTGTCGATCGCGCGCGGCAGCGGCACGCTGCACCAGGTGATGGCCGACCTCTACGGGATGCCCGAAGCGATGCGGCGGCTCGCATGGGTGCAATTCTTTTCGTGGTTCGCGCTGTTCGCGATGTGGATCTACACCACGCCGGCGGTGACGCAGATCCAGTTCGGTGCCACCGACCCGCATTCGGCCGCCTACAACGCGGGCGCCAACTGGGTCGGCGTGCTGTTCGCCGCCTACAACGGCTTCGCCGCGCTGGCCGCGATCGTGATCCCGTGGATGGCGCGCGCCTGGGGCCTGCGCGTCAGTCACCTCGTGAACGTGGCACTGGGTGGCGCGGGGCTGATTTCGTTCGCGCTGATCCGCGACCCGCATTGGCTGTTGCTGTCGATGGTCGGCGTGGGCTTCGCCTGGGCCTCGATCCTGTCGCTGCCCTACGCGTTGCTGTCGGACAACCTGCCCGCGGCGAAGATGGGCGTCTACATGGGCATCTTCAATTTCTTCATCGTGATTCCGCAACTGCTGGCCGCCAGCGTGCTGGGCGTGTTGCTGAAGTGGTTCTTCCACGGCCAGCCGATGTATGCGCTGGTGCTGGGTGGCGCCAGCCTGCTCGTCGCCGGACTGTGCGTGCTGCGCGTGCGTGAACCGGAAGGCGCGCCGGCATCCGACGCCGCCGCGTTGGGTTCCTGAGCCTTGCGCGTGTATGCGGCGATTACACTCACGGTTCTGATTCCTGCCGCACGGGGCCGGTTTTCATGGATCATCTGGAAGCATTGCGCGCAGCGGTCGGCACGGCGCAGGTATTGACCGGCGCGGACGCGCAAACGTACGAGACGGACTGGCGCGAGCGTTACCACGGCCACGCGTTGGCCGTCGTGCGACCGGGTTCGACAGAAGAAGTCGCGGCGGTCGTGCGCGTTTGCGCGCAGGCGAACATTCCTATCGTGCCGCAGGGTGGCAATACGGGTTTGTGTGGCGGCGCGACACCGGATGGTTCGGGGCGCGCGGTCATCCTGTCGATGCAACGGATGAACCGCATCCGCGGCATCGACACCGACAACGACACCATGGAAGTGGAAGCCGGCTGCGTGCTGCAGACGGTGCAGCAGGCCGCGCGCGATGCGGGCCGCCTGTTTCCCCTGAGCCTTGCCGCCGAAGGCAGTTGCACCATCGGTGGCAACCTCGCGACCAACGCGGGCGGCACGCAGGTGTTGCGTTACGGCAACACGCGCGAACTGGCGCTGGGGCTGGAAGTGGTGACGGCACAGGGCGACATCTGGCACGGCCTGCGCGGGCTGCGCAAGGACAATACCGGTTACGACCTGCGCGATCTGTTCATCGGCAGCGAAGGCACGCTCGGAGTGATCACTGCGGCCACGCTGAAGTTGTATTCGCTGCCGGTCGCGCGCTGCACGGCGTTGCTCGCGCTGGAATCGATCGAGGCGGCGGTCGCCTTGTTGAATCGCGCGCGCTCGGGACTCGGCGCGTCACTCACCGGGTTCGAACTGATGGCCGGCGATTGCCTGCAAGGAGTCGCGAAGTGTTTTCCGCAACAGCACCTTCCGTTCGAAGGCCCGTCGGCGGCGATGCCGTGGTACGTGCTGATGGAAGTGTCGGACAGCGAGTCCGAGGCACATGCGCGCGAACGCTTCGAAGTTGTGGTGGGTGAAGCCATCGAAGCCGGCCAGGTGCAGGATGCGGTGATCGCGGGTTCGCTCGCGCAAAGCCACGCCCTGTGGCACCTGCGCGAAAGCATCCCGATGGCGGAAAAGGAAACCGGCAAGAGCATCAAGCATGATGTGTCGATTCCCGTTTCGGGGATGGCCGGCTTCGTGCAGGGCACCAACGCGGCGTTGCAGTCGGCGTTCCCCGGCATCCGCAACATCATCTTCGGACACCTTGGTGACGGCAATCTTCATTACAACGTCGCGCGCGGCGAAGGCTGGACGGAAGAGGATCTGCTCGCGCGCCAGGACGATGTGTACACGCTGGTGCACGACCGCGTGCACACGGCAGGCGGATCGATCAGCGCCGAGCACGGCATCGGCCAGCTCAAGCGCGACGTGCTGCCGCGCTACAAGGATCCCGTCGAAATGGCGCTGATGCACAAGATCAAGGCCACGCTCGACCCGCAGGGCATCATGAATCCGGGGAAGGTGCTGGATCCCCGCGCCGGCTAGGCGTGCAAAAAGCGGCCGCCGCCGAACGACCAGTTCTCCCAGCGGGTTTCGCTGAAACAAACCATGACGAGTTCCGGATCGAAACCCTGCGACGACAATTTGTCAACGATGCCCGCGACGATCTGCTTTTTTACCTTGACGCTGCGGCCCACGGAAAACAGGATTTCGATGAGCACGAATTGATCATTCCGGCTCGAAGCCAAGTCAGGGTAGGCGGAGTCGAAACGGAAGTCGGACGCGTCGAGTTCGAAGACGCGCTGGAACCTGTCGGCGATCGGAACACCCGATGCCATCAGCGCATCGTGTACGGCAGACAGGACCTTGTCCTTGAATTCGGTGGTCTTGGGCTTTTGGACAGTGACGGTGACCAAAGGCATCCAACACCCCTGTTTCGCAGAGTGGGAAGGATTCGGACCGGGCCGAGCCAAAATCACGGAATCGGATTTTGGTGGGCAGTACAGGGATCGAACCTGTGACCCCTACCATGTCAAGGTAGTGCTCTACCGCTGAGCTAACTGCCCGCGCGCGATTGCGCGAGCCGCGCACTATAGCGTGATCTGCGGCGGCGCTCAATGCGCCGCGGCATGGCAGTGCCTTCACCGGGCGCCTAACATATTGGTGCCCGCACAGGCGGTGCCGCGGCGGAATGAGACGACGTGGTGCCGCCGGTCACGGGGATTGAACCGACCACCCTCTGCACATCACCGTGGACCGACCGAGGAGAGCCTTCCATGTCCCACGTGCAAGTCCGTGAGCCGTTTTCCGAAGCGTGGCCGGCGATGACGCGAACCGCGTTGCGCGTCGCCTTCGGCCTGATCTGGGTCGCGAATGCCGCGTTCACGTGGACGTCGGGGTTCGCCATCCACTACGTCGGCTACCTGCACAATGCCGCACAGGGCCAGCCGGCTTGGTCGGCGTGGTGGTTCGACTTGTGGATTGCGCTGGTCACGCCGCACGCCGACCTGTTCGTGTGGCTCACGCGCATCGTCGAGACGGCGCTGGCACTGGCGCTGGTGCTGGGGTTCGCGCGCAAGACCGTGTACCTGCTGGGCGCGTTGTTCAGCCTGCTGGTGTGGAGCACGGCCGAAGGCTTCGGCGGCCCGTACACGGTGGGCGCCACCAACATGGGGTCGGGCATCGTCTATGTGCTGGTGTTCATCGCGCTGATGGTGATCAACAGCCGTTCGGGCCCCAGCCCGTACAGCCTCGACTTCTACATCGAGAAGGCATGGCCGGACTGGCGCAGCGTTTCGGAATGGCGCAGCGACACCCTGCCCGCGACGGTGCATCCGGTTTCCTGGCGCGTGCAGGGGCCGGTGCTGTTCGGCATCGCGGTGCTGGTGTTCTTCCTGGTGGCGGGTTTGCACAGCAGCCTGCACGTGAAACCGCCGACGCCCACGGCCGCGGCGGCCGCGGTGTCGCCGCTGTCGCTGGCCTCCACGACGCCGGTGCAACAGGCGAGGGATGCGCGCCTGCCGCCACTGCAGCCTGGCGAAAGCGTGGACGTGAACGTCGACGCGACCGACGCTTCGGTGTCGATCGCCAGCGGTGTCGATTACCAGGCCTGGACCTTCGGCAAGAGCGTGCCGGGGCCGGTGATCCACGTCCGCCAGGGACAAACCGTCAACGTGACGTTCACCAACCACGGCACGATGGAGCACTCGCTGGATTTCCATTCCGCGATCACGCCGCCGAACCTGCATTACGCGGAGGTGAAACCCGGCGAGTCGTTGACCTATTCGTTCGTCGCCAAGGTACCGGGCGCATTCCTGTACCACTGCGGCACGCCGCCGGTACTGCTGCACATCGGCAATGGCATGTATGGCGCGATCATCGTCGACCCGGCCACGCCCCTGCCGCCGGCTGCGGAAAGCTACGTGATCGTGCAGAGCGAGTGGTACACGCAACAGATCTCCGGGAAATTGATGGGCCCGGATTTCCAGAAGATGAAGGATGAGCGGCCCGACGAAGTGGTGTTCAACGGCGTCGCCCTCCAATACAAGGACCATCCGTTGACGGCGGCGCCCGGCAAGCTGGTGCGCATCTATTTCGTCAATGCCGGTCCCGACCTGTGGTCGTCGTTCCACGTCATCGGCGGAATCTTCGACAAGGTCTATCCTGGTGGCGACGCGGCGGATGCCATCAGCGGCGTCTCCACGTACAGCGTCGGACCCGGCGCGGGCGCGATCTTCGACATCACGCTCGACCAGCCCGGCAACTACGTGTTCGTGGATCACGACATGGCGCACGCCATCATCGGCGCGCAGGGCGTGCTGCAGGTGGGCAACGCAGCGGCGATCTCGGCGGAGAAACCGCCGATCGCGTCGGCACCGGCGTCGGCGCCGTCCGCACCCCCGGCGGCTGGGCCGCCGACCAGTGCTCCCGCAGCGGCCGGGCCGTACAAATTCGACGCGGCGCATGGCGCATCGTTGTACGCAAGCACCTGCTCGGCGTGCCACCAGGCCACCGGCACGGGATTGCCGGGTGCGTTCCCGCCGCTCAAGGGTGACCCGGTCGTGCTGAATCCCGATCCCGCCGAGCAAATCGAAACCGTGCTCAACGGCGCCCATGGCCGGACCATCAGCGGCACCACCTATCCGAGCGCGATGCCGCCGTTCGGCCCATCGCTCAGTGATGCGGATATCGCCGACATCATCAACCACGAGCGTTCGTCGTGGGGCAACCAGGGCAAGCCGATCACGGCCGACCAGGTGCAGGCCGAACGCGCCAAGGGTCCGGGCAAATAGGACACGGATTCGCGGGGGTGCTGCGCCCCCGCGGATTTCGGGCGTCACGTTGACGCGACGCGGGGGCTGCACTAACTTTGCAGCCTCATCGAAAGGGTGGCCCGCGGAAACGCCGGCCGAGCGTGCGACATGGCAACTACGAGCTTCTGATCCGAATCCTGCGCGGCTCCGCAAGGACGCCTCGCGCGTCTTTTTTTATGCCCGCGGGTTGCACTTTCCCTCCGCTTACTTCGCCATGATCACGATCACGCTTCCCGACAACAGCACGAAGTCATTCGACCATGCACCCAGCGTGCGCGACGTCGCCGCATCGATCGGCGCCGGCCTCGCCAAGGCCGCGCTGGCCGGCAAGGTCGATGGCAAGCTGGTGGATCTTTCGCGCGGCATCGACCACGACGCGCGCGTGGAGATCGTCACCGAGAAATCACCCGAGGCGCTGGACATCATCCGCCACTCGACGGCGCACCTGCTGGCGCAGGCGGTACAGCGCCTGTATCCCGGCACCCAGGTGACGATCGGGCCGGTGATCGACGACGGCTTCTATTACGACTTCGCGCCCAAGGGCGAGCCTTTCAAGCCCGAGGACCTGCCCGCGATCGAAGCCGAGATGCAGAAGATCGCGAAGGAATCATTGCCGCTGTCGCGCAGCGTGAAGTCGCGCGACGAGGCGGTGAAATTCTTCCGCGGCATCGGCGAGGACTACAAGGCGGAGATCATCGAATCGATCCCGTCGAACGAGGAACTGTCGCTGTATTCGCAGGGCGAATTCACCGACCTGTGCCGCGGCCCGCACGTGCCGGATACCGGGCGGCTGAAGGCGTTCAAGCTGATGAAGACCGCGGGCGCGTACTGGCGCGGCGATTCCGACAACGCGATGCTGTCGCGCATCTACGGCACCGCGTGGTTGAACGACAAGGACCTCAAGGCCTACCTCACGCGCATCGAGGAAGCCGAAAAGCGCGACCACCGCAAGCTCGGCAAGCAGCTCGACCTGTTCCACATGCAGGAAGAAGCGCCGGGCATGGCGTTCTGGCACCCCAAGGGCTGGACGCTCTGGCAGCAGGTCGAGCAGTACATGCGCAAGGTTTATCGGGATTCGGGCTACGACGAGGTGCGTTGCCCGTCGATCCTCGATGTGTCGCTGTGGAAGAAATCCGGCCACTGGGACAACTACAAGGACAACATGTTCTTCACCGAGTCGGAAAAGCGCACCTACGCGGTGAAACCGATGAATTGCCCGGGCCACGTGCAGATCTTCAAACAAGGCCTGCACAGTTACCGCGACTTGCCGATCCGCATCGGCGAGTTCGGCGGCTGCACGCGCAACGAACCCTCGGGCGCGCTGCACGGCCTGTTGCGCGTGCGCAACTTCACCCAGGACGACGGCCACGTCTTCTGCACCGAGGACCAGATCGAATCCGAGGTAGTGGAATTCCACAAGCAAGCACTTGAGGTGTACAAAGATTTCGGCTTCAAGGACGTGGAGCTGATGCTGGCGCTGCGCCCCGACGCGCGCATCGGCGACGACGCGATCTGGGACAAGTCCGAGGAAGCCCTGCGCGCGGCGCTGCGCAAGGCCGGGGCGGAATGGACGGAGCTGCCGGGCGAGGGCGCCTTCTACGGACCCAAGATCGAATACCACCTGCGCGACGCGATCGGCCGCGACTGGCAGCTCGGCACCATGCAGGTCGATTTCTCGATGCCGGGCCGGCTGGGTGCCGAATACGTGGGCGAGGATTCCCAGCGCCACGTGCCGGTGATGCTGCACCGGGCCATCGTGGGCTCGATGGAGCGGTTCATCGGCATCCTGATCGAACACCACGCTGGCAACTTCCCGACCTGGCTGGCGCCCGTCCAGGCCGTGGTCCTGAACATCACCGACGCGCAGGCCGATTACACCCGGCAGGTGGCCGCCAGCCTGAACGAGGCGGGCTTCCGGGTCCATGCCGATTTGCGCAACGAGAAAATCGGCTATAAAATCCGCGAGCATACGTTGCAGAAGGTGCCTTGGCTCCTCGTGATCGGCGATCGCGAGAAGGAGAAGGGCGCCATTTCCGTGCGTACACGTTCGGGGGAAGACCTGGGCAGCATGCCGCTGCCGGCCTTCGTCGAGCGTTTGCAGGCCGAGTCCGGCCCGCACTGACGGAATGCGCGCCAGGCATCGCTGGCGAACTTGAGCAGGAGAAGACGGTATCGCTACCGAAAACAAAGGCAATCGGCGCAACCACGAAATCCGGGTCCCGCGCGTGCGGGTCATCGGCGCCGATGGCGAACAGGTTGGGGTCCTCGAACGCGACGAGGCATTGGCGATGGCCGAGGATGCGGGCCTGGATCTGGTCGAAATCCAGCCGACCGCCGAGCCGCCCGTTTGCCGGATCATGGATTTCGGCAAGTTCAAGTTCGAGCAGCAGAAGAAGGCTGCGGCGCAGCGCAAGAAGTCCAAGCAGATCGAGATCAAGGAACTGAAGTTCCGCCCGACCACGGACGTCGGCGACTACAACATCAAGTTGCGCAACCTGCAGCGGTTCATCGAGGAAGGCGACAAGGTCAAGGTGAACATCCGCTTCCGCGGCCGCGAAATGCGGCACCAGGAACTCGGGATGGAACTGGCCCACCGCATCCAGAACGACATCACGGAGTTCGGTGTCGTCGATCAGTTCCCGCGCATGGAAGGGCGCCAGATGACCATGATGATCAGCCCCAAGAAGAAATAGTTTTGCAAGTTGAGAAAGTGCGATCCTGCACTTTCTCAACACGCCGAGTCCGGTACATGCCCGGACTCGGCTTCGCGAATCAGGCACTGCAGACGCCTGATTCGCGGCGGCCCATCCATGGGCCGCGCTATCGGGATGTTTACAACACCCCGATAGGAGGCAACCCACCCACCGCGGATCGGCGGGTGGTCAAGACGGCACCTCGCATCGCCGGTGCCGCACCACAAGCCGGCAAGGGCATGGATGGAAAGCGTGGTCGCGAGATCACCGCCCGGGCCAGTCACGAAAAACCAAAACGGAGTGGCATATGCCAAAGATCAAGACCAACCGGGCCGCTGCCAAGCGGTTCCGCAAGACGGCTTCCGGCAAGTTCAAGGCCGGTCACGCGTTCAAGTCGCACATCCTCACCAAGAAGTCGACCAAGCGCAAACGCGGCCTGCGCGCCCCCAACCAGATTCGCGACTGCGACACCAAGCGTGTCAGCCGCATGCTGCCCTACGCGTAAGGAGAGACGACCATGGCACGAGTCAAGCGTGGCGTCACCGCGCGTGCGCGTCACAAGAAAACCCTGAAGGCCGCGAAGGGCTATTACAACGCCCGCCGCAAGGTTTACCGCGTTGCCAAGCAGGCCGTCACCAAGGCCCAGCAGTACGCCTACATCGGCCGCAAGCAGAAGAAGCGCCAGTTCCGCGCGTTGTGGATCGTGCGCATCAACGCGGCCGCGCGCCAGTTCGGGCTGTCGTACAGCCGTCTGATCGACGGCCTCGGCAAGGCCGGCATCACCATCGATCGCAAGGTGCTGGCGGATCTCGCCGTGCACGACATTGCGGCGTTTGGCGCGATCGCCGAGAAGGCCAAGGCCAGCCTGGCTGCTTGAAGCATTCCGGCGGCGAACGTCGGAAGTTATGATGCAAGCGAGCGGGGAGAAGGCCTTGGCTTCTTCCCGCTTTTTCTTTTGTATGGGGCTGCGATGGACACGTTGACGCAACGCACCGATGAGGCGCTGTCCGCGATTGCCGCCGCCGCGACGCTGGAAGCGCTGGAAGCGCAACGCGTCGCGCTGCTCGGCAAGAACGGTGCGATCACCGCGGAACTGAAGGTGCTCGGCAAGCTGTCGCCGGACGAGCGCAAGGCGCGCGGTGCCGAAGTCAACGCGGCCAAGGAAAAACTGTTCGAAGCGATCGCGGCACGCAAGGAAACGCTCGAGAACGCGGTGCTGGAACAGCGCCTCGCGTCGGAGCGCATCGACGTCACCCAGCCCGGACGCGATGGCGTGCGCGGCACCATCCATCCGCTGACACGCACCCGCGAGCGCATCGAGGGGATCTTCGCGCAACTTGGCTATTCGGTGGCCGAGGGTCCGGAGATCGAGGACGACTGGCACAACTTCGAGGCGCTGAACTTTCCCGCGCATCATCCGGCGCGTGCGATGCACGACACGTTCTACTTTGGCGACGGCCGCCTGCTGCGCACCCATACCTCGCCTGTACAGATCCGCGCGATGAAAGGCGCGCAGCCGCCGATCCGCATCATCGCGCCGGGCAAGGTCTATCGCAGCGATTCCGACCAGACCCATTCGCCGATGTTCCACCAGGTCGAAGGCCTGCTGGTCGACGAAACCTCGACGATGGCCGACCTGAAAGGCACGCTGGCCGAATTCCTGCGCGTGTTCTTCGGCCGCGATTTCGAAATGATGTTCAAGCCGACGTTCTTCCCGTTCGTCGAACCCGGCGCCGACGTGATCATCCGCTGGGATCGCGAAGACGGCAGTGAACGCTGGCTGGAAGTACTGGGCTGCGGCATGGTGCATCCGAACGTGCTGAAGAACTGCGGCATCGATCCCGAGCGTTACACCGGCTTCGCGTTCGGCATGGGCGTCGAACGCCTCGCGATGCTGCGCTACGGCGTCACCGACCTGCGTGCGTTCTTCGAGAACGACGTGCGGTTCCTGCAGCAGTTTGCGTAAATTCCAAAAGAGATTTATCCGCGAAGAACGCGAAGAACGCGAAAAGGATTCAAAACATATTTTCTCTTCGCGTCTTTTGCGTCCTTCGCGGACCACCGTCTTCGCTCCTGGTCGAAACAGCCGATGAAATTTTCCGAGAACTGGCTTCGTTCGCTCGTCGACATCCGCGCCGACAGCGCCACGTTGGCGAAGCGCCTGACCATGAGCGGGCTGGAAGTGGCGGAAGCCGCACCGATCGGTGGCACGCTGGAAGGCGTGATCGTCGCGCGCATCGTGGCCTGCGAACCACATCCCGATGCCGACAAGCTGCGCGTGTGCCGGGTCGACACCGGCAACGGTGAAACGCAGATCGTGTGCGGCGCGCCCAACGCGCGCGCGGGCCTCGCCGCGCCGCTGGCTACGATCGGCGCGACGTTGCCGAACGGCATCACGATCAAGGCGGCGAAGCTGCGCGGCGTCGAATCGCAGGGCATGCTGTGTTCGGCGAAGGAGCTCGGCATCGACGCCGATGCTTCGGGCCTTATGGAATTGTCCGGCGATGCGCCTGTCGGCAAGCCGTTGGGGGCATACCTCGGGTTGCCGGATGTCGCGATCGAAGTCGAGCTGACTCCCAACCGCGGCGACTGCCTCGGCATGGTCGGCCTTGCCGACGAAGTCGCGGCGGAATTCGGCGCACGCGCAAAGCCGTTCAGTGCGCCTGTCGTGGAACCGATGATCGCCGGGCCGCGCGAAATCCGGCTCGAAGCCGGCGCGGATTGCCCGCGCTACCTCGGTCGCGCGGTGCGCGGCATCGACATGGCCGCGCAAACCCCCGCGTGGGTGGCGCAGCGTCTGCGCGCGGCCGGCGTCAAGCCGATCAACGCGGTGGTCGACGTCGGCAATTACGTGATGCTGGAAACCGGCCAGCCCATGCACGCGTTCGACGAAGCGAAGCTCGACGGTGCGATCGTGGTACGGCGTGCGCGCGACGGCGAGGCCTTGAAGCTGCTGGACGAGAGTAATGCGAAACTCGACACGGGGTTTCTCGTGATCGCGGACGAACGCAAGCCGCTGGCCGTGGCTGGGGTGATGGGCGGCTTCGATTCGCGCGTCACCGATGCCACGCACGACGTCTTTTTCGAAGCTGCGCACTTCAGTCCCGCGACGATCATGGGCCGGGCGCGCAAGCTGGGCCTGGCGACGGATGCTGCGCACCGCTTCGAGCGCGGTGTTGATCCGGAGTTGCCGCGCGCGGCGATCGAACGCGCGACGGCGCTGCTGATCGACATCGCGGGTGGACAGCCGGGCGAGATCATCGAGGCTGCATTGCCCCGGCACCTGTCGCAGCACCCGGCTGTCGTGTTGCGCCGTGCGCGCATCGCGCGCGTTCTGGGCATCACCATCAGCGACGCGGAGATCGAGCGCATCCTTACTGCATTGGGTATGCAGGTCGAAGCGCAGGCTGATGGCTGGCACGTCACGCCGCCGTCGCGCCGCTTCGACATCGAGCGCGAGGAAGACCTGATCGAAGAGGTCGCGCGCATCCACGGCTACGACGCGATTCCGTCGTCGTTGCCGGCGGGCGTGCCCCCCGCGCCAAGGGACGATGAATCCGTCGTGTCCGCTTCCGCTATCGCGGCGGACCTGGCCGCGCGCGACTACCACGAAGCGATCTGCTACGCCTTCGTCGATCCGCACCTGCTGGAAAGCTGGCAGCTTGATGCAAGGGCGGTTCCTCTGGCCAACCCGCTTTCGGCGGATCTCGCGGTGATGCGCACCTCGCTGCTGCCAGGTCTTGTTGAAGCGCTGAAGCGCAACCGCAATCGCCAGCAGACGCGGGTGCGCCTGTTCGAAAGCGGCGTGGTGTTCGCACGCGCCGAGGGTGGCGAAGCACCTGTGGAAACCACGATGCTGGCGGCGGTCGCCTGTGGCAGCGCGCGCGCCGAGCAATGGGGCGAGTCCAAGCGTGCGCTGGATTTCTTCGACATCAAGGGTGACCTGGAAGCACTGATCGCCCTGTCCGGCAACCCGGGCGCGTGGTCGTTCGACGCTCACGATTTGCCGCCCTGGCTGCACCCCGGACGCAGCGCGCGGGTGCTGCGCGATCGCGTGCCCGTTGGCGTGGCCGGTGCCTTGCATCCGGCCCTGCAACGGCAGCTCGACGTGCCCGAAACGCAGGTTTTCGATGTGAGGCTCGATGCCGTGCGGAAACGCCTCATCCCTCGGGCCCATGTCTTGCCGAATTTCCCGTGGATCCGCCGTGACATCGCGATCGAGGTCGGGGAGGCGGTGGAGTGGGCGGAGGTCGCCCGGGCCATCCGTTCAGGCTTGCCAACAATGGTGAACGAGCCGGTACTGTTCGACTGTTTCCGCGGCCCAGGGTTGAGCATAGGTCGAAAGAGTCTTGCCATCGGCTTGATTTTGCAGGACAGTTCACGCACGCTTACGGATCAGGACGCCGACCGCAGCGTGGCCGAAGTGGTCAAGCTGCTGGAAAGCGAATTTGGGGCAAGACTGAGAGGTTGAACATGACGCTGACCAAGGCAGAAATGGCCGAGCGCCTGTTTCTCGACGTGGGCCTCAACAAACGTGAAGCCAGGGAGTGCGTGGACGCCTTTTTCGAGGTGTTGCGCGAGGCACTCGAACGGGGGGAGCAGGTCAAGCTTTCCGGCTTCGGCAACTTTGACTTGCGCAACAAGAATCAGCGGCCCGGACGCAATCCCAAGACCGGCGAGGAGATTCCCATCTCCGCGCGCCGGGTGGTGACGTTCCGTCCGGGCCAGAAGCTGAAACTGAGGGTCGAGAACCATGCTGGATCAGGGCAACAATAACGAGCTCCCCGCCATCCCCGCCAAGCGGTACTTCACGATCGGCGAGGTCAGCGAGCTGTGTGCGGTCAAGCCGCACGTGCTGCGTTACTGGGAGCAGGAATTTCCCGCCCTGAACCCCGTCAAGCGGCGCGGCAATCGGCGCTATTACCAGCGCCACGACGTGTTGATGATCCGCCAGATCCGCGCGCTGCTGTACGACCAGGGCTTCACCATCACCGGCGCCCGCGCGCGCCTGGAAGGCCAGCAGGGCCGAATGGAAGCCAGCATCTCGCAGCAAATCGTGCACCAGATGCGGCTTGAACTGGAGCAGCTCCTGCAACTGCTGCGCGATCCGATCCGCAAGAATCCTTGATGCGATCATCCCTGGGCGCGGTATCGCTGAATCCTTTTGCGGAATTCGGTTCCCCGATTTCGCGAGCGTCAGGACGGCCTTCCATGGCTTGGCTTCTCACAATAGCCGCTCCGGTGGCGGGGTGCGGTTGGGCGCGGTATTCCGTTATCATGCGCGTTCGGTCGGGGCGTAGCGCAGCCTGGTAGCGCATCTGCCTGGGGGGCAGGGGGTCGTGGGTTCGAATCCCGCCGCCCCGACCAATAACAAAATCGGGCCCTCGTGGCCCGTTTTTCGTTATTGGCTGAGGTGGGAATGAGAAGCGGCGGCTTCGCAGAAGGCGCGAGTCATTCCGGCGCTTCCTGATGCGCGATCGCCTCGCCGATGTCGAGTTCGTTGCCGCTCGGGTCGACAACCCGGAAATCCCGCAAGCCATAGGGTCGATCACCGATCGGCACGGGGATGTCTGCGCCCGCCTGCTCGAGGCCCGCGTACAACGCGTCGATCCCGGTGACGCGCAAGTAGACGCGGGCGGGGCCTTCCGGCTTGTCCGTCCGTGCCATCAAGGTCATTTCGATGGCGTCGCGGCAAATGCCGGCCAGTTCCGGAGGCTCGCCCCAGCACCAGGCCAGATCGAAACCCAGCAGGTCACGGTAGAACGCCAGCGCCTGGTGCAGGTCGTCGGCCGCGAGGATCGGCGACAGGGATTCGAATCGCGTCGCCGTCATGCGGGCTCTCCGATGTTCGTGCCGATGCGCCACAACACGCCGGTGGGATCGAACAGCGGGAAATCCCGGATGCGCCACGGTCGATCGCGCGGTTCATCGACACGCACGCCGAATTCCTCCACGACGCGGGACGCGCGCACGTGCGCGTGCCAGTCGTCCACGTCCTCGACCAGCAGATGCATCATGAAATTGCTGGCGTGTTCGGGGACATAAAACGCCTGCAACAGGAAACTGGCGTTGCCGTAATGGACGTACGCCAGATCGTCCGAGGACCACGGGATGTTGAAACCCAACTTCGCGTAGAACGCTTTCGACTGCGCAAAATTCCGCGCGGGCACGAAGGCTTTCATTTCCACCGTCGCAAGGTTCATGGCGATTCTCCGTCTGTGTCGCGCCGCTGGCCGATCTCGATGAGCGCGGCAAGTCCCTTGCGCAGCACGCCTACCGCGCGTTCGCCAATGCGTTCCCTGAGCTCGGCATCGATGGATTCGCGCGCCGCCGCCTGCGTTGCGGCGGCTTTGCGGCCACGCCGCGTCAGGGTCACGACCAGCCGGCGGCGGTCCCCGGGATCGACGTTGCGTTCCAGGTAACCGCGCGCGACGAGGGCGTCCACCAGCTGACCCGCGGACTGCTTGGAAATGCGCAGGTCCCTGATGAGGGCGGCCAGCGGAACTTCCTTCCTGTCCAGCGCCAGCCCACCGATGACGTACAGCCCATTGGCGGGGATGTCCCCGCACCCGGCCGCGTCCAGCGCCTCGCGCATGGCCGCACCGTACGTGTTGCGCGCGTGCCTGAGCAGCGCGGGCAAATGGACTTCTTCGTACCACGGAATCGAGTTCGCCATTGGTTGCGCCAAATAGTCAAAAAAATGGACTATAAACTAGTTGGACCAATTATGCGTGTCAAGCCGGCCGCGCAAGCCGGCGCTCCGCATCGCCGGGCTGGATCGGTGGAACTGTCGAAAGAACAGTGAGCCGCCTGCCAGGACGCGGCGCCAGCAGACTTCAGTACAGCAACCGCGTCCGCACCGTGCCCGGAATCGACGCAAGCTGCTCGCGCAGGCCTTCCGATTGTTCCGCGGAGGCCGAAACGTCGATCACGACATAACCCAGGTCGCCCTGGGTCTGCAGGTGCTGACCGTTGATGTTGACGCCGCCCTGCGAGAACACGTCGTTGATGCGCGAGAGCACGCCCGGCACGTTGTGGTGGATGTGCAGCAGGCGGCGGCTGCCTGCGTGCTCGGGCAGGTTGACCTCGGGGAAGTTGACCGCCGAAAACGTCGACCCGTTGTCGCTGTAGCGCACCAGCTTGGACGCGACCTCGGTGCCGATGTTGAGCTGTGCTTCCTGCGTGCTGCCGCCCACGTGCGGCGTCAGCAGCACGTTGTCGAAGTCGCGCAGCGGCGAGACGAATTCCTCGTCGCGGCCTTTCGGCTCCTTCGGGAATACGTCCACGGCCGCACCCGCGAGATGTTTGTCGCGCAGGGCCGCGGCCAGCGCCTCGATGTCGACCACGTTGCCGCGCGAGGCGTTGATCAGCATTGCGCCGCGGCGCATCCGCGCGATTTCGCCGGCGCCGATCATGTCCGCGGTCTCGGGCGTCTGCGGCACGTGCAGCGTGACGATGTCGGCGCGCGCGAGCAGGTCGCCCAGGTCGCGCGCCGGTGAGGCGTTGCCGAGCGCCAGCTTGGCTTCGACGTCGTGGAACAGCACGTGCATGCCCAGCGATTCGGCGAGCACGCCGACCTGCGTGCCGATGTGGCCGTAGCCGACGATACCGAGCGTCTTGCCGCGCACCTCGAAGCTGCCTTCCGCGGATTTCGCCCAGCCGCCGCGATGACATTCGGCATTGCGCTCCGGCACGCGCCGCATCAGCAGGATCGCTTCGGCGATCACCAACTCGGCGACGCTGCGGGTATTCGAGTACGGCGCGTTGAAAACCGGCACGCCCCGCTCGCCGGCCGCGCGCAGATCGACCTGGTTGATGCCGATGCAGAAGCAGCCGACCGCGAGCAGCCGCCGTGAGTGTGCGATCGCTTCGGCATCCAGCTGGGTGCGTGAACGCAGCCCGATGATGTGCGCGTCGGCAAGCGCCTCGAACAGTTCCGCGCGCGGCAGCGCTTTCTCGTGTTGCTCGATCTGGCTGTAGCCGGCGGCGTGGAATGCTTCCGTCGCGCTCGGATGGATGCCTTCCAGCAGCAGGATCTTGATGTCCTTCTTGGGGAACGAGGTCTTCATGGCGGCGCGTTCGCGAAATGAGGTGCTAGGCTAACGGGGTTCAGTCTTCCAGCGAAATGCCGCAAATGGATATGCCCAGCAACCGCCGCGACCTGTACCCCGAGATCGAGCCGTTCGACAGCGGCATGTTGCGGGTGTCGGACCTGCACACCTTGTACTACGAACAGTGCGGCAATCCGCACGGCAAGCCGACGGTGTTCCTGCACGGTGGGCCCGGCGCCGGCTGCAACGCGAAGTGCCGGCGGTTCTTCGATCCCAGGGTTTACCGCATCGTGCTGTTCGACCAACGCGGTTGCGGACGCTCGACGCCGCATGCGGAATTGCGCGAGAACACCACGTGGGATCTGGTCGCCGACATTGAGCGTTTGCGCGAACACCTGCGCATCGAACGCTGGCAGGTGTTCGGCGGATCGTGGGGTTCGACGCTCGCGCTCGCTTACGCGGAAACCCATCCCGAGCGCGTCACCGAACTGGTGCTGCGCGGCATTTTCATGTTGCGGCGTGCGGAACTGGAATGGTTCTACCAGAAGGGTTGCGACATGCTGTATCCGGACGCGTGGGAGAAATACCTCGCGGCGATCCCGGAAGTCGAGCATGGCGACCTGATCATGGCGTACCACAAGCGCCTGACATCGAGCGACCCCGAATTGCGGCTGGCCGCCGCGCGCGCATGGTCGGTGTGGGAAGCCTCGACCAGCTTCCTGTTCCAGAACGACGGTTACATCGCCGCCAGCGCCGGCGACGAATTCGCGCTGGCGTTCGCGGGCATCGAGAACCACTACTTCGTCAACCGCGGCTTCTTCGACCATGACGACCAGTTGCTGCGCGATGCACATCGCCTGCAGGGCATTCCCGCCGTGATCGTGCAGGGCCGCTACGACGTGGTGTGTCCGATCCGCAGCGCGTGGGACCTGCATCGCGCGTGGCCCGGCGCCGACCTGCGCATCGTCGCCGATGCCGGCCACTCCGCGTTCGAACCGGGCAATACGCACGAATTGATTGGCGCGACCGATCACTTTCGCGAACGCGCGGACTGAGTTCTGCCTGCATGCGCGGCCGCGGGCGGTCGCGTCCGCGGTGTTGGCGTGACCGTGCCGCCATCGCTCGGTTATCCTTGCGCGCATCATGTCCGCACTGAAATCATTGAAGCAGTTGTCCGCCGTGCTCGCGATTGCCGCGTTGCTGGCGGGATGCGCGTCGAATCCGGCGCCGGTGGCCAACTATTCCTTCGGCGGCAGCAGCCCGCCCCCAGCGACGTCGACGGCGGTGCCGCCCGTGGCCAGCAGCAGTAGTGTGCAGACCTACGGCCTCGGCGGGCACGCCAACGAAGGTGGGCACGCCAATGGAACGGTCGGCGCGTCCGGCTACACCGTGGCGCGTGGCGACACGATGTACAGCATCGCCTTCGCGCACGGCATGGACGTGCGCCAGCTTGCCGCGCTCAACGACATTCCCCCGCCGTACGTGATCCATCCGGGGCAGGTGCTGAGGTTGAAGCCGGCATCGGGTGGCTCCGCCGTTGCGGGCAATGCGGCTCCGGTGCCGGCCACCGCGCCGCCGCAACCGGCCACGCAGGCGCCTGCGACGACGCAACCTTCCGCGCCCGTGTTCGGTCCGGTCACCACGCAGTCCATGACCGGAAGCGGCGTGGCGCCTGCGCAATCCGAATCGACGATTGCGGCACCTGCGACAAACGTCGCCCCGGCCACGACAACTGCCCCGCCGGCGCCGCTTTCGCTGTCGGGAGCGACTCCGCCTGCGGCCGCACAACCCGCCGTGCCAACACCGCCACCCGGTGCGACCCGCAGCGTCGGGGGCATTACTTGGCAGTGGCCCGCGAGCGGCAAGGTCGTCGGCGGCTTCGAAGCCGGCGGTGGCGGCGATGGCGCCGGCCTCAACATCACGGGCAGCATGGGCGATCCGGTGCGCGCGGCGGCGTCAGGCACGGTGGTGTACAGCGGAAACGGCCTGATCGGCTATGGCGAGCTGATCATCATCAAGCACAACGACACCTTCCTGTCAGCCTACGGTCACAACAGCAAGCGGCTGGTAAAGGAAGGCGACCACGTCAGTGCCGGACAGGAAATCGCGCTGATGGGCGCGAGCGGCGCGCCACGCGTCGAGTTGCACTTCGAGATCCGCAAGGACGGCAAGCCGGTCGATCCGCTGGCTTATTTGCCGGGACGTTGAGCGTGCTGACGCGCCGCCAGCATGCAGGACGGCCTTGATCTGTTCGTGGGTGGCCTTGGTTTCAAACTGCTTCATCGCGACGACACGCTGGCCGTGGTGGAGCGGGATGTCGCGAAGGCGTATCTCGTCGAGGATGCGGAGTTCGCCGCGAAAGATCGACCGGAAATCGGCATCGAGACCGATGCGATCGAAGATTTGCACGTGGAAGTTTCGTCTCGCAGGCCTGAACTGCTGCATCCGAATGGCAGGCTCATCCAACGCAAACCCCGGGGCGCGCGTGAATTCGCCGTGCTCGACAAGACCGGCGTCTGTTTCGTGCTTCGCCAGTGGTGACAGTGGCGCAGGGTGGAAGTAGCACAGCGACAGTCGTCTGGAACGAATTTGGACACCAAAGGCGGCCCCTGAGCGAAGCGAGGGGTGAGCATCATGGATGATGCGAACAATCCCGCCATGTTTCGACGATTGCGGCGGGATGCGCCGCTGCGCGGCTACTCCCACCCTACCGATACGCTACGCCAGAACAAACACCGCCACGACGTTGCGGCCTTCGCTGGCAAGAATGTCCCAGGTTCTTGCCGCCGCTCCGTTGTCCATCACTTCGACGCCAACGCCGCGTCGCAGGAACGCCGCCAATACCTCCTGCGACGGGAACCGCTGGCGTGCCCCGGTGCCGAGCAGCACCACGTCGGGTTTCAGCGCGACGATTGGTTCGACCTGATCCGGCGTCATGGCCGCGACGTCCGAGACGCCCCAGTCGTCGATGACCTTGTCCCGCGTCAGGATGATGCTGGCGGTGAACGGCCGGTCCACGATGACGACCGTGTGCGCGTCGGCGCGGCGCACGAACAGGTAATCACGCGGGTGTTCGAGGTTCAGTTCCAACGTGGATCACTTCGGCAGCGCGATTTGCGGCTTGTCGTCATTGCGCCGGAACAGTACCGCGATGTGGCCGATGATCTGCACGGTTTCGGCGCGGCTCGAGTCGACCAGCTTGTCGAGTTCGGCCGCGCGTTCGGTGCGGTCGCCGCCGCCCAGGCGGACCTTGATCAGCTCGTGGTCGTCCAGCGCCTGCTCCAGTTCCTTCAGCACGCCCGCGGTCACGCCCTTGCCACCCAGCAGTAGCACCGGCTTCAGTGGATGCGCCAGGCCACGCAGGTAGCGAACTTGTGAGGAAGTCAGGGCCATGCGGTGCGTGGGTGAAGGGGCGGAAAGGCTTGTCAGGGTATCATGTGCATGAAAGGGCGCGCGCATCGCGTCCTGGAAAGAGTTCCGTGGCAAGAAGCAAAAGCAGCGCGCGCTGGTTGAAGGAGCATTTCGGCGACGAGTTCGTGAAGCGGGCGCAGGCCGAAGGCTTTCGTTCGCGCGCCGCATTCAAGCTCGACGAACTGCTCGACCGCGACAGGCTGCTGAAACCCGGCATGGTCGTGGTGGATCTGGGCGCGGCACCCGGCGGCTGGTCGCAACTGGTGCGGCAGCGGCTCGGCGAGGACGGCCGAGTGTTCGCGCTCGACATCCTGCCGATGCAGGGCATCGGCGGGGTCGAGTTCATCCAGGGCGACTTCCGCGAGGATGCCGTGCTCGATGCGCTGATGGCCAGGCTGGACGGCACCCCCGTGGACCTTGTGCTGTCGGACATGGCGCCCAATATCAGTGGTATCGAAGTGGCGGATCAGGCGCGCGCAATGCATCTGGTGGAACTGGCTGCAGAATTCGCGTCCAAGTGCTTGAAACCTGGAGGCTCTTTGCTGGTCAAACTCTTCCAGGGCCGCGGTTTCGACGAGTACGTCCGCGACTTGCGTGCGGGCTTTGCGCGGGTGACACTGCGCAAGCCCAAGGCGTCGCGGGCCAGATCGCGCGAGGTCTATGCGTTGGCGACAGGATGGAAAGGCAAGCAATGAATTGGTTCGAATCCCGTTCACCGAGCGTAATCCACGCTGCACCCACCCGTGCGGCTGAGCGAGGTGCGCGCGCATGAAGCCTCCGATGAGTGAGCTCGCCAAACAGGGCCTGCTGTGGGTGGCCGTGGCGGTGATCGTGCTGCTGGTGTACCAGAGCCTCAGCCCGCGCCTCGCCGGCAGCGAGCAGCAGATGTCGTACTCCGAATTCGTGACGCAGGTGAAGAACGACAACGTCGCTTCGATCGTCCTGAGCGCGAACCTGCCGACCGTGGTGACGGGCAAGCTCAAGGACGGCAGTTCGCTGCGCACCGTGGTGCCGGTGGTCGACGACACCACCTTGTTGCCGTTGCTGGAATCCCACCGCGTCCAGACCACGCAGAAGCCGGGCGACAACGGGTTCTCGCTGTGGCGGCTGCTGCTGGATTGGGGTCCGATCCTGATCT
The DNA here is from genome assembly GCA_035572335.1 of Rhodanobacteraceae bacterium. GTDB lineage: Bacteria > Pseudomonadota > Gammaproteobacteria > Xanthomonadales > Rhodanobacteraceae > 66-474. Next base: position 20,237 of record DATNAW010000160.1, read on the forward strand.
TCATCGCGATCCTGATCTGGTTCATGCGCCAGATGCAGGCCGGCGCGGGCGGACGTGGGGCGATGAGCTTCGGACGATCGCGCGCCAAGCTGCAGGGGGAGGACCAGATCAAGGTCACGTTCAATGACGTGGCCGGCTGCGAGGAAGCCAAGGAAGAGGTTTCCGAGCTGGTCGACTTCCTGCGCGATCCGTCGAAGTTCACCAAGCTCGGCGGCAAGATTCCGCGCGGCGTGCTGATGGTCGGCTCGCCCGGTACCGGCAAGACACTGCTGGCGAAGGCCATCGCGGGCGAGGCCAAGGTGCCATTCTTCTCGATCTCCGGTTCCGACTTCGTCGAGATGTTCGTCGGCGTCGGCGCCGCGCGCGTGCGCGACATGTTCGAGCAGGCCAAGAAGCACGCGCCGTGCATCATCTTCATCGACGAGATCGACGCGGTCGGCCGCCATCGCGGTGCCGGTCTCGGGGGTGGCCACGACGAGCGCGAGCAGACGCTGAACCAGTTGCTGGTCGAGATGGACGGCTTCGAAGGTTCGGAAGGCGTGATCGTGATTGCCGCCACCAACCGGCCCGACGTGCTCGATCCTGCGCTCCTGCGTCCGGGTCGCTTCGATCGCCAAGTCGTGGTGCCGCTGCCCGACCTGCGCGGCCGCGAGCAGATCCTCAAGGTGCACATGCGCAAGGTTCCGGTTGCGGCCGATGTCGATCCGATGGTGATCGCGCGCGGCACGCCGGGCTTCAGCGGCGCCGACCTTGCAAACCTGGTCAACGAAGCCGCGCTGTTCGCGGCGCGCGAAAACGCGCGCGACGTGCGCATGGATTTCTTCGAGCGCGCCAAGGACAAGATCATGATGGGCTCCGAGCGGCGCTCCATGATCATGAGCGAGGACGAGAAGAAGCTGACCGCGTACCACGAATCCGGGCACGCGATCGTTGGATTGTCAGTCCCCGACCACGATCCGGTGCACAAGGTGACGATCATCCCGCGCGGCCGCGCGCTGGGCGTCACCATGTTCCTGCCGGAACAGGACCGCTACAGCCACAGCAAGTTGTCGCTGGAAAGCAAGCTCGCCAGCCTGTTCGGCGGCCGTGTTGCCGAGGAACTGATCTTCGGTGCGGAAAAAGTCACCACCGGCGCGTCCAACGACATCCAGCGCGCCACCGCGCTGGCACGCGACATGGTCACCAAGTACGGCTTGTCGACCGCACTCGGCCCGATGACGTATTCGGAGGAAGAGGACGAGGTGTTCCTCGGCCGCTCGGTCACGCAGCACAAGAACGTGTCCGACGAAACCGCGCGCAAGATCGACGTAGCGGTGCGCGAGGTGATCGACGCCGCCTACAACAAGGCGCGCCAGATCCTCACCGGCGACATCGAAAAGCTGCACGCGATGTCCGCGGCGCTGCTGCAATACGAAACCATCGACAGGGACCAGATCGCCGCGATCATGGAAGGCCGCGAGCCGGGCCCGCCGCGCGACTGGCATCCGCGTGACAGCAACACCGGTATGGGTGGTGGCAAGCCTGCGACAGCGCCGGGCGTGGCGCCCGCGCCGTCCAGTCATCCGGCCGGTCAACATTAGTGTGCGATCATCCCTGATCGCTGCATCGTCGAACGCCGCAACGGCTGGAATGTTCGTGGGTTCCGGGACGCCACCACGGCCATCCATGGCCTGAATTTTCACAACAGCCGCTTCGGGCGTGAATAATGCAAGGCCGCCCTTGGGCGGCCTTCTCATATCCGGTGCTCGCGCGTGTAGGATTCCGGCGAAGACGCGTGCAGGACGGAAGTGGAGCCGTCCAACATGGGCGACTGGGTCGGATCACTGAAGCAATCGTTCGCCGAATTCCGTCGCCGGCGCGTGTTCCGCGTGGTCGCGGTTTACGTGGTGACTGGCTGGGTCCTGATCCAGCTCGGCAGCGCGGTGTTCGAACCGCTCGGTTTGCCGTCGTGGTCGATGCGGCTGCTGCTGGTGTTGCTCGCGCTCGGGTTCGTGCTGGCTTGCGTGCTGGCGTGGGTTTACGACATCGGCGCCCACGGCATCGAGCGTACCGCGCCGTTGCCGCAAGCGTCGGCCGCCAATGCGGAGGCCGCACCCGGCGTGTCGGTCGCGATCCTGCCGTTCGCCGATCTTAGCGAGGCGCATGACCAGGCGTATTTCTGCGACGGGCTGGCCGAGGAAATCCTCAACGCGCTGGCGTCGATCCGCGGCCTGCGCGTGGCGTCGCGTACCTCGTCGTTCCGCTTTCGCGAGGGCACGGCCGACGTGCGCGAGATCGGCCGCGCGTTGAATGTCGCGTCGATCATGGAGGGCAGCGTACGCAAGTTTGGTGATCGCGTGCGTGTGACCGCGCAATTGATCGACGCCGGCAACGGTTACCACCTGTGGTCGGAGAATTTCGACCGCGGACTCGCGGACATCTTCGCGATCCAGGAGGAAATCGCGCGCAGCGTCGCGCGTGCCTTGCGGGTGTCGTTGAAAGCCGACGTCACGCTCGACATCGGCCGCAATGCGCCGCGCGACATGCGCGCCTACGAGTTCTACCTGCGCGGCCGGCAAATCCAGTCACTGAAGAGCAGTGACAACTGGACCAAGGCGCCGCACATGTTCCGCCGCGCCATCGAACTCGATCCCGATTACGCGCAGGCGTATGCTGGCTTGGGCGATTCGCTGGCACAACTGCTGATCTGGCGCATCATCAAGCCGGAAGATGCCCTCGACGAAGCGATTGCGGCCGCAAAGCGCGCACTGGAATTGGCGCCTGAGCTTGCCGAAGCGCATGTCGCGCGCGCCAACACCTTGTCGCTGGCCGGAGACAACGAAGGCGCGGTCGCCGAGTTCAAGCGCGCGATCGAGCTCAATCCGGAACTCTACGAGGCGCATTACTATTTCGGGCGCCACTGCTTCGCAGCCGGGGACCATGCACGGGCGATCGAGGAATTCGCGGCCGCGCATCGCGCGCGCCCCGACGAGTTCCAGGCGCTCTCGCTGGCCGCCAACGCCGCCGATTCACTGCACGATCCTGCACGTGGCGATGCGCTGACGCGGCTTGCATTGCCGTCGGCACTGGCCGAGATCGCGGCTGATCCCGAAAACGGCCGCGCGTTGTACTTAGCCGCGGGCATGCAGGTGCGGCTGGGCGACGTCGAGGGTGCGCGCCGCAATATCGAGGCCGCGCTGCGGCTGCAGCCGGATGATTTCGGCACGCTCTACAACGCCGCATGTACCTATACGCACATGGATGACAGCGAACGGGCTCTCGACCTGCTCGAGCGCGCACTTTCCGCGGGGCATGGATTCCGCGACTGGATCGAACACGACCCCGATCTGGACAGCCTGCGTGGATTGCCGCGCTATCGTGAAATCATGAATCGTCTTGAAGACCCCGGAAGCTGAACAACTCATGTTCGATACCGTTCCCACGCTCGATTGCAATGGCCGCGCGCTGAAGCTCGATCGCCCGCGCATTTGCGGCATTCTCAATCTCACCGACGATTCGTTTTCCGGCGATGGCTTGCGCGGCGATGTCGAAGCCGCGGTCGCGCAGGGCGTGGCGATGGTGAAGCAGGGCGCGGACATGCTGGATGTCGGTGCGGAATCCACGCGTCCGGGCGCGACGGCGGTCGAGGCCGCGACGGAAGCGGAACGCGTGGCGCCGGTGATCGAAGCACTTGCGAAGCGCGTCGAAGTGCCGATTTCGATCGATACCTCCAAACCCGAAGTGATGCGTGCGGCGGTCGCGGCCGGCGCGGGCTTCATCAACGACGTGCGTGCGCTGCGCCGGGTTGGTGCGCTGGACGCCGCGGCGGAGCTGAAGGTGCCATTGTGCGTGATGCACATGCAGGGCGAGCCCGCCACGATGCAGGACGATCCGCATTACGACGACGTGGTCGGCGAGGTGCATCGTTTTCTTGCGGAGCGCGTGTTCGCCTGCGAAATGGCCGGCATCGACAAGCGCCGGGTGCTGGTCGATCCGGGTTTCGGCTTCGGCAAGACGCTGGAACACAACCTTGCCTTGCTGCGCGCACTCGAGCGCTTCCGCGATCTTGCCGCGGGCGTGTTCGTGGGCGTTTCGCGCAAGGCCATGATCGGTGCGCTGACGGGGCGCAACGGCGGCGCCGATCGCGCAGCGGGATCGGCGGCGGCGGCGATGATTGCGGTGCAGCGCGGCGCGACGATCGTGCGCGTGCATGATGTTGCCGCGACACGCGATGCGCTGGCGGTGTGGCAGGCAGTGCACGATGGCGACGCGCCCGCAAAGCGCGAGGCCAAACCCTTCGGTTCGCAGCGGTTCAGTGACGATTGACGCTGCGGGCGTGGCGCCGCGTTATCCTCGGCGTTCAGCACCATGCACAGGATCGTGACCATGCCCGACTCCCCGGCTTCCGCGCCCCGCAAATACTTCGGCACCGACGGCGTGCGTGGCGTGGTGGGCCAGTGGCCGATCACCGCCGAATTCATGCTGAAGCTGGGCCGCGCCGCGGGCGTGGTGCTGGGCGACGGCAAGCGTCCGCTGGTGTTGATCGGCAAGGACACGCGCGTGTCGGGTTACATGTTCGAAGCCGCGCTGGAAGCCGGTCTGGTGGCCGCGGGCGCGAACGTCGGCCTGCTCGGTCCGCTGCCGACGCCGGGCGTCGCGCAATTGACGCGCGAGCTGGGCGCCAGCGCCGGCATCGTGATCAGCGCTTCACACAACCCGTACCAGGACAATGGCATCAAGTTCTTCTCCGCCGAGGGCGAGAAACTCGCGGACGCGGTGGAGTCGGAAATCGAACGCGAGATCGACGCCGCCTTCACCACCGTGGCGCCGGAACGCCTCGGCAAGGCGCGGCGCATCGACGACGCGGTGGAACGTTATGCGCGCTTCTGCCTCGGTACCCTTCCGACCCCTCCCGACCTGTCGGGCATGCACATCGTGCTGGATTGTGCGCATGGCGCGACGTACATGGTCGCGCCCAAGGTGTTCGCCTCGCTGGGTGCGCGCGTGACGCGCATCGGTTGCGAACCGGACGGCTTCAACATCAATCGCGAAATCGGATCGACGCATCCGGCCACGTTGCGCGGCGCGGTGCTCGAGCAACACGCCGATCTCGGCATCGCCTTCGATGGCGACGGCGATCGGGTGCAGATGATCGACCGCAATGGCGAACTGGTGGACGGCGATGACTTGTTGTACGTACTGGCGCACGACTGGCTGGCCGCGGGTAACCTGCGTGGTCCCGTGGTCGGAACGCTGATGAGCAATTTCGGATTGGAACGCGCGCTTACTGGCGCGGGCGTGCGTTTCCTGCGCGCGAACGTCGGCGATCGTTACGTGCTGCAGCAGTTGAAGGAGCACGGCGGCGTGCTGGGCGGCGAAACGTCCGGGCACATCCTCTGTCTCGATCGCGCCAGCACCGGTGACGGCATCGTGTCGGCGCTTGCGGTGCTGGACGCGCTGGCGCGCGCCGGCAAGGATTTGTCCGAAGCGCGTTTCGGGTTGGCCAAGCTGCCGCAGATCACGCGCAACGTGAAGGTGGCGGGCGCGAAGGATGCGATCATGACGCCGCACGTGCAACAAACGCTGGCAGAAGTGCAGCAGGTCGTGCGTGGACGCGGCCGCGTGGTATTGCGCCCGTCCGGTACCGAACCGCTGGTGCGCGTCACCATCGAGGGAGAAGACGCTGACGAGGTGCAGGCATTGGCCGCGCGGCTCGCGGACGCCGTGATGGCAGCGTCCGCGAATACGCGAAGCGCATAGAAAACCGCGCCGCGTGCGGCGCGGTTTTCACGTAGAGCTCAAGCCATCTGGCTTGCCGCGAAATCCCAGTTCACCAGGTTCCAGTACGCATCGACGTACTTGGCGCGCGCGTTGCGGTAGTCGATGTAGTACGCGTGTTCCCACACGTCGCAGGTCAGCAGCGGGCGATCGCTGCCGGTAATCGGCGTGCCCGCGTTGGACGTCGAGACCAGGCCCAGCGAACCGTCGGCGCGCTGCACCAGCCACGCCCAGCCGGAACCGAAGGTGCCGGTCGCGATCTTGCCGAATTCCGCCTTGAACTTGGCGACGTCGCCGAACGCCTTGGTGATGGCGTCGGCCAGCTTGCCGGACGGATCGCCGCCACCCTTGGGCGACATCGAGTTCCAGTAGAAGGTGTGGTTCCACGCCTGCGCGGCGTTGTTGAACATGCCGCCGGTAGCCTTCTTGACGATGTCCTCGAGGTTCATGTCGGCGAAATCGGTGCCCTCGATCTGCTTGTTGAGGTTGTCGACGTACGCCTTGTGGTGCTTGCCGTAGTGGTAGTCCAGGGTCTCCTCGGAGATGTGCGGGGCCAGTGCGCTGCGTTCGTAGGGAAGCGGGGGAAGCTCGATCGCCATGGAGTGCTCCTTGGAGTTTGGAAACGGGAGAATGGCAGCATGCGTGGATGGCGCGCTGGTACAATGCGCAGCTTCGGCACGACACCATCCTTCATTCTAGACCGATCTCCCATGGACGTCATTGAACGCATCAAGAACACCTTGTCCGAGCACCCCATCGTGCTGTACATGAAGGGCACGCCCGATTTCCCGATGTGCGGTTTTTCCATGCGCACTTCGCAGGCCCTCACCGCCACCGGCGCCGAGTATTTCTCGGTCAACGTGCTGGAAGACCCCGAGATCCGCGCCAACCTGCCGCGCTACTCCAACTGGCCGACATTCCCGCAGCTGTACATCAACGGTGAATTGATCGGCGGTTGCGACATCACGTTGGAGCTCTACGAATCCGGCGAATTGCAGCGCATGGTCGCGGAAGCCGCGAAGCAAGCGACCGCGCAATGAGCCTGCCCGTCACGCGTCTGCCGGCTGGCTGGGCGCCCGCCGCGGATTCGCTGGCGGGACGGGTGGTTTTGATCACCGGCGCCGCCGGTGGCCTGGGCCGTGTGTCGGCGCTGGCGTGTGCGAAGGCGGGCGCCACGGTGCTGCTGGCCGACCGCAAGGCGCGCGCGCTGGAACCCGTGTACGACGAGATCGCGACGCTGCCGGATGTCGCGCCGCCGGTGTTGCAGCCGATGGACCTGCAGGGCGCGACGCCGCTGGAATACCAGACTTTCGCCGAGTCGGTCGAGCGCCAGCTCGGAAGGCTCGATGGCGTGGTGCACGCGGCGGTGAAATGCGAGGGGCTGACGCCGCTCGGCATGTTGTCGCCGGAGGAATGGATCAGCACGCTGCACGTCGATTTGTCCGCGCCGTTCCTGCTGACGCAGGCCTGCATGCCGCTGCTGTTGAAGCGCCAGGACAGCGCCGTCGTGTTCGTGCTGGACGACCCGCGCCGCATGGGCAGCGCGCATTGGGGCGCGTACGGCGTGGCCAAGGCCGGATTGGAAGGCCTCGCATCGATCCTTCACGAAGAAACCGACGAGACCCCATTGCGTGTGCACGCGCTGCTGCCCGCGCCGATGCGCACCGCGCTGCGCCGCACCGTGTGGGCGGGCGAGGATCCTTCCTCCATCGCGACGCCCGATGCGGCCGCGCAAGCAGTGCTCTACTTGTTGTCGCCCGCAGCGAAAGCCGCGCGCGGCAAACTGCTGGACCTTCGCGAATCCGGGGGATAGGCCATGCACCAGCAGATGACCATCGTGTCGGCGTGCATCACCCTGTTCCTGGTGCTCGACGCGCCGGGCAATGTGCCGTTCTTTCTGACGGTGCTGAAGGACGTGCCGCCCAAGCGCCGCCGCTGGGTAATGATCCGTGAATTGTTGATCGCGCTGGGCGTGCTGGTCGCGTTCCTGCTCGGCGGCCGCGAGCTGCTGTCGGTGATGCAGTTGCGGCAGGAAGCCATCAGCATCGGCGGCGGCGTCGTGCTGTTCCTGATCGCCATCAAGATGGTGTTTCCGCCGCGCGACGGCGGCATTTTCGGGTCGACGGTCGGCCAGGGCGAACCCTTCATCGTGCCGTTGGCGATTCCCGGCGTCGCTGGTCCTTCCGCGATGGCGACGCTGCTGCTGATGACCAGCGCGCAGCCGGGCCGCGAAGTGGAATGGGGACTCGCGCTGCTGATCGCGTGGCTCGCCACCGCGGCGATCCTGCTGGGCTCGACGTGGCTGTTCAAGCTGCTGGGCGAAAGCATGCTGGCGGCGCTGGAGCGCGTGATGGGCATGCTGCTGATCGCGTTGGCGGCGCAAATGATTTTGGGCGGTGTCGAGGCCTATCTGAAAGCAGGTTGAGGGAAGGAAGAATTCGCATGAATGATGTCCATCAGCCCGCCCGGCCCGCGACCGTCAACGCGCAGATCGTGCCGGCCGGCACGCTGGACGTGCTGTCGCGCGACGAGATCGCGCGCCTGCGTGATGCAACCTCGTCGGGCCTGCACAACCTGTTGCGTTCCTGCGCACTGGCGGTGCTGACCTCGGGCGCGGTGCAGGACAGCGCACGCGCGACGCTGGAACAGTATCCGGATTTCGACATCCAGGTGTTGCAGCAGGATCGCGGCGTGAAGCTGGACCTCAAGAACGCGCCGGCGCAGGCGTTCGTCGACGGCAAGATCATCCGCGGCACCAACGAACTGCTGTTCGCGGTGATGCGCGACATCGTGTACGAATCGACCAAGCTGGAATCCGGCGAGTTCAACCTCGAAGATTCCAGCGGCATCACCCACGCGGTGTTCGACATCCTGCGCAACGCGCGGGTGTTGCGCGCGCGCTTCGATCCGAACCTCGTGGTGTGCTGGGGTGGCCATTCCATCTCGCGCGAGGAATACGACTACACCAAGACGGTCGGTTACCAGCTCGGCCTGCGCGGCATGGACATCTGCACGGGCTGCGGGCCGGGCGCGATGAAAGGGCCGATGAAGGGCGCCACCATTGCGCACGCGAAGCAGCGGCATTACGAAAACCGCTACATCGGTCTGACCGAACCCAGCATCATCGCGGCCGAATCGCCGAACCCGATCGTCAACAGTCTCGTCATCCTGCCGGACATCGAGAAACGCCTCGAAGCCTTCGTGCGCGTCGGCCACGGCTTCATCGTGTTTCCCGGCGGCGTCGGCACCTGCGAGGAAATCCTGTACCTGCTCGGCATCCTGCTGAATCCGGTCAACGCGGGCGTGCCATTCCCGCTGGTGTTCACGGGGCCCGCCGAATCGGCGCCCTATTTCGAGCAGATCGACAAGTTCCTGCGCCTGGTGCTGGGCGACGCTGCGGCGAAGCGCTACCAGATCATCGTCGAGGATCCGGTGGCGGTGGCGCACGCGATCCAGCAGGGCATCGAAGTGGTGCGCGACCATCGCATCGAGCAGCACGACGCGTTCTTCTTCAACTGGGAATTGAACATCGATCTCCCGTTCCAGCAGCATTTCGAGCCGACCCATGCGGCGATGGCGGCGCTGGACCTGCATCGCGGCCGCGCGCCGCACGAACTGGCGGCCGACATGCGCCGCGCGTTCTCCGGCATCGTCGCGGGCAACGTCAAGGAAGAGGGCATGCGGCAGATCGAACAGGACGG
>DATNAW010000161.1:0-11002 GCA_035572335.1 Rhodanobacteraceae bacterium
CGCCGGTAATACCAGACCGCGATCGCCAAGAGCAGCAGCGCGGGAATCAGGTTCACGACGAAAGGCGGCGCACCGAACACCGTGCCGGTGCTGATGATCGCGCGCTGGATGAAGTACCACGCGATCGCGACGATCACGCCGAGGAACAGGCGCTTGCCGAGGCCGCCCGATCGCAGCGCGCCGAAACCGAACGGCAGCGCGCACAGCACCAGCAGCAGCGTGTTGAGCGGATAGAACGCGCGCGTCCAGTAGGCGTTCAAATAGACGCTGGGGTTCTGCCGGTTGGCACGCATGTAACCGATGTTGCGCGAGAGGTCGCGCAGCGACAGGTATTCCGGGTGGAAGACCGAAGACGATGTTTCAAGAACCGCGGGATCGAGCGAGGTCTTCCACGGTTGTTGCGCATGCGTTGTGCTCACCGCGCCTTCGGCGGAAACGCGCGTGTCGCGCACATCGTGCAGCATCCACGCCTTGCCTGCCTGCGTCGCCAGCTTGGCATTGCGGAACGAGGTGAGTTCACCGGCGTCGTTGAAACCGAACACGCGCACGTCCGCCAGTTCGACTTCGGGCCGGCCATCTACCAGGTGCGCCAGCGCCGCCTTGGCGTTGATGATGTCGTTGCCGTCGCGCGCCCACAGCCCGCCGTTCTGGCGCATGTGCAACTGCCCGGCGGCACGCTGCAACTGCACCTGCTGCGCGCGCGCGTCGCCGGCCGGCGCCACGGTTTCGCCGAGGACGAACACGCCGATCATCAGCACGAACACCAACCCGATCACCGACAGGCAGATCCGGAGTTTGGACATGCCGGCTGCGCGCAGCGCGGTGAGTTCGCCGGTGGTGGCCAGTGCACCGATGCCGACGAGGCTGCCGATCACGGCCGCGAACACGAACCACTCGTAGGCGCGGCGCGGGATCGTCAGCATGATGTAGACGACGGCGTTGCCGAGCGTGTAACCGTTGTGGCCGATGTTGCCGATCTGTCCCGCGAACTGGATGAACGCGTCGAGGCCGGTCAGCACCAGCCAGGTGAGCAACAACCCGCCGAGCACGGTGATCGCGATCAGCCAGTCCACGCGCTTGATGCGGACGCGCTGCCAGACGCCGACGCTCACGAGGCAACCCCCGCGTCACGCGGCTTGCGGATCGCATACTGCCGCGCAAACGCCCACGCCGCGCCGGCGAACACCGGGATCAGGATCCACCACATGCCGACCGCCGCCGCCAGCTTGCCGCTGGCGATGAACGAACGCCCCAGCGTCATCAGGTTCACGATGATCAGGTAAGCCAGCACCGCGATCAGGATGCGGCCGACCGGCGAGCTGCGCGGACCCTGACGCGACATCGGCAGCGCCAGCATCGCCAGCACCAGCGGGCCGAACGGAATCGCGATGCGCCATTGCAGTTCCGCGCGCGCCGCGGGATCGCGGTCGCCGATCAGCGACTCCGTGCTGCGCAGCGATTCGGGATCGTTGTCGCCGCTTTCATCGGTGGGTTGCGACAGTGCGATGTCGTTCTGCTGGAATTGCATCAGCCGCCAATTGTCCTGGTTCAGGCGGATGTCGTAGCGATGGCCGTCGTGCAGCGCGATGAAGCGGTTGTCCTCGACGCCTTCATGGAACAGGTTGCCGTGGTCGGCGACGATCACGCTGATGTCGGTGACGCCGTTCTTGTCCACGCGTTCGCTTTCGACGAACAGCTTGCCGAGCTTGGTCCCGTCGGGGCTGACCGTGTTCGCGAACAGGATGCCGCCGCGCCCGGTGAGGCTGGTGAACTGGCCCGGTTCAAGGCCCGCCGCGATCACCGAGCGGTTGGCCTGCTCGACTTCGGCATTCGATGCGCGCGCCGCCAGCGGCCCCAGCCACAAGGCGACCAGTCCCGCGATGACGCCGGCGCCGACGGCGAAGACGGCGGTCGGCAGGAGCAGTCCCTTCGGCCCGAATCCCGACGCTGACAATACGTGCATCTCGCTGTCGCGGTACATGCGGCCCAACGCCAGCAGCACGCCGAGAAACATGCCCATCGGCAGCAGCGCCTGCAGCGTGTTGACCAGGTTCAATCCCAGCACGGTGAACATCACGCCGCCCGGCAAGCGCCCGGTCGCGACCTTGTTGGCGATGTCCGCGAAGGTGCTGCCGGTGAAGATCACCAGCAACACCACGACGGCCGCCAACGCGCCGAACAGGTATTCGCGCAGGATGTAGCGGTCGAGGATGGAAAGTCGTGGCATCGGCTAGACTGGGACGTTTGCGAACGGGAAGTGTAGTGGCACGCGCCCATTCGCCCGATCTTCCAGGAGTGTATTGCGATGCTTGAATTCAGCCAGAGTTCCGCCGCCCCCGATGCCGTGGACAGCGCGTGCGTGGTGGTGGGTGTGTTCGAGGACGCGAAGGCGCCGGCCGCGGTCGCGATCGACGCGAGCGGCGGTGTGCTGACACGGTTGAAAACCTCGGGCGATTTCACCGGAAAGCTGGGCGCGACGCTGGTGCTGCACGGCATATCCGGCATCAAGGCGCCACGCGTCGTGCTGGTGGGACTGGGTCGCCAAGCTTCCCTGGAGGCACTCGCTTTCCTGCGCGCGTGCAGCGAAGCGGGCAATGTGCTCAAGAATCTGCCGGTGACCGACGCCACCGTGTACCTGCCGGAAGTCGAGGTCAGCGGCCACGACGCGGACTGGCGCGCGCGCACCTGCGCGCTGGCGATCGACCACGCCTGCTTCCGTTACACCGCGACGCTGAAGCCCGCCAATGCGGACGCACCGCGCCTGCAAAAGCTCGCGCTCGCTGCCGATGCCGACGTGTCGCGAGGCATCGCGCAGGCGCGTGCGATCGCGCGCGGCGTCGCGTTCGCACGCGAACTCGGCTGCCTGCCGCCGAACCTGTGCACGCCCACCCACATCGCCGCGCAGGCGAAAACCATCGCGGACGAGCACGCGGATTCGGTGACGCTGGAAGTGCTGGAACGCGCGGACATGCAGAAGCTCGGCATGGGCGCGCTGCTGGCGGTGTCCTCGGGTTCCGCGACGCCGCCCAAACTGATCGTGCTGCAGTACAAGGGCGCGGGCGATGCAAAGCCGTATGCGCTGGTCGGCAAGGGCGTCACCTTCGATGCGGGCGGCCTCAACATCAAACCGACCGGTTCGATGGAGGAAATGAAGTACGACATGTGCGGCGCGGCTTCCGTGCTCGGCGCGTTCCTGTCGGCGGTCGAGATGAAGCTGCCGATCAACATCGCGTGCGTGGTGCCTTCGGTCGAGAACGCGGTCGATGGCAGCAGCTACCGTCCCAGCGACGTGCTGCACACCCACGCCGGCCTCACGGTGGAAGTGCTGAACACCGATGCGGAAGGCCGATTGATCCTGTGCGATGCACTGTCCTACACCTGCAAGCGTTTCCAGCCGCAGGCGCTGGTCGATGCGGCGACGCTCACGGGTGCGTGCGTGATCGCACTGGGCGCGCACGCTTCCGGCTTGTTCAGTGCGGACGACGCGCTGGCCGATGCGCTGCTCGCCGCCGGCAACGAATCGCTCGATCGCGCGTGGCGTCTGCCGTTGTGGAGCGATTACCGCAGCCAGCTCGAATCGGCGTTCGCGGACATCGCCAACATCGGCGGCAAGAGCGCCGGCGCGGTAACCGCGGCGCTGTTCCTGTCGCACTTCACCGAAGGCACGCGCTGGGCGCACCTCGACGTCGCCGGCACCGCGTGGGTGCCGGGGCGCAAGGGTTACGCGACGGGAAGACCGGTGCCGCTGCTGGCGCAGTGGCTCATCAACACCGCTGCATGATTGAACCCTCTTCCCCGACCCGAAACCGTCGGGGGAGAGGGAGACAAGCATGACGTCGTCTGATCAAGTCGCAACGCGCATCGCGTGTTCAAGCGTGTCGCGCAGGCCTTCCGGCAGCACCGGCTTGCGGAGGAACGCGTCCATGCCGGCCGCGCGCGCGCGTTGTTGCTCGTCTCCGTGCGCGCTGGCGGTCAGCGCGACGATGGGCGTGAGGTCGCCGCGCTGGCGCAGCATGTTCGCCAGTTCGCAACCGCCCATGCCGGGCAGGTCGAAGTCGAACACCATCGCAACGAAGGCGCCGCCCGCATCGATCTCCGACAGAGCCGCGAGCGCGTGCGGTGCCAGCGTCACCGCGTAACCGAAGGATTCGATCAGGCCCGCGATGGCTTGCCCCGCAATCGGATCGTCCTCGACCAGCAGGACGCGCCGCGCCGGTGATGCGCTGGTGGACAGTGTCGTGGCTGCATCTGCTCGTGCGCGAGCGGGCGCTGCCGCGTGAGCTGTCACTTCGACGATCGGCGTCACGCCCGTCAGCGGCAACTTCACCGTAAACGTGCTGCCGCGGCCGGGTACCGACTGCACGCCGATGTGGCCGCCCATCAACCCGACCAGCTCGCGGCTGATGGCGAGGCCCAGGCCGCTGCCGCGCTGCAGTCGTCCGTGGTCGGCCTGTTCGAAGCGCTGGAAGATGCGCGCGCATTCTTCCGGCGTCATGCCGGGACCGTTGTCGATCACGCTGTAACAGATGCCATTGGCGTCGCGCTCCAGCTTCAGGGTGACGCCGCCGTGCGTCGTGAACTTCAGCGCGTTGTGGGTGAGGTTGAACAGGATCTGCTGCACGCGCAGCGCGTCGCCGCGCACGGCGCGCGGCACGTCGGGCGCGACCACCACTTTGATTGTCAGTTGTTTTTGCGCCGCCAATCCTGCATCCGCATCCGCGACTTCGCGCAGGATGGCCGCGGGATCGAACGGCGCGAGGTTCAACTCCAGCCGGCCCGCTTCGATGCGCGCCACGTCCAACGCGTCGTTGACCTGGCGCAGCAGCAGCGCGCCGGAGCGCCGGATCGCGTCGGCATATTGATGCTGGCGATCGTTGAGCGCGGTTTTCAACAACAGTTCGGTCATGCCCAGCACGCCGGTCAGCGGCGTGCGGATTTCGTGCGCCATGTTGGCGAGGAAGCGCGACTTGGCCGCGTTGGCCTGCTCGGCGACGTGCTGGCGCTCTTCGCTCATCGCGAGGCGATGCTGTTGTTGCAGGCGCCGCCGCAACGCCCAGATCAGCCAGGCCAGCAGCAGCAGCGCAGTGATCGCGTACAGCGCGTGCGCCCATGGCGTATTCCATGGCGCAGCCGCGACGTGCAGCGGGAGTGCGCCGAGCGATGCGCTCCAGGGACCGTCGCCGGTGCGTCCGCTTGCCAGCAATTGATAGTGGCCGGGCTCCAGCACCGAGAATTCGCGCACGTTGCGGTTGCCGGTTTCCACCCAGCCGGGATCGAAACCCTGCAGGCGGAAGCGATAGATGTTGCGCTCGGGATCGACGAACGACAGCACCTGCGCGGTGACGGTGAGTTCGCGGTCGTGCCAGTCGAGGTCGATGGGTTTGCCGGGATCGAGTTCGAGCGGCTTGCCGTTGTGGCGCACGCTCACCGATTCCAGCGCAACCTTCGGCGTGGCGAGGCGCCACGGCAGTTCGCGGGTGTGGATGCCGATCACGCCGGCGAGGCTGCCGGCGAACAATTCCCCGTTGCCGGTTGCGAGCAACGCGTCGCCGGTGAAATCCGCGGTGGCCAGGCCTTCCGCGGTGGCGAACGCGTGCAGCTGGCGGTTGTGCGGGTCGTACACCAGCAGGTTGCGCGTGCCGAGCGCGAACACCCGCCCCCGGCTTCCGACCTGCAGGCCGAGCACGCCGGTGTACGGCCAGCCCTCATCGTTGCGCACGCTGTCCTTCAACGCCGCGTGGCCATGATCGAGCAAATAATGTTGCAAGCCGGTGGTGCGCGCGATCCACAAACTGCCGCCGGGCCCGAATGCGAACGCGTTGAGATCGCCCTTGTCGATGCCTGGCACGAACGTGAATGCGTTCGCGCCGGGAACGAGTCGCGCGAGTCCGGCATGGCTCGCGGCCCAGATCGATCCGTCGGCGGCTTCGCGCAGTTCCACGATTTCGCGTGCGGCTTCGTCCGCGCCTGGCGCGGCGAGCGGCCGGATCGCGAACGTGCGCGGATCGATGCGGAACACGCCCATGCCGACGCCGGCCATGTAGATCGCACCGTCGCGCGCGGTCAGCAATCGCCAGACGCCGTGCTTCAGTGCCGGATCGCCCGCGGCGATCGTTTGCAGGTGCTTCCCGTCCCACACGAAGCATCCTTTGCGGGTGCCGATCCACAGGCGCCGATCGGTGTCTTCCGCCAGCGCCGAAACCGAGGAGATGTCGAGTCCCGGAATCGCAACGTGTTGAACGGCGCCCGTGTCCGGATCCAGTTCGTCCAGCATGTCGGGGCCGCCGACCCATACCGAACCATCGTTGGCGAGCGCCAGCGCGCGCACGCGATTGCGTGCAAGGCCGGCCGCGTCGCCGGGTGCGTGGCGATACATGCTGAAGGCGCGCCACTGCGGCGGCAGGTACGCGAGGCCGCCGTCCACCATCGCGATCCACAGGCCACCTTCATGGTCGCGGAACAAGCCATCCGGCAGCCGCCCCGGCAAACTGCCCGTCACGCCGGGCGCCGGTTGTTCGAAACGGCTGGCGCCGTTGGCGCCCACGTGATCGAGTCCGCCGCGCTGCGCGATCCATACGCTGCCGTCGTCGTCGCGCAAGCTGGCCAGCGCTTCGCGTACCGGCCCGATCCGCGACGCCTGTCCACGCGCATCGACACGGAACAATCCCGCGCTGGTCGCCGCATCGATGCCGTCGCGCGCAGCGCGGATTTGCCAGACCGTCGGTTGCGCTTGCAGATCCGGCAGCCGAATCGGTTGGACGTGGCCGCGCGCATCCATGCGATCGAGGCCCGCGTCGGTGCCGATCCATAGCCCGCCCGCTGCGTTCGGCGCCAGCGCGGTGACGTTGTCCGAAGCGAGGCTGGCGGAATCGCCGTCTTGATGGCGAAAGTGCGCAAAGCCCTTGCCATCCGCTTCGAGACGATCGAGGCCGCCCGCGTACACGCCGACCCAGATCGCGCCCGCATTGTCCTGCGCGATCGCCATCAGGTCGTTCGCGGAGAGACTGTTCTGTTGCTTCGGATCGTGCAGCCAGTGGCGGAAGCTTCCGTCGCGTGGCTCGTAAAGGTTCAGGCCGGTGCCTTCGCCGCCCACCCACAACCGGCCCGCACGATCGACCAGCAGCGCGGAGATGTCGTTCGCGGGCAGCGAACCCACTTTCCCTGGTTCGTGGCGGAACACGCGGAACGTGCGGCTGTCGTAGCGCACCAGCCCCGCGTGCGTGCCGATCCAGATGTAGCCGGTGTGGTCCTGCGTGACCGAATACACCAAAGTCGAAGGCAGCCCTTCGGCCACGCCGTAGCTGCGGAACACCGGCGTCGCGGGCCCCGCCGCCGTGCCCGGCACGCCGCCACCCGCCAGAGCCCCGGCCAGAATCCATGCTGCCAGCATTGCCCGTCTCCCCGCGAACCGGCTTCCGATGATGCAACAAAATCCGCCGCGATGCGTACCCACGCATGTTGTGCGAGGATGGCGGAAGGCCGGAGGTCCTGCATGCGACGATGGTCGTCAATCACGTTGGGTTTCGCGCTGGCGCTGGTGGCCGGCGCGGCGATTGCGCATCCGCTGGATTACCGCATCGACACCGTGCACTCGCAGGTGCTGTTCAGCGCCTACCACGATGGTTACTCGAAACCCGTCGGACGATTGTCGATCGCGCGCGGCTGGTTGCGGTTCGATCCGGATGACTGGGCCGCGTCGAAAGTCGTGGCCGACATCGACCTTGCGTCGGCGGATCTCGGCGACAAGGGTTGGAACAAGGCAGTGACGGGACGCAATTTCCTGGATGCGGGGAAGTTCCCGACGGCGCATTTCGAAAGCGTTGCGGTCACCAAGACCGGTGAGCACACCGGCACGCTCGACGGCAAGCTCACGCTGCACGGCGTCACGCTGCCGGTGAAGGTCGATTTCACCGTCAACCGCGTGGGCACGACGCTGTTCGGGTTCGAAACGATCGCGGGGTTTTCCGGAAGCGCGCAACTCGATCGCACGCAGTTCGGCATGACCGCGTTCCCGAAAGCCATCGGTACCGAAGTGACGATTCGCCTCGAAATCGAAGCCAAGCTCGATCGCACCGCCGAAAGCGATTACCAGCAGGCGGTGGAGAAAGCGCATGCAGCTGCGCAGCACTGAAGCCGGCTGGGGCGCGCTGGTGCGCGCGTTCCACTGGCTGGTCGCAGCGCTGATCATCGTGCAGGGCGTCATCGGATTGTCGATGGTGCAGATGGGCGTGACGCCCGCCAAGGTGCGCGTGTTCGCTTTGCACAAGTCGATCGGCATCACGATTCTCGCGTTGGTGCTTTTACGCATTGCGTGGCGGATCACCGAGAAGCGTCCCGCCGACATGCCTGCGATGCCGCAGTGGCAACGCCGCGCCGCGCACGGATTGCATCTGGCGCTGTACGTGCTGATCCTCGCGATTCCGCTCAGCGGCTGGTGGTTCAACTCGGCGGCGAACGCACCGCTGGTGTGGTTCGGCTGGCTCGACCTGCCGAGTTTGACCGGCGGGCTCGATGCCGTCTGGAAGCCGCGCGCGCTGCTGCTGCACCAGACGCTGTTCTGGATCCTGGTGGCGCTGCTGGTGCTGCATGTCGGCGCGGCCTTGTGGCATCACTTCCGGCAGCGCGATGATGTGCTGCGAAGGATGGCGTTCGGCCCGCGAAAATACGATGGAGAGGCACGATGACGAAGTGGCTTGGGTGTTCGGTGATCGCAATCCTGGCCGTATTGGCTTTGCCGGCGATGGCGAAGGGCTGGCAGGTCGATCCCGCGCACAGCACGCTGACGTTCACCAACAGCTACCAGGGGGTCGAATACACCGGCCGATTCCGGCATTTCAACGCAGTAGTCGATTACGACCCGAACGATCTCGCGCACGCCAAGTTCGATGTCACCGTCGACATCACCAGCTTCGACACGCAGAACAGTGAACGCGACCACACGGCGCTGGGCGCGGATTTCTTCGACACCGCGAAATTCCCAAAGGCACATTTCGTCACCACCGCGTTCCACAAGGCCGCGGACGGCAAGGTCATTGCCGATGGCGTGCTCACGTTGCGAGGCGTCAGCAAGCCGGTGGCGTTGACTGTGTCGTTCAAGCCCAACGGCAACGCCGCCACGCTGGACGTGACCGCGCAAGTGAAGCGGCTCGATTTCGGCATCGGCACGGGACAGTGGGCCGACCCTTCGATGATCGGCAATGGCGTGGCCGTACACGGACACCTGCAGCTGCAGGCCGGGAAATGATGCGCCGCCGGAATCAGCCTGACATGAACGCGCGCAGCGCCGCCATGTCGAACGGCCATCCGAGTTCGCGGCCGGATGCGTCGTCGCGCAAGACCGGCACGCGCTCGCCGTAGCGCGCTTCCAGTTCCGCATCACCGTCGATCCAGGCACTCTCGAAGTCCGGCACCCGCGCCTGCGCCAGCAGTGCGACGGCTTCGTCGCACAGCTTGCAGTCGTCGCGTTGGAAGAGGGTCAGGCGCATGGTGCAATTGATGGGGTCGGGGAACGGCTCGGTGAACGCGTACAATAGCGTTGATCAAGGCCGCGGGTATTCGCAAATGGCCGCGTTGAGCGGCATCGCTTGCGATGTCCGCTCGAACGCGGCCGCTTTCATACGGTTCGAATAATCATGGCGGTTAGCGTCTTCGACATCTTCAAGATCGGCATCGGGCCGTCGTCGTCGCACACGATCGGACCGATGCGCGCGGCGGCGCGTTTCGTCGAGCGTTGGCTCGTCGAAACGGGCGACATCGAACGCGTCACGCGGGTGACGGTGGAACTGTACGGCTCGCTCGCCTTGACAGGGCGCGGTCACGGCACCGACAAGGCGGTGCTTTGCGGATTGGAAGGCAATTGGCCCGACAAGGTCGATCCCGACGCCATCCCGCCGCTGCTGGCGCGCGTGCGCAACGACAAGCGCATCCATCTTGGCGGCAAGCGCGAAGTCGCGTTCGACGAGAAGGCCGATCTGATCTTCAACAAGCGCCAGAAGCTGCCGTACCACGTCAACGGCATGCGCTACACGGCGTTCGATGCAGCGGGCGAGGTGATCGTCACGCGCGACTACTACTCGGTGGGCGGCGGTTTCGTGGTCAATGCAGACGAAGCGGCGGCCGACCGTATCGTCGCCGACACCACGCCCTTGCCCCATGCGTTCCATTCGGGCGATGAACTGATGGCGCTGTGCGAAAAGCACGGCATGACCATCGCGCAGGTGATGCTGGAGAACGAAAAGGTCTGGCGCAGCGAAGCCGACGTGCGCGCCGGATTGCTGGCCCTCTGGAAAGCCATGCAGGATTGCGTTGCGCGCGGCCTGCGTTCACCCGGCGAGTTGCCAGGCAGCCTGCACGTCAAGCGCCGCGCGCCGGCAATGTACGCGGAATTGCGCGATCGTCCCGAAGCCTCGCTGAAGGATCCGCTGACGATCCTCGACTGGGTGAACCTGTATGCGCTCGCCGTCAACGAGGAAAACGCCGCGGGTGGTCGCGTGGTCACCGCGCCGACCAACGGCGCGGCCGGCATCGTGCCCGCGGTCCTGCATTACTACGACCGCTTCTCTCCGAAGTCGCACGAGCAGGGCGTGATCGATTTCCTTTTGACCGCCGGTGCCATCGGCATCCTCTACAAGGAAAATGCCTCGATCAGCGGCGCCGAAGTCGGCTGCCAGGGCGAGGTCGGTGTCGCCTGTTCGATGGCCGCGGGCGCACTCACCGCGGCGCTCGGCGGCAGCGTCCTCCAGGTCGAGAACGCCGCCGAAATCGGCATGGAACACAACCTGGGGCTCACCTGCGATCCCATCGGCGGGCTGGTGCAGATTCCCTGCATCGAACGCAACGCGATGGGCTCGGTGAAAGCCATCAACGCCCAACGCATGGCGATGCGCAGCGACGGCAAGCACCGCGTGTCGCTGGACAAGGTCATCAAGACCATGCGCGACACCGGCCGCGACATGAAGGACAAGTACAAGGAAACCTCGCGCGGCGGCCTGGCGGTGAACGT
>DATNAW010000162.1:0-16307 GCA_035572335.1 Rhodanobacteraceae bacterium
ACCGGCGTCGATGCGGACAGGAAACGGGATGAGAGAAATTTGACGGGTTCGGCCATGAGTGCGCTCCTTGCATATGGCGATTGCGGTTCCGTGCAACCCTTCGGCACTTTACGCCATGCGCACTGAACGCGACCGGCATTCGTCCGTGGGTGGTGACCGGCCTGCATGCGCATCGTGAAGGCGACCCTTCGTTCAGCGAACCTGTCCTCCGTTCGCCGCGATCCTGAAGCGCAATTCGATGCCCATTCATCGGCACGGTTCAAGATGGGGATGGCGCGATCGTTGTCAGTGATCCAACGCGCGGTCGCGCAACCGTGGAACGCAAGCGTTCAATCCAGACAAGGAGTCCCATCATGAAAACCCGCATCGCAGCCGCCCTGGCATCCCTCGTCGTCGCATCTTTCGGAACTGCCGCGTACGCGCAGCAAGCGACGCCGCAGATGACGCCCCAATCCGCATCGACCGCGGCGTCGCCGAACAGCGTGAGCAGCCCCATGTCGTCGAGCGGCATGACCTCGAGCAGCAACATCGAAGAAAAGGTCAAGCACGAGCTGACCGCCCACGGCGTCACCGCCACCGACGTCCAGGTCAGTTTCAGCAACGGCACCGCCACGCTCACGGGCACGGTCGCCAAGCACAAGGACATCGCCAAGGCGAAGAAAGCCGCCATGCGCGTGCGCGGCGTGAAGCACGTTGATGTCTCCGGACTTCAGGCGGGCTCGCTCCAGAGCAGCGCGCCGATGAGCAGCTGAAGAGCGTTCCAGACAAGGCAGGGACGCGTCACGGCGGCAAGGATGCCGCCAGCCATCCAGACGCCCGTCACCGCAGGCGCGGCGCAACAAGGGATTTGTTGATCGCCCTGCTCGCCTGCATTTCGCGCCGCCCGCGACGATCAGCATTTCTTCACATGCAATTGTTCAAGATCATGCGGCGCCGATGTTCCCGCGCAGTGGCACAAGGATCGTGGCATGCCGCAGACAACAAAGAAGCCGTGGTGGAAAACGCTTGGCGCAGGCTTTGTTACGGGAGCGGCAGATGACGACCCCAGCGGGATCGCCACGTATTCGCAAGTCGGCGCGGCTTTCGGTTACGGCATTCTCTGGACGGTCCTGCTAGCCCTGCCCCTGATGATAGGGATCCAGTCTGTGTGCGCCCGCATCGGGCGCGTGACCGGCGGGGGGCTGGCCGAAAATCTGCGCAAGGAGTTTCCGCTGCCCGTAGTGGCCGGCGCGGTGATCCTGCTCGCGATCGCGAATGTGATCAATCTTGCCGCCGACATCGGCGCGATCGGCGCGGCCGCGAAACTTCTGATCAGCGGGCCCGCGCCGTTGTATGCCGCCGTCGCCGCGATACTGTCGGTGGTGCTGCAGGTGTTCGTGCCGATGCAGCGTTACACGCCAATCCTGAAACTGCTCGCGCTCAGCCTGCTCGCGTACATCGCGACCATCGTTATGGTGCACGTGCCATGGTCGCACGTGCTGAAGCAGCTGGTGTGGCCGACGCTGACGATGAAGGTGGATTACGCGGTGGGCATCGTGGCGGTGCTCGGCACCACCATCAGCCCTTATTTGTTCTTTTGGCAGAGTTCGCAGGAGGCGAATGAAGTCCGCACCAGTCCGCGCCGGCAACCACTGAAGCAGAAGCCGAAGCACGCGGACCTCGCGTTCCGCCGAATCTGGATCGACACCATCACCGGCATGGTGTTTTCGGAGATCGTCGCGTTCTGCATCATCCTCGCGGGCGCCGCGGTGTTGCACGTGCACGGCAAAACCGACATCCAAACCTCGGCCGACGCCGCGATGGCGCTGAAACCGCTGGCGGGAAAATTTGCGTTCGTGCTGTTCTCGGGCGGCATCATCGGCACCGGCATGCTCGCGATCCCGGTGCTGGCCGGCTCCGCCGCTTTCGCGCTGGGCGAAACATTTCGTTGGCGAACCGGCCTCGAACGAAAACCGCAGCGCGCCAAGCTGTTCTACGGCGCCATAGCGATCGCGACGCTCGGCGGCATGGCGCTGAGTTTCACGCCCATGGATCCGATCAAGATGCTGTACTGGAGCGCGGTGATCAACGGCGTGGTCGCGGTGCCGCTGATGGTGCTGATCATGCTGCTGGCCGCCCGCCGCAGGAACATGGGCCGCTTCCCCATTCCCGCGGTGCTCAAGTTGCTGGGCTGGGCCGCGACCGGCGTAATGGGCGCCGCGGCGGTGGTGATGTTCGCGACGGCATTCCTGCCGCACCACTAACGTGCGAATTCAAAGTCTTGCAGCATTTTTCAAGGCCGTTTCTCCGGTGGTGGCGAGCCGCCGCCGCCCAGCGGTTGGGTGACATGCAACGGCTGGATGTTCGGCTGCGGGTCCGAATCGGTTTCGATTCGGGTGCGCGGCAGGTACTTCGGATATTCGCGCCGCAGGAAATCGATCAGCGCTTCGCGCACGCGGCAACGCAGGTCGAAGTTCCGCCCTGAATCCTTGCTGCTGACGAGGATCCGCAACTGCATGGTGCGTGCATCGGCGTCGGTCACCTGCAGCACCACCACGCGTTTGTCCCATTCCGGCGCCGCGTGGACCACGCGATCCAGTTCGGCGCGCAGCGGTCCCAGCGGCAACCCGTAGTCCACCCACAGGAAGACCGTGCCGAGGATCTGCGCGCTGGTGCGCGTCCAGTTCTGGAACGGATTCTCGATCAACCACTGCAATGGAATGATCAGCCTGCGCTCGTCCCAGATGCGCAACACCACGTAGGTGCCGGTGATCTCCTCCACGCGTCCCCATTCGTTCTGGACGATCAGAACGTCGTCGAGCCGGATCGGTTGCGCCAGCGCGATCTGCAACCCGGCCAAAAGATTGCTCAGCACGGGCCGGGCGGCGAGGCCGATCACCAGTCCCGCGACCCCCGCCGATGCCAGCAGGCTCGCGCCGAACGAGCGCACGCCGGGAAACGTCATCAGGATCGTGGCGATGCCCAGCACGCCGACCAGCAGCATGCCGGAACGCGACAATACCTTGGTCTGCGTTTGCACCTGGCGCGCGTGCAGGTTGTCCTCGATGTCGGCCGGGTGGCGCAGGTTGATCGCGCGCTCGATGCCGGAAATCGCACGTATCGCCAGCCACGTCAGCGCGGCCAGCAGCGCCACCCTGATCCCGTGGCGCATGGAGTCCAGCAGTCTGCCGTGGCCCAGCCCGAGGTCGGTATCCATCAAGGCGAACTGCAGCGCGAGCAACGGCAGCACCAGTTCGAACGGATGCTCGCAACGTGCCAGCACGATCGCCAGCACGTCATCCGGCTTCAGCAGGCGCCGCGCGGCGTAACGCAAGACGTTGAAGACCAGGACCGCGACGAGCAGCGCGCCGATCAGGACGAGGGCCACCCTCATCCACGGTTCCACCACGATGTCGCCGAAGACACGGGTCACGGCGTTTTCCGGACGCCTTCGGAGCGTGCTGCTGCGCGCCCTCCCCTTGCCGCATCGATCGCACGCGCACGCCGGGCGCGTCCTGCCCCCGCGCGTGCGCCGCGATCAAACATTCCCTGCCCTTACGGCACCCGCCGGCGGCCGAAGATCAGCGACAGGATGAACAGGATGATGAAGATGACGAACAGGATCTTCGCGATGCTCGCCGCGAGACCGGCGACGCCGAAGAATCCGAAAAACCCGGCGATGATGGCGATGATCAGGAAAACGATTGCGTAATACAGCATGACCGTGCTCCTTTTCGCAGAGGGGTGACCGATCTGTCGATACGGTAGAAGCTTCGGGCAGGAACTCCGTGTCCTGCCCGAAGCGCGCCAACGCGCGTCTGACGCGCTGGCCGCCGGGCTCGAACGCACAGGGGGAAGCGTTCGAACCGGCGCGGAACCATCCGTGGCGCCGCAGGAAGTGCCGCAGGGGGACGGCGCTTCACATCGCTTGGCTGCGCGCGGAGTCCACCGTGCGCCACCGTCATGTCACATGTCCCTTTCGAATTCGCGAACCTGTTTGGCCGCCTCGTCCTTGGCGATCCCGTACCGCTCCTGCAACTTGCCGGCGAGGTATTCCGCATTGCCGTCGGCCACCTGCAAATCGTCGTCGGTCAACTTGCCCCAACGTGATTTCAGCTTGCCGTTCAATTGCCGCCACTGTCCCTTGATCCTGTCTTCATTCATTCCCTTTCTCCGTTGCTCCGTTGATTGCGTGTTCGCAGACATTCCTTCGAAACGTCACAGCTCGCACTCGAATTCGTAAACCTGCAGGATGGCCTCGCGCCGATCCAGCCCATAGCGTTCCTGCAGCCGCTCGGCGAGGTACTCGGCGTCGCCGTCCGGCGCACCCACGTCGCCCTCGGTCAGCATCGGCCAATGACGCCGCATGCGGCCGGAAATCTTGGGCCATTCGTCCCTGACCTTGTCCGCCATGAAATCTGTATTTCTCATCATCGCCTCCTGATGTTCGCGGTGCTGAATGGCTCGTGGAATCAGCCCGCCAATGTCCCCCGCTGTTCGTCCGTCGGATAGCCTTGCCCGCGATCGTCGGCGATCGGCAGGCGAACCCAGAACCGCGCGCCTTGGTGCGCGCCGTCGCAACCGACCGTCCCGCCGTACGCGGTGGCGATTTTCGTCGCGAAGGCAAGTCCGAGTCCGCTGTGCTCGGCGGGTTCGGATGTCATGAAGGACTCGAAGATCGCGGGCGATTGCACGCGCACACCCGAACCGTCGTCGGCAAAATCGATGAGCACCGTGCCCAGCTTGCGATCGGCGTTCGCCGTCACGGTCACTTCCCTGCCGCCGAACTGGAACGCGTTGTCGAGGATTTCCACGAACAACCGCTTCAACGCATCGGCCTGGCCGTGCACCAGCGGCAGTCCAGGTTCGCATTCGACCCGTACGTTGCCGAGGTCGGAACAGGCTTCCGCGCAGACAAACAGCAGCGTCGCGACGTCCACGCCGCCGGTTTCGCCGGGCACCTCGAGCGTGGCGAGATTGCGTCCGTCACGCAGCAAGCGCGCGGCCCGCAGGCATTCCGCTTCGGCGCGGTCCAGCGAGATGCGCGCATCGTCCGCGCGATCCTGTGCGATCAGCATGTTCGCAAGCTGGGTCGCCGCCATGATCGAATTGAGCGAATTGGACAGCGCGTGCGCCAGCGAGCCGATAATCTGGCTGAAGCTCTCCGGCGCGGCCTGGATCGCGCCCGGCGGCGGATTGCGCTCGTCTCGTACGCCCGCCGGAGATGTGGTTGGTTCCATGACGACTGCTCCCGCGTGTTCGACTTGCACGTTGACTGCGTTCACGGCACTACTCCAGATCCAGCCACTCCACGACCACGCCGGTATGCGCGGCAAGGGTTTCGATGCGGCCATGCACGTAGTCATAAGCGACGGAACTCGGAACGTGCACGCGCAGTTCCTGGTAATCCGACGCGGTGTCGTCGGGCAGCCCGGCGGAACTCGAATCATCCGGCCGCGATGGTGCATCGAGCGACATTTCGACGATCCCATCCACTTCCGGCAATCCACGTATCGCGGCCGTCAGCGCACTCAGGCCCGTCTCCGCGCCAGTCAGCCGAATCGACATGCTTTGCGGAACCGCAGTTCGTGCCGCGCTCGAATGTTCCATGGAGTGTGTGCTCCGTTGTCGTGAGGTCAATGCGGACATGCGACTGATTTCAGGTAGACCTTGGTCGAGGCGGGTTCTTCCGCAAACGCCATGTTGCTGAGCGCAATGATGCCGACCAGCCGCTTGTCGCGATTCACCACCGGCAGCCGGCGGATTTCCAGCTCCGCCATGTTGGCTGCCACCTCATCGACGTCCTGGTCTTCGAAGCAATACTTGATGTCGCCGCTCATCACTTCCTGCACCGGCGTTGCCGGCGCGAGGTTTTCGGCGACCGCGCGCACCGCGATGTCGCGGTCCGTCAGCATGCCGACAAGCTTGTCGTCACTGTGCACGGCCACGCTGCCCACGTCCTTTTCGCGCATCAAAAGCGCCGCTTCGGCGATGGTCTGTTCCGGGGTGACGAGAAACACGTCGCCGGTCATGACGTCGCTCACGCTCTTCATGTTCAACCCGCTCCTTCCGCAAGGCTTCCTTGCCCGATCATGCTGCCTGCGGGTTCGATCGCCTGCGGCGCGACCAGCGTGCGGCAATGCATTTCGAGGAGTGCCAGGCATTCCTGCGCCACCGCTTCGGCGGCGCTGGGGTCGCCGTTGGCCTGCGCCAGTTCCATGGCGCTCAACAGGCATTCGTCCATCTGTGCCAAATCGGGATGGCCGTGCGCGTTCGCGTCCATGCGAAGCGTGCGTTCGAGATCCAGCACGCGCGTCCTGCTCGATGCCAGTTCTGCCTCGCAACGCTTGCGGAACATTCCTGCCGCCGCGCACGCCAATGCCTTTTCGAGATGCCTGATGCGTATCCGTTCGGCCACGAGCGCGTGCCGGGTGGTGCCAGCCGTTTGTTCGTGGGATGGGGACAAACGTTCGTGCATGCGATGGACCCTTGGCAACTCGAAACTTCATGTACTAGGCCGCGACTGAGAAGCGCAGGGCGTTCACTGCCCAAATCCCACTCGCGAGGACCGCAAGCGAATGGTGGCGAGGCCGGGGCAGGATTCGATGTTTTGCCGGGACTTTTGGATCCCGTCGCACCGTTGCCCGCATTTCCGTATCGGCCAGCCGTCACTCGATTGACTCAATCCTTGTCGTTCGACTCTGCGCTGCTCAGTCGCGGCGCCCCGTTTGGAGCAAGATGCGTGCCGACCTCGTCTTCACATTCAACGGCGGCTGAACCGGTCCGTGCAGATCCTTGCGCGGCGCGGGCTCCAGCGCGTCAAGAAAGTGCGCGCCCGGGATTTCGAAACGCTTGGCCAAGGAAAGCTCCGGCACGCGACACGGAAATCATTTACCAGCTTTTCCGGGGGCGAAACTATTTTTCGCGGTGGTGGTTGGCACCCAAACCAGGTGCCTTGATTCGAATTCCGGTCGCGCTGAGCGTAACCGCCGCCAGACCGCGAAGTCGAAGCGCCCATGCGGGTTCATCCTTCGACTTCGGCGCTTCGCATCTACGCTCGGGACGAACGGAAATTCCTATGGCTCGTCGGCCGTCAGACCCGCGGCGAGCTCGTCATCGATCAGCCCTTGCGCGCGATAGCGGATGAGCCGGTTGTAGATCGTCTTGGACGTGATGCCGAGGATGCGCGCGGCGCGTGACTTGTTGTTGCCACAGCGCGCCAGCGTCTTCAGCAGCATCTCGCGTTCGACATCCTCGAAGGACATGCCGACGGTGAAGTTCACGCGGTTGCCCGTTTCCACGCTCACGGCCTGCGGGCTTGCGTCGGGCCGGAAATCCATCTGGGTCTTGTCGTGCGCGAGCAGGTAGCTGCGCTGCACCGCATGGCGCAGTTCGCGTACGTTGCCGGGCCATGGCGCATCAGTCATGCGGATGAGCGCCTCGGGCGCGAATTGCTTGTTGGTGCCGTAGCGGCGATTCATCTCGCCGAGGAAATGTTCCGCCAGCAGGGGGATGTCTTCGCGGCGTTCGCTCAGCGGCGCGGTGTGGATGCGATAACCACTGAGCCGGTAATACAAATCGTGGCGCAGCAGGCCTGCTTCCACGCATGCGCGCGGCTCGCGGTTGGTGGCCGCGATCAGGCGCACGTCGACGGGCAGTTCGCGCGTGCCGCCGACGCGGGTCAGCGAGCGCGTTTCGATGACGCGCAGCAGGTACACCTGCAGCGCCTGCGGCATTTCGGTGATTTCATCGAGGAACAGCGTGCCGCCTTCGGCTTGTTCGAAATAGCCGGTGTGCGATTGCACGGCGCCGGTGAACGATCCGCGCTCGTGGCCGAATAGCAGGCTGCCCATGAGGTCTTGCGCGAGCGCGCCGCAGTTGACCGCGACGAACGCGCCGCTGCGCCCGCTCGCATGATGCAGCGCGCGCGCAACCAGTTCCTTGCCGGTGCCGCTGTCGCCATGCACCAGCACTGAAACGTCGGTCGGCCCTACCCGCTCGACTTCGCGCAGCAACTCGCGCATGCGGTGCGAGGTGCCGACCATCCCGCCCGCGGATTTCGCCAGCGCAACGCGGCGCGCCGCGTTGTCGTTGGCTTCCACGAGCAGCTGGCGCAGGGTTTCCGCCAGTACCGGCTTGACGAGATAGTCGACCACCGGCGACTTGAGGACGCGCAGCGCGCTTTCCACGCTCGGCGCGCCGGTGACGATCGCGATGCGGCCGTGCGATTCGAGATCGAGGTCATCCAGCAACTCGAGGCCGCTGCCGTCGGGCAGCGTGATGTCCACCAGCAGGAGATCGAAGCCCTGTTCGGCGGTCATCTTCCTGGCCTGGTCGAGCGTCCGCGCGCGCGCGAATTTGCAGCCGCACTGCCGCGCCACTTCCGCCACGACCCGCGCGAAGCCATCGTCGTCTTCGATCAGAAGCACATGGCCCACGGCGGCACTCGCCCTCATCGATCTCTCCTCGCGTGGAAGCCGCGACCCTAAACAACCCTGCTTGAAGTGGACGTTAAGGCACGCGCGAATCGGCGTGACCAGCGCGATCCCGAGGCTCGCCTTTTAGGCCTGATTCACGAAAGTTGCGCGGGTTGTCCGGACCGCGTGTCTTCGTTTCCGCCACTCCGAGCGAAGCAACGTTATACACCTTTGCGGCGCGGTTCCCAACAGGGAAACCTTTAACCGGTGGGGCCGCTCAGCACCTCCAGCACGCTGCCATCGACGTACGAAGAACAGACGGGCGCGGCAAGGAACACGTACGCCGGCGCGAGCTCTTCCGGCTGCGCGGCGCGGCCCATTGCGCTGTCCTTGCCGAACTTCGCGACGTCCTTCGCCGGACGGTCGGACGGATTCAACGGTGTCCATACCGGTCCCGGCGCGACGGCGTTCACGCGGATGCCGCGCGGCAGCAGGTTCTTCGCCAGCGAACGGGTGAACGCGTGGATCGCACCCTTGGTGGCGGAGTAGTCCAGCAGCCCGGCCGATCCGAACAAACCCGTTTCCGAACCGGTATTGATGATCGCACTGCCTTCGGTGAGATGCGGCAACGCTGCGCGCGCCATGTGGAAGTAACCGGCGATGTTGGTCTGCAAGGTTTCCTGCAGGTGTTCGTCGGTCAGGTCTTCCAGCTTGTCGCAGTGCATCTGGAACGAGGCATTGT
Organism: Rhodanobacteraceae bacterium; assembly: GCA_035572335.1. Taxonomy (GTDB): domain Bacteria; phylum Pseudomonadota; class Gammaproteobacteria; order Xanthomonadales; family Rhodanobacteraceae; genus 66-474. The sequence goes on from DATNAW010000162.1 coordinate 9,139, forward strand.
TCACCAGCACGTCGAGGTGACCGAATTCTTCCACGGTCGCATCCACGAGCTCGCGGCAGAACTGCGGATCCTTGACGTCGCCCTTCAACGTGAAGCAGCGGCGGCCTTCCCTCTCCACCGCCTGTGCGGTTTCCGCGGCATCGTCGTCTTCTTCGAGATAGCCGATGGCGACATCGGCGCCCTCGCGCGCGAACAGCACCGCCACCGCGCGGCCAATGCCCGAATCGCCACCCGTGATCAGCGCGACCTTGTCTTCGAGCTTGCCGCTGCCCGCGTAGAAGGGCGCCTCGTAGCGCGGCGCGGGATCCAGTTGCTGCTCCTCGCCAGGCTTGGCGAGATGTTGCGGCGCCTGTTGCCCGGGCTGGCGCGCGGGACCGGCCTGCACCGGCTCCTTCTTCCTGGCCGCCCTGGATGGCGGCTGTTTCTCGACCTCGCGCTGGATTTTCCTCTGGCGTTCCCCCGCTGCCGTCTTGCGCGACTTGCCCGGTTTGCGTGCGGCTTTCGCGCCCTTTGCTGCCGATCCCTTGGCCATCGTTCCACTCCATAAATACCCATCCATGGGATCCGCCGGGCACATCCATGTGCCCGCCGTTTCACGAAAGCAAAAACTCAATGCACCGACGATGCGGATGCCGGTACACCTTCTGGCGTCGCCGCGCCGGCATGCTGCGTGCACTGCGTATATTCCTGCTGCGTCAGCTTGCCGTCGTGGTCGGAATCGCAAGCGGAAAAATGCGTACCGAGCCACGGATCGCGTTGTGCATCCTGCTGCGTGACGTAGCCCTTGCTGCCCGCCAGATCATTGAACGGCGTCGTCGGACCGGTGCCCGCTCCGGCAGCACCGCTGGACGTGCCAGCCGCGGGCGGCGTGCCCATGGGATGCGCGGCGGTGGCTGCGCTGTACGGTGGCGTCTGCGGAAGCTGGGTAGAGGCGTTCGATGCCGGTCCCTGCTGCGGGTTGTTGTTGTGCGAACAACCGGCCGCGCCAAAGGCACCTGCCAGCACCAACGTTGCAGCGGCAAATTTGTAGTTCATTCCATACTCCTTTGCGGTAGAGGCTGCCGCGTCGTGCGGCCCCCGGTGCAAGCAAGCGATGTGCCATGCGATTGCCCGCCACATGGCACGCCTGACGCGCCAGCGCGGCGTTGAGGCCGGGAAGGAATTTCCGGGTGCCGGAATGGTTTGCGCGAATGTTCAGGCGTTGTTGATGGCTGCGCGTCGGAAACGCGCGAGCGCGCCAGCCCGCAAACGGCGCGCGCGCTGAGCGCGCGGTCATGATCGATGATGCGAGCGTTCATGGCACGCCGCGTGCATTCAGCGACGCGACCGGAAACCGGGATCCCCCACAGGAGGAGCGCCATGAAAGATTGGATGGACACCACGAATGCACTGCCGACGGAACGCGAATATGTCCGATTCCTCGTGGTGGGCCACACCCGCTGCATGCTGGGCGTGTACGAGAACCACAATTTCCATTCGCGCTGGGGTGCGTACAAGGACAGGGACGTGCGCATGTGGAACAAGGTCGGTGATGCACCGATGAGCCCACCGCCCGCGCGCACCCAGTCGGACCCGTGCTACTGGTCGGAACGGCCGATGCGCGAAGGTCCCGAGGCCGCGATCGTCGAGTGAAGAGCCTCAGCCGTCCGATTGGCAGAACGCAATCGTGCTGAGCAGCGCCAGCGCCGTCCGGCGTGAATCGAGCCGCGTGTGTTGCACCACGATGGCAACGTCGGCTATGAACACGCTGGCGTAAGCGGTTTCACGCGGAACTTTTTCAGGCTGCTCCAGATCGTTGAAGCGCAGGTGCAGGGTGCGCCGCGCGGGCACGGTCACGCGGTACGGGCCGACCGGGTCGCGATCGCCGAAGTAAAGCGTGATCTCCACGTGCGCGTCGACGTCGTTGACGTTGAGCAGGCACGCGGCTTCGTGGCTTTCGAAGCGTGGATCGTCATCGTCGTGGCCGGGCGCGGGGATGTAGCCCTCCGCGATGGCCCAGTGGCGGCTGCCGATGTCCATGGTCGTGCTCCTTTCAGTGCCGGCGGAAATGCCTGCGGCATTGCCACCACGTCAGGGCGCCGGCGGCGACCGCCAGCGCGCCCAGCAGCAACGGTTCGCGATGCATGTCCATCCACAACGCGGGCGAGTGCCGATGCGCGCTTGCGCCGAAGGTTCCGTGCGTCGCATGCTGGTTGGCGATCGGCGCGGCGAGATTGTCGGCGCGGTTGCCGGCATCGGGCTCGTTGGTTTGCTGGCCTTCGACGGCGGTACGCCCGAGGTAGCGATCCATCAGCAGCGGTGAAAGCCACTGCCCCAGCAGCGCCAGCCACGTCGATGCGCCGACGCTGACGGCGCGACGCCGATGGGTCGCCGCGAACCAGATCGCCTCCGCCGCGACTTCGGGTTGGTAGATCGGCGGAACCGGTTGCGGCTTGTTGGGCATCTTGTTGCGCGCCCAGCCGAATTGCGGCGTGTTGAGCGCGGGCATGTGCACCGCCGTCAGGTGGATGCCGCTGCCTTCGTGGATCAATTCGCAGCGAAGCGAATCGAGGAAACCCATCAGTGCATGCTTGGCGCCGCAGTAAGCCGATTGCAACGGAATGCTGCGGTACGCCAGCGCCGAGGAAACCTGCACGATCACGCCACGATCGCGCGGTCGCATCCGTTTCAGCGCGGCCATCGTGCCGTGCACGCCGCCAAGGTAGGTCGTCTCGGTGACGCGCCGGAACTCCTCCGCCGTCATCTCCGCCACCGGGGCGAACACGGTCACCATCGCGTTGTTGATCCACACGTCGATCGGGCCGAGCTGCTGCTCGATGAGCTCGGCCGCGGCATCCAGGGCATCCGCATCGGCGACGTCCGCGACGCACACGAGCGCGGTGCCGCCGGCCACTTCGATTTCGTGCCTGGTGACCTTGAGCGCATCCTCGCCGCGCGCGATCAATCCGACCTTGGCGCCGTTGCGCGCGAACAGCAGCGCGGTCGCGCGGCCGACGCCGGCCGACGCGCCGGTGATCGCGACGACTTTGCCGTCCAGCGTATTGCGTGACGCGGCGCGCTTGCCGCGCATTCCAGCAGTCATTTCGTTTTCCTCCCGCATTCGATGGGCATGTTCAAAGTTCTCCGCGCGCGGCGAGTTGACGGACTCGGGCGCCGGTACGGCAGGCGATCGCCTGGATCGTCAGCGACGGATTGACTCCGCCGACCGTCGGGAACACCGAACCGTCGCAGATCCACAGGTTCGGAATGTCCCAGCTGCGGCAATCCGCGTTCACCACGCTGGTTTCGGGATCGTCGCCCATTCGCGCGGTGCCGTTGAGATGGCAGGTGTCGTCCTCTTCGGCCCAGACGTCGCGTGCGCCAATGGTTTCGAGGCTGCGCGTCATGAAATCGATCGAGTGTCTGACCAGCGCCTTGTCGTTGTCGCACAGCGAAAACGTCACGCGCGCGACGGGCAAGCCGTATTGGTCCTTCTCGTCGGCCAGCGTGACGCGGTTGCGTTCCTGCGGCAGCGTTTCGCCGACGATCTTGAAGCCTGCCTGGTGGTTGTATTTCTCCATTTCGCGCAGCAGGGCGTCGCCCCACAAGTCATGGTTGCCGGCCTGCGTCGAAGCCCACGCCCGAGGGAGCGGCCCCTGCGACATGAACGCGTAACCGCCAAAAAAATCCTTGCCTTCGTCGCAGTAATTCCAGTGCTCGGTGAGCGTCAGCGACGGCGGTCCCTTGTACCAGCGGATCTCGTCGGCCATCACGCCGTACACACCCTGGTTGGTTTGCGCCATGAGATTTTTCCCGACCAGGCCGGAACGATTGGCGAGCCCCTCCGGGTGCCGCGCGTCGCCCGAGTTCAGCAGCAGGCGCGGCGTTTCGATGGCGTAACCGGCCACCACGACGTTGCGTGCGCGCTGGAAGCGCCAGCGGCCTTCGCGTTGGTAATGCACGCCGGTCGCACGATCCCTGTCGTTGACTTCGACGCGACCCACCATCGCGAGGTCGCGGACTTCGGCGCCCGCCTTCACCGCGCGCGGAATCCACGTGACCAGCGCGCTCTGCTTGGCATTGGTCGCGCAGCCGGTGACGCAGAAGCCGCGGTATACGCAGGGGTGCGCGAGCCCGCGCGGCGCCGAAAGCGTGGCCAGCGGTGTCTCCGTCCAGGCGATGCCCATTGCCTCGCAAGCCTGCGCCAGCACCCAGCCGGCCGCATTCACTTCGTGCGCGCGGTACGGATAGCGCGGACGCTTCGGACCCCACGGATAGGTGACGGGGCCAGAAATCTTCAGCGCCTGCTCGACCTCGCGGTAGTAACGCCACATCTCGCGCCAGTCCAATGGCCAGTCGACGCCGTAACCGAGCAGCGTGCGGCACTTGAACCATTCCGGGCGAAACCGCAGCGACACCATCGCGAAGTGCACGGTCGATCCACCGACCGATTTGCCACTGTTGTTGCTGCCGAGCTTCAGCGGATTGTCGCCGTCGCAGATGCGCTCGTCGGTCCAGAACAATTTGTCCTGGTGCGTTTCGTCGGACGCGAACTCCTCCAGCGGACGCCACCACGCGCCGGCATCCAGTGCGACCACGGAAAAGCCCGCCTCCGCGAGCTTGCATGCGAGCGTGCCGCCGCCTGCGCCGGTGCCGACGATCACGAAATCGACCTGTTCGTCGTCGCGGTATTCGCGCATCGGCATCCAGCCGCCGACGCGCAGCGGATCGGGCGCACGGCCGTGCGCGCCGCGTGGCACGTGCAGCGCGTCATGCAGCGGTTTCATCGACGTCGCTCGTCTGCGCTTCGGCCGCTTCCCACGGATCGCGCCGGTTGAAGTACATCCGCACGTAGCCGCGCGGTGCGGCCGGGCCACCGAAGCCGATTTCGTTCCACGCGGCCGGATGCGAGTAGTACGCGGCGAGGATGTCGTGCGTGACGCGCCCGCGAAAGAACAATTTGGACGGCATGCCGCCCCACTCCGGGCCATCGAGCTTGCCGTCGTGCATGTCTTGCAACAGCGCATCGCGCGCCGCGGCGGTCAGGCGATGGAATGCCACGCCGCTCCGCGCACGTGCTGCGGCACCCAGCGCCGCAAGTCCGCGTCGCCAGGCCTCGCGCAACGGCGGCAGGCGCGCGTCGCGGTAGCCGTCGCGATGATCCTCCACGAGTTTGCGATCGACCATCGCGGCGATCGGGACGCGCGTGTCTCGCGAATGCTGCGGCACGATGCCGTCGCAGATCGCGCGCAACGTCAGCCACGCCTGCTCGTCCAGGAACCTCGGTGCATCGACGATGGCGAGACGCGCGTCGATCACCCGCCGCGTCGCATCGTTCCACGACGGCGTGTCGCGCTTCGCCATCACGTCGTAACCGGGATAGCGATCAGGCATGCGGATGCTCCTCGATCAATCCCAGTGCCGCGAGTCCGGCGAGTGCGAGACCCGTAAAACTTGGCGGCGCCGGAATCGGCGGACCATTGAGGATGTTCTGCGACCAGTTGCGCCAGCCGCCCATGTCGCGGCTCACGCCGAAGATGTGGAAACCTGCGCCGAGGAAACCGATCAGCGCGGTGAGGCGCAGCCACCAGCGCGTCAAGCGACGCGGCCGGTGCGGATGCGTGGCCGCGGTTTCCGCCAGCAAGGCCGCCGCGATCGGAGGCACCGTGACCGGTACGAACATGAAAGGATCGTGGTAGGCGCCACGGAAATGCAGCAGGCCTGCTTCGGCCGACGTTGCCACCAGGCCCACGGCGATGAGTGCCGCAAGCGCGCGTCCCGCGGGCATGTGGAACACGCGCGGCGCCTTGCCGCCGCGGCTCTCGCGCAAACGCTCGGAGTAATAGCCCAGCAGTCCGGCCAATGCGACGGCGGCGGGCGCGCCCAGCGGAGACCCGTAAAACAGGTTCTGCCAGCAGAAACCGCCCGGCCGCTTGCCGATGTTGTAGACGTGGAATCCCGTTCCCGCCAAGCCGGTCAGCGCGGCCGCGGCATAGACCGGATCGCGCACGCGGTGTGCAAACTTGCGCTCATCGCGCAAGCCATGCGCGCTGACCGCGAGCGTCAGCGCGGACACGACCAGCGGAGTGATCATCGCCTTGTTGTGGAACATGCCGCGATAGTGCTCGACGCCGCTGTCGAGCAACGTCGACGTCGCGATCAGGCCCGCCGCGCGATTGAGGCGCCGCGCTGAGGTGACGGTCGCGTCATGCGCGCCGGATTTGCGTGTCGCCGGACGCCGCTGCCGCAACGCCCGTGCACCGGCGGCGGCGGCCAGTATGCCCAGCGCCGCCAATCCAGCGTTGCGCGCAAGGGTTGTCGGTTGCGCCGGCATCGCTTACTGCAGCGTGCACCCTTCGTGTCCGCATCCGCAGCGGCCGACGCGCTTGTCCTCGTCGCTTTGGTCGTGCTGCTCGAACTCGGCGGCATTGCGGCAGTATTCGCTGCAATACGGATGCCCGGATTCGACTTCGCACGTGCAGCGTTCGTGCTGGCACTGTTCCTTCACGTGATCGACTTCCATCTCTGCTCCTCCTTGCTGCGCCTCCGGGTGCCCAGCGGTCAAGCTTCGTACCGCCGTGCTTCCAGGCGCTTCAGCGAAAAACCCGCGCCAGGACGATCCAACGCCGGACGCAGGCAACCGTCCACGGGTTCGGGCACGCCTTCGAACAACAGGTGTTCGATGCGGACGTGGTCGTGGAAATATTCGATATGCCGCGTCGCCTGCGTGGCGCACGCGACGTGCATGTGCAGCGCGGGCGCGCAGTGCGCCGACAGCGGCATCGAGAACGCCTCGCACAGCGCCGCCGCGTGCAGGTAACCGGTGATGCCGCCGCAACGCGTCGCGTCGGCCTGCAGCACGTCGACGGCGCCCGCGGCGAGCATGCGGCGGAAATAGCCGCCGTGGTAGCCGTATTCACCCGCCGCAATGTCCATGCAGGCGGGCGCGCGATCGCGCAGCAAGCGCAATCCGGCAAGATCGTCCGACGACACCGGCTCCTCGAACCAGCCCACGTTGCACCCGGCGAATGCATCCGCGAGGTGCAGCGCCCGCTTGCGCGAATACGCGCCGTTGGCATCGACGAACAATTGCGCGTGCTTGCCGATGGCCACGCGCGCGGCGCGCACGCGCTCGACGTCCTTCGCCGGTGCGCGGCCGACCTTCATCTTCACCATGCCGATGCCCTGCT
>DATNAW010000163.1:0-13679 GCA_035572335.1 Rhodanobacteraceae bacterium
CCCCCCGCCGCGGTAATATGAGAATTCTGGCCTGTGACTTGCGATCGTGCCGAGTTGCTTTCCGACATGGGCCAGCCCCATTTCGAGGAATCTCCATGCAAAAGCTTGCTGTTGCGCCGTTGTTTGTTGCCACGTTGGTCCTTGCGGGTTGCGGCGCATCCAATTCGTCCGGCAACACTTCATCTTCGTCTTCCGCACCTTCTGCATCCGAGGCGGCCCCACCCGCGCCGGCCGCGACAGCGGTGACGGGAACGGTCAAGCTTCAGGACGCCACGGCCGCGGTGACGCCGCAGGCGACGCTGGAATTGTCGTTGGTGGATGTGACCCAACAACCGGGCGTCACGGTGAACAAGCAGGATTTCAATCCGCCCAAATTTCCCCAGGCGTTCCACATTCCGTTCTCGGCATCGGCGATCAACGCGAAGGACCTGTATGTGTTGCAGGCCACGATGCAGGACAACGGCCGCACCTACACCACGAAGTTGCAGCAGCCGGTGCTGACGCGCGGGCAGCCGTCCAACGTGAGCCTGACGCTGGTGGCGGAGCCGACGGCCGCCGAAAAGATGCTGGACGATTTCAACAATGCCAAGCGCCAGACCGGCGGCATGACGGTCAAGAGCGGCACCGCCAGCAAGATCGGGGAATCGCAGAGCTGGCAGGTTTTCAGTGACGTGCACGGCGTCGAATTCATCATCGAGCAGCTCAACCAGGCGGACAAGGGCTTCACCAAGAGCGAGTACGCGTACCGCGATTCGCTGCCGTGGGTGGTCGTGCAGGAACAGATGCCGAAGGCGGACGCGCCCGCCACCTCGACGGTACAGGTCGGCTGGGGCAATGACGGCGTGCTGGTGTTGAACAAGAAGATCAGTGGTGGCAAGACCACGAGCTTGTCCGATGCCGACGCCAAGGCATTGCATGACAAGGCCGAGGCGGAGTTCAAGCGCTTCAGCAAGAAGCACTGAGTCTTTCGATCCCGGAAACAAAAACCCGCGCGCCTTGCGACGCGCGGGTTTTTGTTGCATCGAACAACGGCTCAGAAACGGAACTTGGCACCGATATTGAGGCTGTCGACGCGCTGGCTCGAATCGGAGAAGCGGCCGTCGTAGCCGATCCAGCCGGAAAAGTTCGGCGTGAAATCGGCAGCAAGCCCCACGCCTGCGCTGCCCCAGTTCTTGTCCGGCATGAAGCCCGGCAGCGCGAAGGTGCCGGGCATGCTGACCAGGCCGGCGCTGACATCGCGCGGATCGGCATCGTTGTCATGGTTCCACGCAACGCGCGCGAACGGGTGCAGCATTGCGCCGCCGGTTTGCAGGTTGCCGGTCAACTGCCAACCCAGCGTACCGATCAGGGCGTGACGGTCCTGCTCGCCGAAAGTCATCGCGGTGGCGTCGTTGCCATCCTCGCTGTAACCGTCGACGTGTGCATGCTCCCATGACAGGTCGGCATAGGGACCGGTGCGCCAGTTGCCGAAGTTGAGCCACCAGCCGCCTGTCAGCGCGAGCGCGGTGTGGTAGCCCGATGTCGAGCCGGACTCGTAACGCACCGTCGGGCCGATCGGGATGTTGCGATGGATGTCGCTGTAACCCAGGTGACCGAAACTGCCGATCGCACCGAAGTACGCCTGGTCCCAGCCCCACATTACGTAGCCGCTGGCCAGCAGATCCTGCAGTTTGAAGCCGCCCGCATTGGCGTCGAAATCATCCTTTTGCTGTCCGGCGGTAAACGCAAGGCCCGCCGTCAATGCGTCGGACGGATGGATGTCGGCGCCGACGCTCAAGGTGTTGGCGTCGTTGCTGCTCTCCGGCGAATTGACCTGCGCGTCGAGGCGCTGATGCGCGTAGTCGTAACTGGCCCACACGCGCAGTCCGTTGCCGGGCGCGTTGGCGAGGCTGCTGGCCGCCTGGGTGGTGATCGAGCGGTTGAGGCTCTCGTTGATCTGCAGCGGCGCTTCGCCCAGCAGCGATATCTCGCCCGGTGCGGTGATGATCGATTCCGCGTACTGCGCCAGCATCGCGTGCGCGGCCGTGGTCGGATGCACGCCATCCGCAAAGAGATAGGTGTTCTCGGTGCCGGATTGATACGTGACGGTCGCGCCCGGCGTGCCTGCCGGCAGGCACTCGAAGGAACTGCCGTCACCGCCGGTGCAGGCCGGCTGCGTGACGTTGGTGAAACCGTAGCGGCTCGGATCGGCGACGATCTCGTTGAGGATCGCGTAGGCGTTCACCGGGATGATGTTGAGGCCGGCGTTCGCCAGACCGCTATTCAAAGTATTGTTGTAGAGAATCGAAAGTCCGGTGAGTTGCGCGGCGCCCTGTGGCCCCGACGCGAGCGCAGAGGGCGTGAGTCCGATGTTGGGCAGGTTGAACACCATCACGTAGCGTGCGCCCGCTTTGCCCAGCGACTGGATCATCCCGAGTTCGGTGCCCGCGGCGGTTTGCAGGTTGGCTTGTACCTGCGCCGGCGTCAGCATTCCGAGTTGCGCCAAGGCGACGTTGTAGAACACGTCGTTGGCACCGCCCCACACCGCGTACAGCGTGTTGGGATCGGCTTTGCCACCGGTAGCTTGCAGATACATTCCCAATTGCGTAGGCAGCGTCGGCACGCCCGCCGGCGTGCCGGGCGAATTGTTGACGACGCCAGCGCCGCCGAATGCGAAGTCGGTGCCTCCCGCCAACGCTGGGGTCATCGGCACGCCGAAGTAATCCGCAACGTTCTCGACGCCGGTCTGGCCCGGATTGGTGGTGAAGCGCATCGTCAATGGCAGCTGCGCTACCAGCGACAGATTGCCGTCGTCACTCAGGCTGTCGCCAAAAACCACCATGTGATCGAACAGGCCCGCGTGCGCGGACGCCTGGACCGTCGGGACGGATTGCGCGAACGCTGCGGAACAGCTGAGCGCCAGCGCCACGGCGCAGGCGAGGTGACGGGGACGAAGCATGGCCGGGAGCTCTCCAGGTGCCGAATGGCGGACGGGCCAAGCCTAATACAAGCGTTTGAATTCTTCCATCCGTTGGCGTATGGCGAGCGGACCGCGGTGGACCGCATCGCGCATCCAGTCGACCGGCCGCGTCAGCGGCGCGGCCAGCAAGTCGGCCATCCGCGTGGACAGCGCCGCGGCAACCAACACGCCAGCCACGAGACATGCCGACACTTCCGCAGAAGCCGGCAACGCATGCGCCAGCCACACGAAGGCGCCGCCCGCGACCAGCGCGCGCACCAGGAAACCATGCATCAGGTAAGCCGTGAGGCTGCGCCGTCCGGGTGTTCCGGGCATCGCGTGGCGCGGCATCAGCGCAAGCACGGCGAGCACGCACGACCCCGAAACCGCCAGTAACGCGAGTCGCAACGCCGCGCCCGACCAAGGCACGACATTCAAATCTGCGTAGCCCACCGACGCATACAGCCACTGTGGATCCGCGTCACGCAGCAGCCATGCGCCGACAGCTGCGCCGGTCAGGATCGCCAGCGCGCCCCAGCGCCGGCCGCGCGAATCGCCAAGTTGCTGCAGCCGCTTGGCGCCGAGACGATGGCCGAGCAGGAATAGCGGGAAGAACACCAGCGTGCGCGACAGCGACAGCGGGTAGCCGATCCAGGGTGCGAAACCCGCGGCCAACGCGATCGCCACGGCGACCGGCAATGCGAACTTGAATCGTGCGAATGCGGGCAGCAACAGGCGCCAGCATGCGAGGCTCGGCAAATACCACAGCAGCCAATACGGCGTGAGATAGCCTTGCGACCAATCACCCGTCTGGAACAGCCACGCATCCCAAGCCGCATACAGCGTCTGGAAAAGGACGTACGGCAGCAGCAGGCAAGTGATCAACGCAACGACACGCCGTCGCGTCAGTGCCGGTTTCGAAACCGCGCCGGAAATCAGCACGAACGCCGGCATGTGGAAAAGATAAATCCAGCGATACAGCGCTGCGGCAAACGGACCCGCGTCGACCAGTTGTTCCAGCAGGTGTCCGCTCACCACCAGCGCGATCAGCACGAAGCGTGCACTGTCGAGCGCGGGATAACGCAGCGGTTGTCGCGAAATCCGCTTCAAACTTCCAGGCAGCTTGCGCGCACCCCACGGCCCGGTCCGGTTCCCTGGACGGTAAAGCGTGCGGGCAAAGGTGGCGGCAGCTTCGCGGATCATCCGCGCGACGTTTCCTCCGACGCGATGGCACGTCGGCGCGCGCCTGCATCAATGGCCCTGTTGCGGAAACCCGCGTGACGCTGCAAGCAGCATCACGCCAGGGTGATGAAACAATGATCGCCGCGTGCGCGTTAACCTCGCCGAAACATGCCGGCGCCATGCAAAGACGCGAGATCTCAAGCCGCGCGCGGATCGTGTTGCCGGCGCAGGTGCACCAGCAGCAGCGAAATCGCCGCAGGCGTGACGCCGCTGATGCGGCGCGCTTGCCCCAGCGTCGCCGGACGCACGTGTTTCAGCTTCGCGGACACTTCCGCCGACAAGCCGCGCACGCCGTCGTAATCGAATGCTTCCGGAATCGGCATGGATTCATGGCGGCGCTGGCGTTCGATTTCGTCGCGCTGGCGGTCGAGGTAGCCCGCGTATTTCGCCTGCACTTCCACTTGCGCGGCGACGTCCTCGCGATCGACGGCAGGGCCGAAACCATCCGTGTCCGTCAGCGCCGCATAATCGAGTTCCGGACGCCGCAGAAGATCCAGCGCATTCGCCTCGTGTGCGAGCGTAACGTCGCGCTGCGATTGCAATGCGACACCGAGTGCATTCGAAGGCGTTGCCCAAATCGATTTCAACCTCGCGGTTTCGCGTTCCACCGCATCGCGTTTCGCACGCATCGCATCGAAACGGTTTTGTGACACCACGCCCAGCTCGAAACCTTTTTCCGTGAGGCGCAGGTCGGCGTTGTCTTCGCGCAGGTGCAGGCGATACTCCGCGCGCGACGTGAACATCCGGTACGGCTCGATCGTGCCGTTGGTGGTGAGGTCGTCGATCAATACGCCGGTATAGGCCTCGTCGCGCTGCGGCCACCAGGGTTGCTCGCCGTGCGCGGTGCGCGCGGCGTTGATGCCCGCGACCAGGCCTTGCGCCGCGGCCTCCTCGTAGCCTGTGGTGCCATTGATCTGGCCCGCGAAATACAAACCGGCGAACGCTTTGGTTTCCAGCCAAGGCTGCAGGCCGCGCGGATCGAAGTAGTCGTATTCGATCGCATAACCGGGGCGCGTGATGTGCGCACGCTCGAAACCGGGAATCGAATGCACCAATTCCACCTGCACGTCGAAAGGCAGCGACGTGGAAATGCCGTTCGGGTAGATCTCGATCGCGTCCAGACCTTCCGGCTCGATGAAAATCTGGTGCGAGGCCTTGTCGGCGAAACGCACCACCTTGTCTTCGATCGACGGGCAGTAGCGCGGCCCGGTGCCTTCGATCTTGCCGGTGTAGAGGGGCGAGCGATCCAGCCCCGCGCGGATGATCTCGTGCGTGCGCTCACTTGTATGCGTGATCCAGCATGGCACCTGGCGCGGATGTTCGTCGCGCGAACCGAGGTACGAGAACACCGGCAGCGGATCGTCGCCCGGTTGTTCCTCGAACACCGAATAATCCAGCGTGCGCGCGTCGATGCGCGGCGGCGTACCGGTCTTCAGGCGATCGGCGCCCAGTGGCAGTTGGCGCATGCGTTTCGCGAGCGTCGTCGCGGGCGGATCGCCTGCGCGACCGCCCGTGTGGTTTTCCAGACCGATGTGGATCTTGCCAGCGAGAAACGTGCCGACCGTCAACACCACGCGTGGTGCGTGGATCGTCAAACCCATCTGCGTGACGACACCGGCGATGCGGCCGCACTCGATCACCAGATCGTCGACCGCCTGCTGGAAGATTTCGAGATTCGGTTGCCGCTCGACGATGTGCCGGATTGCGGCCTTGTACAGCAGGCGATCGGCCTGGCAACGCGTCGCGCGCACCGCCGGACCTTTCGATGCATTCAAGGTGCGCCACTGGATGCCCGCGAGATCCGCCGCGTGCGCCATCGCACCACCGAGCGCATCGATCTCCTTCACAAGATGACCCTTGCCGATCCCGCCGATTGCGGGATTGCAACTCATCTGGCCGATGGTTTCGATGTTGTGCGTGAGCAGCAGCGTGCGCGCACCGCAGCGCGCGGAAGCGAGCGCGGCCTCGGTGCCGGCATGGCCACCGCCCACAACGATGACGTCATAACTGGTCATGGCGTGTCACTTGTTTCGAATTGCAACGACGAATCATCACGACCGGCGACGCGATTGTGAAATTCCGTTTGCAATTGGCACCCCGAATCGTTGCGAAAGGTTACTGCGGACGTGCACGGTGCACGTAATCACACGCCTACCCGGCAACGTCACAATCTCTTGCAATTTTCCGGCGCATTGACCGATGGATTGGCACACGACGTGCAGAAATACTCATGCGCACCCGCCGATGCAGCCGTTGCGAGCGGCGCGAGCCGGAAAACGGGATCCGGTTTGCATCGTCGGGGAGCAGCCCGGAAGGCTGCGAAAAGGAACTGGCGCCCGGCGGTCATCAGGAACAGGGGGAATCCAGAGTAACCGAGTTCCGGGCGCCAGATTTGGAAAAAAACATCAGGTGCCGAAGTGGCAAATCGAGTCGCAACAGCCCCTTTCGGCGAAGAGTATCAGCGGCCGCGCGTGAACGCCACTTGAAGCGTTCAGGCGCGCCGGAACCACCAGAGGACTTCGGAAATGAGCTTTGTCGAGATGACCAATGAAGAGTGGGAAGCGGTCTACAAGCATCACGATGCGCTGATCCGCATGGCCGAACTGGAGATGCGTGCGGAGATCCGCGAAGTGGCTTCCGAATCGAGCCGTTCCGCACCGCAGCCGGTCGAGACCGGGACGCGCCCGCTGGACGCATGAGCGTGCCGGGCCTTGGCCCGAGCCGGCCTTTCAAAGACGGGGGAAACGGGGAGCATCGGGGGGTGCTCCCCGTTTTTTTGACGGCCGAGCGGGCCGTCCCTTCAGCGAATCTTGTCCGCGTGGCTGCCGTGGCCGGGAGGAGACGCCGCCCGCATCGGTGCAGCGGTGCGACCAGCAGGCTGCGCGAAATCATGCGAAGGCGCCACCCGGATCGGCATGGACCGGTTCATGGCTGAGGCGGGTTCCCGATCCGGGTAGGCCGGACGCTCCGCGATCCGGGCTGGCTGCGGCACCCTGCCGATGTCACTGCGTGGCGCGAACGACGTGGATTCCAGCGGACGCCGGCTGGCGAAGCTTTCCGCGGGCCGCGCGGGAACCGCGATGGGCGGCGTCGCGCCTCGTATTCCATTGACCGGCGGAACGCGCGGATGGTCCGGGCTCAGCCATGGGCGCGGCGAGGGCGCCGAAACGACCATGCCACCACGGTGATGGTGCGCGTGGTGGCGCCTCCATCTGTGGTCGTCCACCACCGCGCCGTAATACCAGGGCCAGCCACCGTAGCCCGCGCAACCCCAGCCGCATGGACCGCCAATGCCCAATCCGAAAGTGAACGATGGGCCGTAGATGCCGTAGTCGCCGAACGCTACGTCATACGGGTCGTACGCGCCGAAGTCGCCATCGTAGGTATATGCCGGCGCGGGATAGGATTCGTCCGTGTAATAGCCGCCCGCGCCAGTCCCGTCCGGTTGAACCAGGGAATATCCGGTGACGCAACCGGCCAGCGCGACCACGCTCGTCCCAAGCAGCGCGAGGCGCGCAAGACCGCTCCATGCGCCTGATCCCGATGTTCTTCGCATGGCACACCTCGGTTGAGGCAGATTCCGTGTTCAAGGATACGCCGCATGATTAGGGTTTACTTAGCAGGCGCGAGTGTCGCCTGCCTCGAGCATCCGGGTCAGGATTTCCCGCAGGTCCGGCGAGTGTCGCCCGCGCGCAAGCAATTCGCGCAGCGCCGCTTCCGCTGAAGCACGGCGTTTAGGTTCCAGCCGCATCCAGTCCTCGAAAGCCTTGGCGAGGCGCGCCGACAGTTGCGGATTGCGCGCATCGATCTCGGCGAGCTTGCCGGCAAACCAGCGGTGGCTCGCGCCGTCCGGGCGATGGAACGCCACTGGGTTGCCGCGCGCGAAAGCGCCGAACAGCGCCTGCACGCGATTGGGATTGGCCAGCGTGAAAGCTGGATCGGCTTCCAGCGCCTGCACGCGTTCCAGCGTGGCGTGCGCGGTAACGGTGGCCTGCAGCATGAACCACTTGTCCAGCGTAAGCGCATCGCCGTCGAAACGTTGCCGATACATCCGCAGACTCTCGGCGGCTTGCGGCGCATCGCTGCGCACCAACACGGACAGCGCGGTGAGGCGGTCGGTCATGCCGCGCGCATCGCGGCATTGGACGAACGCAAGGGCGGCGCCCGTCTCCGGATCGTGGCGTACAAGCAGTGCGAGCACGCGCGCCTTCAGTCGACGCCGCGCCGCGGCATCATGGTCCAGTGCGCCTGACTCATCGGCGTGAAGTTGGTGATATGCCGGCGCCAGCGCGTCGCCCAGCCGCTGCGCAAGCGCATTCTCCAAAGCCTCACGCGCGGCATGCACGCGGTCGGGATCGAACGGGGAATGACGCGCGCCGAGTTCGAGTGCGGAGGGCGGCGTCATGAGATCGGCGAGCAGCGCGGGATCGATATCCGCGCGCACGGCGAACAGTTGCGCCAACGCGTCCAGGCATGCATCGGTGGCAGCGCGCGAAGGTTCTTGCGCCAGTGTTTCATCGAACGCGCGCGCGGCCAGTTGTTGCGCAGCCTCCCAGCGATCGAAGCCGCTTGTTTCATGCCTGAGCAGCAATGCGAGTTGCGCAGGCGTGTAATCGAAATGCACCTGCACCGGTGCCGAGAACCCGCGGCACAACGAAGGCGTTGGCTTGGCGGGCACGTCTTCGAAGACGAAGCGTTGCTCCGCGGTGGTCAGCTCCAGCACCTGCTCGTCGGCGCGCGCTGCGGTATTGCCAGCGGAATGCAGCGGCACGCGCGTGCCGTCATCCGCCAACAATGCGATGTTCACCGGAATCGGCAACGGCTGCTTGTGCGGCTGGCCGGGGGTCGGCGGGGTGCCCTGCGCGAGGGTGAGTGTGTAGCGTTTCGCGTCGGCATCGTAGTCGTCGCGCGCGCGGACCTCGGGCGTGCCGGCTTGCGCGTACCAGGCAAGGTAGGGCGACAAATCAAGGCCATTGGCTTCGCCCAATGCGGCAAGCAAATCGTCAATGGTGACGGCTTGCCCGTCGAAGCGCGAGAAGTAAAGATCGGTGCCACGCCGGAAACCCTCCACGCCCAGCGTGCCCGCGATCATCCGGATCAGCTCCGCGCCCTTTTCGTACACGGTCGCGGTGTAGAAGTTGTCGATGACCTCGTACGCAGCCGGGCGCACCGGATGCGCCAGCGGACCCGCGTCTTCCGGAAACTGCACGCGTCTCAGGGTGGAGACATCTTCAATGCGCTTCAGCGCCGGCGAGTGCATGGCTTCGCAGAAACCGTGCTCGCGGAACACCGTGAAGCCTTCCTTCAGGGACAACTGGAACCAGTCGCGGCAGGTGACGCGGTTGCCGCTCCAGTTGTGGAAGTACTCGTGGCCGATCACCGCTTCGATGTGGCGGTATTCGTCGTCGGTGGTGGTGTCGGGATCGGCCAGCAGGTACTTCGAATTGAAGATGTTGAGACCCTTGTTCTCCATCGCGCCCATGTTGAAATCGTGGGTCGCGACCACGTTGAACACCGGCAGGTCGTAGTTGCGGCCGTAGGCGCGCTCGTCCCAGCGCATCGCGCGCTCCAGCGCGCCCATCGCGTAAAGGCAGCGGCCGATCGCATCGGCTTCGGCCCACAGGCGCAACATGACGTCGTGGCCGTCGGCGGTGCGATACGCGCGCTCGATTTTTTCGAGACGACCTGCGACCAGCGCGAACAGGTAACTCGGTTTCGGATGCGGATCGACAAACCGCGCGAAATGGCGGCCGTCTCCAAGGTCACCGGATTCGACTTCCTCGCCGCCGGCCAAGAGCACCGGAAAACGCGCGCGGTCAGCGACCAGGGTGACGTCGTAACGTGCCAGCACGTCCGGACGGTCGGGGAAGAACGTGATGCGGCGGAATCCCTGCGCTTCGCATTGCGTCAGCAGAAAGCCGTGTTCGCGCGCACCGGAAAGGTACAGCCCGGACAACTGGCTGTTGTGCGTGGGGTCAAGGCGTACATCCAGCTCCAGCACGCTGCCGTCGCGTGCAGCCGCGATGAGAAGGCCCGTCGAATCGAGCTGGTATTCGTCCGCCGCCAGGACGCGGCCATCCAGCCGCACGGCGGTGAGTTCCACGTCCTCGCCGTCGAGCCGCAAGGGCTCGGAGCGATCGCGCGCCAGCGCGAGCCTCGAGTGCACCCGCGTTTCATCGATGCCCAGCTCGAACGTCAGTTCGACATGCGTGACGCGCCATGCGGGCGGCTGGTAATCGGCAAGGCGAACGGTCTTTGCGCTGGTGGCGGAAGTCTGGGTGTCCATTCCGCGATTTTATCAGCCACCTCTTTCGCATCAGTGTCAAAATCACGCATTGTCCGCCTTCTCGAACTCCATCCCATGACTGAATTCGCAGCTCCGACCCTTCATGACATCCGCAGCGCTGCCGCGCGCATCGCGCCGCACGCGCGGATCACACCGGTGCTGCCTTCGCCGGAACTGGATGCGCGCGCCGGCGCGAAGTTGTTTTTCAAGTGCGAACACCTGCAGGTCGGCGGCGCGTTCAAGTTTCGCGGCGCCTGCAATGCGGTGTGGGCCTTGAACGACGACGAAGCAGCACGTGGGGTCGTGACGCATTCGTCCGGCAACCATGGCGCGGCACTCGCGCTGGCCGCGCGGACGCGCGGGATTCCCGCGCACATCGTCGTGCCCGATGGCGCCGTCGCGGCGAAACTCGCGAACATCGAACAGGCCGGCGGCATCCTGCACCGCTGCGCGCCGACGCAAGCCGCGCGCGAAGAAGCCTGCGAGAAAGTGCAGCGCGAGACCGGCGCGACGCTGGTGCATCCGTATGCCGACGCGCGGGTGATCGCAGGCCAGGGCACGATCGTCCTGGAATTGCTGCAGCAGGTGTCCGATCTCGACGCGGTGATCGTTCCGATTGGCGGTGGGGGATTGGCCTCCGGCTGCGCGATCGCGCTTGCCGCCTTGTCGCCGAAGGCGCGATTGGTCGGCGCCGAACCCGCGGGTGCCGACGATGCGTTCCAATCCCTGCAACGCGGCGAGCGCGTCACTGATGTCGTGCCGCACACGGTTTGCGACGGCTTGCGGGCGACGATCGGCGACCCGAACTTTGCATTGCTGCGCGCGCACCGTGTCGAAGTAATCAGCGTGGACGACCATGCCGTGCTCGCGGCAATGCGCCTTGCGTGGGCCGAACTCAAACAGACGATCGAGCCTTCATCGGCGGTCGTGCTGGCGGCCTTGCTCGCGCGGCGCGAACGCTTCGCGGGCCAGCGCGTCGGGCTGGTGCTGAGCGGAGGCAACGTCGATCTGGAAGCGATCTCGTTTACTCAACGGTGACCGATTTCGCGAGGTTGCGCGGCTGGTCGACGTCGGTACCGCGCAGCACCGCGACGTGGTATGCCAGCAGCTGCAAAGGCACGGTAAAAACGGCGGGCGCGATGAAGTTGCCGCCAGCGTCGATCTTCATCAAATGGCCGCGCTTGCCGTTCAACGACACGTCGGCGTCCGAGTCGGCGAACACGTACAACTGGCCGCCGCGCGCGCGCACTTCTTCCAGGTTCGACTTCAGTTTTTCCAGGAGCTGGTTGTTGGGCGCGACCGCGATCACCGGCATGTCCTCGTCCACCAGCGCCAAAGGGCCGTGCTTCAGTTCGCCCGCTGGATACGCCTCGGCGTGGATGTAGGAAATCTCCTTGAGCTTCAGCGCGCCCTCCATCGCCACCGGATATTGCGCGCCGCGTCCGAGGAACAGCGCGTGGTGTTTGTCGACGAATGATTCGGCCAGTTCGGCGATCGCAGGCTCCAGTTCCAGCGCGTCGTCGATCCGGCGCGGCAGGCTGGCGAGTTCGCCGACCAATTGCGAGAGCCTGCCAGCATCGATCCCGCGCAGACGCGCGAGTTCCAGCACCAGCAGCGCCAGCGCGGTCAGCTGTGTCGTGAACGCCTTGGTGGATGCAACGCCGATTTCCGGCCCGGCGCGCGTCATCAGCGTGAGGTCGGATTCGCGCACCAGGCTCGATTCCGGCACGTTGCAGATCGCGAACGAACCGAGGTACCCGCGCTCGCGGCCATCGCGCAGGGCCGCCAGCGTGTCGGCGGTTTCGCCTGATTGCGAAACCGCGAGGAACAACGTGTCAGGCATCACCACCACGTTGCGGTAGCGGTATTCGCTGGCGACTTCGACGCTGCACGGGATGCCGGCAATGCCTTCCAGCCAGTAACGCGCGACCATGCCGGCATGGTAACTGGTGCCGCAGGCGACGATGTGCACGTGGCGCACGCGCTTCAGCAGTGCGTCGGCGTCGACGCCGAAAATGTTGGGCAGGATGTGGTTGTCGGCGATGCGTCCTTCCAGCGTGTTGGCGACCGCACCCGGCTGCTCGAAGATTTCCTTCAGCATGTAGTGGCGGAACTGGCCGCGTTCGACGGCGTCCATCGACAGGTCGCTCTCGCGGAGCTTGCGCGTGACCGGCGCGCCGTCGGCGGCCTGGATCGCCAACGCATCCGGCGTGATCTCCACCACGTCGCCTTCTTCCAGGTACACGATGCGATTGGTGACCTGGATCAGCGCTTGCACGTCGGAGCCGAGGAAGTGCTCGCCGATGCCGACGCCCACGCACAGCGGGCTGCCGCGGCGCGCGCCGACGACGTGCCCGGGATGGTCGCGATGCAGCACCGCGATCGCATACGCGCCGCACAGGCGGCGGGTGGCTTCGGCCACCGCTTCGCGCAGGGACTTGCCCTCGGCCACCAGCTTGTGCACGAGGTGGGCGATGACCTCGGTATCGGTATCCGAGGTGAAGGCATAGCCGGCGGCCCTCAGCTCTTCGCGCAGTTCCGCATGGTTCTCGATGATGCCGTTGTGCACCACCGCGACCGTATCGCGCGATACGTGCGGGTGGGCGTTGGCCTCGTTGGGCGCGCCGTGGGTGGCCCAGCGGGTATGCGCGATCCCGGTTCGGCCGTGGGTGGGTGACGCCTGCCACAGCGCATCCAGCCCCGACACCTTGCCCGGCGCCCGCAGGCGGCTCAGCTTGCCTTCGTCCAGCACCGCCAGGCCGGCCGAATCGTAGCCGCGGTACTCGAGAGCATGCAGCCCGGCCAGCAGGATGGGGACGACGTCACGCTGGGTGCAACCGGCAACGATTCCACACATGGTTCTGCACCTGACGCGGGGTCAAAAAACGTAAAGATACAGGGGTTTGGGCTCAAAAGGGCGGCATTCCCGTGTCGACGGACCGGCCGCGGCACGCTTCGTGCAGGATTATTCAGTATTCGCCAAAAGTTGAACTACGTCACATTCGTAGTATAAAGACCATCCCCTCACGCCAAGCCGCATCGGCGCGAGGCGACCAATGCAGAGGGACCTCCCATGTTTCGGCTGTTTCGACAACGCGCACTCAGGTGGCAGCTGCTGCTCGTGCTGGTCGAGTTCGCCCTGTTGGTGGGTTGCGTGTACGCCGCGGTGGCGCTGCGCTATTGGGGTGACCTGCATACCCAAGCTGCATTCGG
>DATNAW010000164.1:0-7619 GCA_035572335.1 Rhodanobacteraceae bacterium
ATCGCGAAAGCGCCCGCGCCGGGCGAGGGAATTTCGAGTTCCTTGTAACCGTGCCCCAGCGGTTCGATGCGCTCGCCGAGGTCGACGGCCTTCGCCATCGCCGCGCGCAACGCGGAGCCGGCGCCGTCGCAGCCCAGCAGCAGTCCACATTGGTGCGTGCGCGGAGTGCCGTCTTGACTCGCAAGGGTGATGGTGGCGTTCGCGAAGTCGGCATCCGCCAGCCCTGCATCGAAATGCAGCGTTGCGCCCGCGCGTTCGGCCGCATCCAGCAACAGGATGTTCAAGCCGCCGCGCGAGACCGAGCGGATCACTTCGGAATCGTCGAGGCCGTAGCGCTGCAGATTGGCCTCGCCGTCCAGCGGATGCACCATGCGTCCACGCATCATCACGGCCTGAGCCAGCACCGCGTCCGCCAGGCCGGCCTTGCGCAAGGCGTTCAGGCCGCGCTCGGCCAGCGCGAGATTGATGGAACGGCCGCCGAGGAAACCGCGCACGCGCGGGTCGGGACGGCGTTCGAAAACCTCGACGTCGAAACCACGCTGCGCCAGCAGCGTCGCCAGCAGCGAACCCACCAGGCCCGCGCCGATGATGGTGATGCGTGGGCGCGTGTTCGCGGTCATGCGTATCGCCCGCGCCACGCCTGCGCCGCTTCGGCATAGCGCAGGCAATCGGCGAAGGTGTTGTACAGCGGCGCCGGCGCGATGCGCATCACGTCGGGTTCGCGCCAATCGCCGAGCACGCCGTGCGCGGCCATGTGGTCGAACAGCGACTGACCGGCGTCGCGCCCCGCGCGCACGCGCAGCGAAAGTTGCGCGCCGCGTTGTGCCGGAGCCGAGGGCGTCAGAATTTCCAGCACGTCATCGAGCTGCGTCCCGATCAGCCACGCGAGATAGGCGGTCAGTCGTTTTGATTTTTCGCGCAATCGCCGCATGCCCGCGCGCTGGAACAGTTCCAGTGACACGCGCAGCGGGGCGAGCGCGAGGATCGGCGGATTGGAAAGCTGCCAGCCTTCGGCGCCGGGTGCGGAATCGAACGCGGGTCGCATCTGGAAGCGCGTGGCTTCGTTGCGGCCCCACCAGCCTTCGAAGCGTGGCAGTTTCGCGTGTGCATGGCGCGCGTGCACGAAGGCACCGGCGACCGCGCCGGGGCCGGAGTTGAGGTACTTGTACGAACACCACGCGGCGAAATCGCAGCCGGCATCGTGCAACGCGAGATCGATGTTGCCGGCCGCGTGCGCGCAATCGAAACCGGCGACGCAACCTTGCGCATGCGCGAGTTTCGTGATCGCGGCGATGTCGAAGACTTGCCCCGTGAGGTATTGCACGCCCGGCAGCAACACCAGCGCGATGCGCTTGCCGTGTTGCGTCAGTGCGCCTTCGACCGCGGCCATCGACAGCGTGCCGCCCGGTTCGTCGCCGGCGAGTTCGATCAAGGACTCGGCAGGGTCGTAACCGTGGAAGCGGACTTGCGACGCCGCGAGATCGCGGTCGGAAGGAAACGCATTGCGTTCGATCAGGATCGCATGGCGTTCCGGCGTCGGCCGGTAGAAGCTCGCCATCAGGAGATGCAGGTTCGCGGTCAGCGAATTCATCGCCACCACTTCGATCGGCTCCGCACCGACGACTTCGGCGAGTCCGTCGCGCACTTCGCGGTGGTACGGCAACCATGGATGCCGCGCGTGCAGGTGGCCTTCCACGCCCAGCCGCGCCCAATCATCCAGTTCGTCCAGCAGCGCCTGCCGGACGCCGCGCGGTTGCAGGCCCAGCGAGTTGCCGACGAAATAGGTTTGTTCACCGCCGCCGTGCGGTGGAATCAGGAACTCGCCGCGCAACGCGTGCAGCGGATCGGCATCATCCTGCGCGCGCGCCCAGTCGGTGTCCGCACGGAACTCTGCGTTGGTCGACATGTATGGAGTGCCCTCTTTCGACGTCATTCCCGCGAAAGCGGGAATCCAATTTGATCTTGCATGTGGTTTGGATTCCCGCTTTCGCGGGAATGACGGGCAAAACGGTATTCGATGTTTTCAGTGTTCCACGGCAGCCACGATCGACCGGCATCCCGCGTCGAAAGTCGCCTGCCAATCCGCCGGCGCATTGTCCGGGCGGATGCAGCGCACCTGGATCGCGAGGTTGGAGCGGTACGCGTACACCTCGGTGTAGCTGTTCTTTTCGTGGTTCTCGGTGGCGGTGTAGCGCAGGCTGGAGGTGCCATCCAGCGCGCCGGACGCGACGTAGCCGGGCAACTTGCGCGCACGCGCGGTACCGTCGTTGAGGAATTTCTGGAAACCCTGCACGCCATCGACCTGCTCGGCGGTTACGGTGATGCGCGCAAGCGCGTTGGCATCGCCGGGATCCTTCACCTGCAGCGCGACGAACTGGCGCGGGCCATCCAGTTTCTCCATCAGCATGGGCCACGCATCCGGCGCAGAAAATTTCACCGCGTCGTTGGCGAGCGAATAATCCGCCGCGAAGGCGGCGGGGGCGAGCGCCAGCGCGCACGCGCCGAACAGCGCGATCGATGATCGTGTCTTGCGATTCATGCAGCCTCCGCAGGCGTGGTGAAACGTTGTTCGGGCAAGCCCAGCCATTCCAGCGCGGCGCCGTGGAACAGGCGTTCGCGCTGGCGCGGCTGCAACTTGAGTGCATCGATGCCGCTGCCGGGCTGCTGTTCGCCCAGTGGAAACGGATAATCCGTGCCCAGCATCACGCGGTCGTCGCCGACCACGTCGAGAAGGTAGCGCAACGCCTGCGGGTCGTGCACGCAGGTGTCGAAAAACAGTTGGCGGAAGTATTCGCGCGGCGCGCGCGAATTGTCCACGGCCACCAGGTCGGGACGCATTCGGAAACCGTGTTCGATGCGGCCGATGGTGAACGGGAACGAGCCGCCGCCGTGTGCGAACGCGATGCGCAACGAAGGCAGCCGCTCCAGCACGCCGCCGAAGATCAGGCAGCACGCGGCGCGCGACTGTTCCGCCGGCATGCCGACCAGCCACGGCAGCCAGTATTTCGGCATCGTCTCCTTGCCCATCATGTCCCAAGGGTGGATCAGGATGGCGGCGCCGAGGTCGGCCGCGGCTTCGAAGAACGGGAACAGTTCAGACGCGTCGAGGTTCCAGTCGTTGATGTGCGAGCCGATCTGGACGCCCTGCAGGCCGAGCTGTTCGATGCAGTGCTCCATCTCCTCGATCGCGAGGCGCGGCGATTGCAGCGGCACGGTGCCGATGCCGGCGTAATGCCGCGGCTGGTCGCGGCAGATTTCCGCGGTGTGCTCGTTCAAGTGGCGGTGCAGCTCGCGCGCCTGGTTGGGTTTCGCCCAGTATGAAAACAGCACGGGCACCGTCGAGATCACCTGCACGTCCACGCCGAGGCGCTTGCATTCCTCGGCGCGGAAATCGGCGTCGAAAGCGTTCTGCCAGACCTCGCGGAAGAACTTGCGATCCTTGTAGATGCGATGGCGCCCGTCCGCGTTGACCATCACCGGGAAGCGCGCATCGCCGTATTTCTCGGCGAGGTTCGGCCATTCCGGCGGCAGGATGTGCGAGTGGACGTCGATCTTGAGCATCCTGCAAGTATAAAGGCCGGAACCTAGGACTCGAAGGTGGCTTGTCGAGTCCTTCATCTCCGCTACCAAGTCGATCAGTCTTGGCCTCTCGGTTTTTTTGCTCGTCATTCCCGTGCAGGCGGGAATCCAGTCGGGTCAGGGCATGGTCCGCAATCCGACGGTCTATATCCTCGCCAGCAAACGCAACGGAACGCTCTATGTCGGCGTCACGTCCGATCCGGTCAAGTGCCTGTGGGAACACAAGCACGGCTTGGTGGATGGATTCACCAAGAAATACCAGGTGCATGCGCTGGCATATCTGGAGCAACACGATCGCTGGAGCAAGCGATCCTCAGGGAGAAGCAGATCAAGAAGTGGAATCGTGCCTGGAAGATTCGCCTGATCGAGGAAGCCAATCCGGAATGGCGTGACCTCTACCCGGAAATCGTGGAAGCTGGATTCCCGCCTGCGCGGGAATGACGGTTGTTTGGTGACGCAGTCTCGTCCGTTGGTTTCAGCACGTGCAACAAGCTGTTGATGGCGTCGACGATGCGATCGCTGGCGTCGTGCAGGGTCGCGTCGAAAGCATCGTCGCGACCGGCAGGCGACGCCGCGAGCGCGCGCTGGCAATCACGCAGGTGATGTCCGCCTTGCGGGGCGCGCGACGCGCGCAGCGCATCGGCACAGTCGCGTAGCGCGGCATCGCAGGCTTTTGCAAACGTGTCCAGCAGTGGATTGCGCGGCACGTCGGCGCCCGCGCGCGAAGCTTCCAGAGCCATCGACGCGCGCATCAGCCGGTTCGCCTGCGCCACCAGCGCTTCGGCGCGCGGCAGGTTGGCGCGGCTGGCGGGTTCCGCGCGCAAGCGGTCCAGCGAGGCTTGGGCGTCGCTGCGCGCTGCGCGCGCGGCGACGCGGGTTTCATCGCGCGCCTGCGTGTCGCCGCGCAGTGTCGCGTCGAGATAATTGGCATAGGCATCCAGTAATTTTGCGAGTACCGCCCGTTCGCGTCCCCGTTCCCATGTCGGCCACAGGAAACACGCGAGCAAGGCGAGCGCGCTGCCCAGCGCGGTGTCGATCGCGCGCGCCTGCACCGAGGCTTCCGCCGGGATGCCGTAGAACGAAAGCAGGATCACCACGAGGCCGGTCAGGCAGACCACCGCGATGCCGTAGTGCACGGTCGCAAGTTCGCGAAAGGCGAAACACAGCACCGCCATCAGTGCCAGCGCGAACCAGAAATTGTTGAAGCCCGCGAAATGCAGGAACGCCGTGGTCAGCAGCAGGCCGCCGAGCGTGCCGGCGACGCGCAGCAGGCCGTAGCGCCAGGTCGCGCCGAAATCGGGTTTCAGCACGATCGCGACGGTCATCGGCATCCAGTAGCCGCGCGATAGCGGCAGCACGTGCGACAAGGCCAGCGCGATCGCCACGCATACGCCACAGCGCACGGCGTGCCGGCAGGCAGGCGAGGCAAGCCGCAGGTTGGCGCGCAGGATCGCGAGCGGATTGGCCGGTCGCAGCGCGCGCGGCAGGCGGAACTCGGTGGCCTGCGCGCGGATCTCGCCGCGGCTGCCTGCGGTGTCGGTGTTGCGAACCGCGGCGCGCAACTGCCCGCCCAGTGCCGCGAGTCGCGCTTCGGCGATGCGCGTCACCGGTGCGGAAGGCGCCGATTCGATGCGCTTGGCCGAAGCGGTGTAAGCGTCAAGCGCCGCCTGCGATTGCGGAGGCGCAGCCTGTTCCAGCGCGGCGGCGATCGTCTCCAGCACGGCCGCCGCGCACGTGCGTGCGCGCGCCAGCGTGTCGAACACGGAAGGCACTTCGCAATGCGTCTGCTGGTGGGCCAGTGCGAACAATTCGAGACGGGTGCGTTCGGCGAGTTCGGCCAGCACGCGGAACGCTTCCACCGCGCGCCCGCGCGCGCGCCCGGCGCCGAACAGCAGTGTTTGCAGATCGTTGAGCGATGGCGGCAGCGCGACGACCGCGTTGCGTGGAACGTCCGTTCGCGCGAAGTCGGCGAGTCCGCGGAACGCATGCGCAAGTGCCAGCCGTTCCGGGCGGTAGCGCTGCAGCGGCCATGCGGCGATCGCGAACAGCGCCTGCAGCACGCCGCCACCGAGGATCAGCAACGCCGCCGGCCACGCGTCGCGAGCGGCGTGCGGCTCGGCGCCCATGATCACGAGCAGCACCAGGCTGGACAGGCCGGCGCGCGTCGCGTCCGGACCGATCGCGACCAGCAGCGCGCTGCCGAATCCCCACAATGCCGCCACCACCAGCAGCGCGATCGGCCATTGGCCGAACACCGAACCCGCGAACGCCGCGACGCCGGAAGCCAGCGCGGCCAGCAGCATGCGCTGCAGGCGTAGCCGGTACGGGCCCGGCTGATCGACGAACATGACATTGAGCGCGCCCGCCGAAATGCCGAGGCCCGCGCCGAGGTGATCGGTGAGCGCACCGATCGCAAGCGGCGACACGATCGCCGCGGTGTTGCGCAGCGCCACCGGCCATGGCACGTCGCGCTTCTGGGTCGCGACGAGCGGGTGCAGCAGCGGGGTTTCGCGCAGACGGGCGAGAAGGGTCATGTGGCGATTGTGCCTTGGGCTTGCCGGGCCGTGGCGGGCGCCACGGTGATTTTCGGCTGGACCGCTGCAGATCACGTCGAGGGACAGCGGGCGCCGTGGGCCGATTTGTGTCGAGGCGATCACACAACGCGGTTTCGCGCGGCGCCGTGCGGCTTGCACGAAAAGGGTTCCGCGGTTTAGGGTTGCCGGGCGGGGTGCACCGCGCATCAGGGGAGGATGCATGATCAGGATCGTGTTGGTCGATGACCATGAATTGGTGCGCTCGGGCTTCTGCCTGATCCTTTCCGGGCAACCGGACATCGAAGTGGTGGGCGAAGCCAGCAACGCGGAGGATGGCCTGCGCCTGCTGCGCGCGGTCAAACCCGATGTCGCGCTGGTCGATGTGCACATGCCGGGCATGAGCGGGCTCGAACTGACCGAACGCGCACAGCGCGCGGGCCTGCGCACGCACATCGTGATCCTGACGGTGGTGCAGGACGCGCAATTTCCGCGCCGCCTGCTGCAGTCGGGTGCGCTCGGCTATCTCACCAAGGGCTGCGCGGCCGAAGAATTGCTGCAGGCGGTGCGCACGGTCGCGGGCGGACGGCGTTACCTCGATGCGGCGATTGCGCGCGAGATGGCGTTGTCGACGGTGGACGGTGAAGCGTCACCGCTGGAATCGCTGTCGTCGCGCGAACTGGAAGTCGCACTGATGCTGGCGCGCGGTTTGGCGGTCAACGAAATTGCCAACCGCCTGCACCTGAGCGCAAAGACCGTGTCCACCTACAAGCAGCGGCTGTTCGAAAAACTCGGCGTGCAGCACACGATCGCGCTCGCGCACCTGCTGGCGGTGCATGGCCTGTTGAACGAGCCGTCGGTCGTCGCCGGCTGAAGCCGCGCTTGCCGCGGAATGTCCGCCGGCGTTTCAGGCCGGCGGAAGCGGCAACATCATTCGCCCGGTTTGTCCTGCGTCGGCGTGTTGTCCGGCGCGGGCGTGGGTGCCTTGGGCAACACCTGCGGCGTCAGCATCGGCCGGATTGCGCCGGACAGTGGGCGTGGCGTTGGAATCGCCGGATGGCGCGGCAACGGTTGCGCAGTCGGACGGGGTGCCGGTGGCGCGGCGAACAACGATGGCGTGACCGGTTCCGGTTTGGGCGCGGCGGGCGCAATCGGCTGGACCGGCGGCGTCGCGACGGCGGCTGGCGGCAACGGCGATGGCGTCGACGCAGCGACGTTCGACGGCTGCGACGCGGCCGACAAAGGCGTGGCCGCGACGGACGTCACGGGCGCCGACGCTTGCATTGGCGGCGTGGTGGGTCGGGGCAGATTGTCGCTGGATGCACTCGCTGCAATCGTTGGCTGCGAAGGCGCAGGCGCGGCGGGTGCCGTCGGCATTGCGGGCTTCGGTTCGGGTGCGGCAAATAGTGGTGACGTCACCGGCGCGTGTTCGTGCACGGCCGGCGGGGGCGTGGCAGGAGCGGGCGCAGCGGGAATCGCTGCGGGCGCCGGAGCCGCGGCCCTCTCGGC
>DATNAW010000165.1:0-17901 GCA_035572335.1 Rhodanobacteraceae bacterium
ACGCCGTTGCCACAGTCGATCACGTAGATGTCGTCGCCGACCACGATCGCGTTGGCGGGCGCCGAGCGATCGATCTTCGGCGTCGGACCGCCGGCAGTGCCGAGCAGGATGAGCTTCGAGCGTTTGGTCGTTGCTTGCATGGCGGCAGCGAGTGCACGGCGTGTGCCCGCAAATGTACCGAATGTGATTGCCGCGAGCGACAGACCTGCCGTCTGCAGCAGGCGGCGTCGCGAAGAGTCGATGGTGGATTCGGCGTCGGTCATTGCAAGGGCGGCAGCGAAGCCGCGTAACCGGAATGGCGGGAATCTACCACTCCGGGTTGCACCTGCGCGGGTCGAGCGGGAAACTCGTCCGATGGTCATGAATTCGATCGATCGAGCCATTGGCGAGAAGCGCCGCCTGCGTTTCATCTACCACGACGTCGCGCGAGTGGTGGAGCCGCAATGCCACGGCATTGGTCATCGCGGCACGGAATTGCTGCGCGCGTACCAGTTGCAAGGCGGCGCGCAGGCCGAGCCGCTGTTCGACGTGTCGAAGATCAGCGGCTTGCAAGTGCTCGACGGGCGTTTCGAGAAGCCCGGGCCGAATTACAAGCGCGACGATTCGGCGATGCGGGAGATTTTCGCGCAGCTTTGAACATTCGTCACTCCGGGGCCGCACGAAGCACGGAACCCGAAATCCATTCTTGATTCTGACCAAAAAGCAAAATGGATTCCGGCTTGCGCGGGAATGACGACGATTTTCATGCTGTCCCGTGCCCCGAACTCAAGCCAGCTTCTTGTACTTCACCCGATGCGGCTTCGCGGCTTCCTCGCCGAGGCGGCGCTTCTTGTCGGCTTCGTATTCGTTGTAGTTGCCGGGGAAGAATTCGACGTGCGAATCGCCCTCGAAGGCGATGATGTGGGTCGCGATGCGGTCGAGGAACCAGCGGTCGTGCGAGATCACGATCGCGCAGCCGGGGAATTCCAGCAGCGCTTCTTCCAGCGCGCGCAGGGTTTCGACGTCGAGGTCGTTGGAGGGTTCGTCCAGCAGCAGCACGTTGCCGCCTTCCAGCAGGGTCTTGGCGAGGTGCAGCCGCCCGCGTTCGCCGCCGGACAACTGGCCGACGATCTTCTGCTGGTCGGAACCCTTGAAATTGAAGCGGCCGATGTAGGCGCGCGACTGGATCTCGAAGTTGCCGATCTTCAGGATGTCGAGACCGCCCGACACTTCCTGCCACACGTTGTGCTTGTCGTTGAGCATCCCGCGCGACTGGTCGACGTAGGCGAGCTGCACGGTCTTGCCCAGGTTGATCTCTCCGGAATCCGGTTTTTCCTTGCCCATCACCATCTTCATGAAGGTCGACTTGCCGGCGCCGTTGGGACCGATCACGCCGACGATCGCGCCGGGCGGAATCTTGAACGACAGATCGTCGATCAGGCAGCGGTCGCCGAAGGATTTCGAGACATGCTTGAACTCGATCACTTCGTTGCCGAGGCGTTCGCCGGGCGGGATGAAGATCTCATTCGTTTCGTTGCGACGCTGGTAATCGACGGAGCTCAACTCCTCGAAACGGTTCAGGCGCGCCTTGCCCTTGGACTGGCGGCCCTTGGCGGCCGAACGCACCCATTCCAGTTCCTTCTGGATCGCCTTCTGGCGGGCCTTTTCGGTCGAAGCTTCCTGCTTCAGGCGCTCGTCTTTCTGCTCCAGCCACGACGAGTAATTGCCCTTCCACGGAATGCCGCGGCCGCGGTCGAGTTCCAGGATCCATTCGGCCGCGTTGTCGAGGAAGTAGCGGTCGTGGGTGACCGCCACCACGGTACCGGGATAGTCGTGCAGGAACTGCTCCAGCCAATCGACCGATTCGGCGTCGAGGTGGTTGGTCGGCTCGTCGAGCAGCAGCATGTCGGGTTTGCTGAGCAGCAAACGGCACAGCGCGACCCGGCGCTTCTCGCCGCCCGACAGTGTGCCGATCTTCGCGTCCCACGGCGGCAGGCGCAGAGCGTCGGCCGCGACTTCCAGTTGCATCTCCATGGTGTGCGCGTCGCCCGCGGCGAGGATGTTCTCGAGCTTCTGCTGCTCGGCGGCGAGCGCATCGAAGTCCGCGCCTTCCTCGGCGTAGGCAGCATAGATTTCATCGAGACGTTTTTGCGCGTCGAGGATGTGCGACATGCCTTCCTCGACCGCTTCGCGCACCGTCTTGTCGGGGTCGAGCTGGGGCTCCTGCGCGAGGTAGCCGATGTTGATGCCCGCCGCGGGCCGCGCTTCGCCTTGGAAGTCGGGATCGACGCCCGCCATGATGCGCAGCACCGTCGACTTGCCCGCGCCGTTGAGGCCCAGCAGGCCGATCTTGGCGCCGGGAAAAAAGGAAAGCGAAATGTCCTTGATGATCTCGCGTTTGGGCGGGACGATCTTGGACACGTTGATCATGGTGTAGATGTATTGCATCGGCGGCTCTCTGTTTCCGGCAGGTTTGCGTGACGTGACCTGCGACCAAGCGGAACCGCGCATTATGGCGTGTCGAGGGCCTGTGCGCCAAGCGCGACGCGACGATGACCGGTAACATCGCCGCTGAATCGAGGGACACTCATGGGCCAGTTCGAACCGGGTGAGGACACGCCATGATCGCCGTCCTGCGCGCGGCGCGGCTGGGCTGGCACGGCATCGATCGGCGCATCGCGGCGCGTGCATCGCGTGGCGGCAGGTTCACGGTGTTCGTGCACGAACTGTTCTGGTTCGGGGTGAAGCAGGCGTGGGCGTGCTTGTTCGGCGGCCTGATGCTGGCGCTGCTGATCGCCACCTGGATGTTCTGGCCGGCCAATGCGCCGCTGGGGCGCTACGACTTCGTGACGCTGATGGCCATCGCGATCCAGATCGTGCTGCTGGCGACCGGTCTCGAGACGCGACGCGAGGCCGCGGTGATCGTGCTGTTCCACGTCACCGGCACGCTGATGGAACTGTTCAAGACCGCGACCGGATCGTGGATTTATCCCGGCGCTTCGATCCTGCACGTCGGCGGCGTGCCGCTGTTCACCGGCTTCATGTATGCCTCGGTCGGCAGCTACATCGCGCGGGCGTGGCGGTTGTTCGAATTCCGCTTCACCGGTCATCCGCGCTGGAGCCATACCGCGCTATTGGCGGGGGCGATCTATCTGAACTTCTTCGCCGACCACTATGGCATCGACTTCCGCTGGCTGCTGTTCGTGGGCGTCGCCTGGATGTTCGGTCCGTGCTGGGTCCACTACCGGGTACGCCGCCGTTATCGGCGGATGCCGCTGCTGCTCGGATTCATGCTGGTCGCGCTGTTCATCTGGTTCGCCGAGAACCTCGGCACCTTCACCCGCGCATGGATGTATCCCGCGCAGCATCGCGCCTGGCACATGGTGCCGCCGGAAAAGATCGGCTCGTGGCTGCTGCTGATGATCATCAGCTATGTGATGGTGTCGGCGCTGTATCGGCGGGCGTTGCCGGACGCGGCGATCGGCCAAAGGGGCTAGAATCTTCCGGTTGCCCATCCACCGAGGATCGCGATGTACAGCCACGAAATGCGGATTGCAGGTTACGACGACGAGTTGGCCAAGGCGATCATGGAGGAACGCCAGCGCCAGGAAGACCATGTCGAGCTGATCGCGTCGGAAAACTACGCGAGTCCGCGGGTGATGGAAGCGCAAGGTTCGGTGTTGACCAACAAGTATGCGGAAGGCTATCCGGGCAAGCGTTACTACGGCGGTTGCCAGTACGTGGACGTGGCCGAGGCGCTGGCGATCGAGCGTTTGAAAAAGCTGTTCGATTGCGACTACGCCAACGTGCAGCCGCACTCCGGTTCGCAGGCCAACCAGGCGGTGTACTTCGCGCTGCTGCAGCCGGGCGACACGATCCTCGGCATGTCGCTGGCGCACGGCGGGCATCTCACCCACGGCGCCAAACCGAACCTGTCTGGCAAGCTGTTCAACGCGGTGCAGTACGGCGTGAACGATGAAGGGCTGGTCGATTACGACGCGATCGAAAAGCTCGCCGTCGAGCACAAGCCGAAGATGATCGTGGCCGGTTTCAGCGCGTACTCGCAGATCATGGACTGGGCGCGCTTCCGCGCGATCGCCGACAAGGTCGGCGCCTACCTGTTCGTGGACATGGCGCACGTCGCCGGACTCGTCGCCGCGGGCGTGTATCCGTCGCCGCTGCCGCACGCGCACATCGTCACCTCAACGACACATAAGACCCTGCGCGGTCCGCGCGGTGGCCTGATCGTCGCGAAGGATTCCGCGATGGGCGAGCACGCCGAGGACATCGTGAAGAAGTTGCAATCCATTGTGTTCCCCGGCCTGCAGGGCGGCCCGCTGATGCACGTGATCGCCGCGAAAGCCGTCGCGTTCAAGGAAGCGCTGGAACCGTCGTTCAAGGCCTACCAGCAGCAGGTGGTGAAAAACGCCAAGGCGATGGCGACGACGCTGATCAAGCGCGGCTACAAGATCGTCTCCGGCGGCACCGAGGATCACCTGTTCCTGGTCGACCTGATCGGCAAGCCGATCACCGGCAAGGACGCGGAAGCGGCGCTCGGCAGGGCGCACATCACCGTCAACAAGAATGCGGTGCCGAACGATCCGCAGAAGCCGTTCGTGACCTCGGGCCTTCGCATCGGTACGCCTGCCGTCACAACCCGCGGCTACAAGGAAGCCGATTGCATCGAACTCGCCGGCTGGGTCGCCGACGTGCTGGATGCGCCGAATGACGAGAAGGTGACCGACAACGTGCGCGCGCTGGTGAATGCACAGTGCGCGAAGTTTCCGGTTTACGGGTAGCGGTCACTTTGTCACGAGAGCGCCCATGCTTGTCGAATCGTGCACCGTTGTCGTTCCGAGCGCCGATCTGGAGAAGAGTCTTCGGTTCTGGGTAAACGGTTTGGGGTTGTCCATGGACCGCCCAATGAAACAGGATGGACGCCTCGTTGGATGCATGGTTCACAACGAGAAACTGTATTTTTGGCTCAACCAACGCGCCGGTTCACCCGCCAAGCCTGATAATTACGAAGGCCTGAGGTTGTACTGGGCGCCCGATGACATCCATGCGCTCAGGGAGCGGCTTGCAGGCCTCGGTTATCCGGTTTCCAAACTGGAAGATCGAGGCTACGGCCAGACCGAGTTCTTTGTCACGGATGACGACGGTTATTCCCACTGCTTCGGCGTAGCGACCCAAAAGTAATGCACTGTCCGTTCTGCCAGAACATCGATACCCGCGTGATCGATTCGCGCGTTTCGGAGGAAGGCTCGACCATCCGCCGGCGCCGCGAGTGCCCTTCGTGCGGTGAGCGGTTTTCCACGGTCGAATCGGTTGAATTGAAATTGCCGGCGATCATCAAGGGCGACGGCCGGCGCGAGGCGTTCGATGCGCGCAAGTTGCGCACCGGGTTCGATCGCGCGCTGCACAAGCGGCCGGTGAACGAGGAGCGCATCGAAGCCGCGGTGCGCGCGGTGGTGCGGCAGTTGCGCGTTTCGACCGAGCGCGAGTTGCCGTCGCGCCGGATCGGCGAACTGGTGATGGCGGAACTGCGCAAGCTCGACCACGTCGGCTACGTGCGCTACGCGTCGGTGTACCGCTCGTTCGAGGACGTCGCCGACTTCCGCGAGGAACTCGATCGGCTGGAACACGAATTGCCGCCCAGCGAAAGCCAGTTGCCGCTGATCGGCGGCGCGGTGGTGCCGATCGACAAGAACAAGAAGCGCTAACAACCAAACCGCCATCCCGCGAAAGCGGGGATCCAGTGACTTCACGCGGGGCGGCAAAGGCGCTGGATTGATTCGCGCCGTCCTTGGCGCTCACTTTCCGGCCGTCTGCGACGTTCGTGTTTGCTATCCTGCAAACACAGTCCGCTTGCGCGGGACTGCGGAGGCAGGATGCCGAGGCGAACGTTGGCGTAGCCAATGGCCCAAAGGGCAGATCGCGGGATGCGATCTGTAATGACGAGCAAACAAGTGGAGTTCTCCGCACTCGATCACGCGATGATGGCGCGCGCGCTGCGCCTCGCCGAACGCGGCCTGTTCACGACGCAACCCAATCCGCGCGTCGGCTGCGTGATTGCGCGTGATGGCGAAATCGTCGGCGAGGGTTGGCACCGGCGCGCTGGCGAAGCGCATGCGGAGGTGTTTGCGTTGCGTGCGGCCGGCGAACGTGCGCGTGGCGCGACCGCGTACGTGACCCTCGAGCCGTGTTCGCACCACGGCCGCACGCCGCCCTGCGCGGACGCATTGATCAAAGCCGGCGTCGCGCGCCTCGTGTTCGCCTCCGAAGATCCCAATCCGAAAGTGGCCGGCGCGGGCATCCATCGGATGCGCGAAGCGGGCATCGACGTCGCGGGTGGATTGATGCGCGACGCCGCGCGCGAACTGAATCGCGGATTCTTCGCGCGCTTCGAGCGCGGCCGGCCGTGGGTGCGCGTGAAGCTGGCGCTGAGCCTGGACGGCCGCACCGCGTTGGCCAATGGCGAATCGAAATGGATCACCGGCGAAGCGGCGCGTGCCGACGTGCAACGCTGGCGTGCCCGCAGTTCGGCGATCCTGACCGGCGCCGGCACCGCGCGTATGGATGATCCGCGGCTGACGGTGCGGCTAAGTGCTCTTGAATCCCTCTCCCCCCGGCAGAGGGGCAGGGGGGAGGGTTCGACGAACTTGGCAAGTCGCAATAATTTCGCACCCTCACTCGCCCCTTCGGGGCACCCTCTCCCGGAGGGAGAGGGGGAAAGCTTTGTTCCGCCGTTGCGCGCGGTGCTGGACGCGCGGCTCGACGCGTTGCAACCCGGTGCGCACCTGCTCGACGGCAGCGCGCCGACGCTTGTGCTGCATGCGCCCGGTACGAAGCCGAAAGACGATCGTTACCGGCGCATCGAACTCGCCGAAGCGCCTATGGATGCGAAGGGCCGCATCGATCTCACTGCGGCATTGCGGTTGCTTGCGGGCCGCAATGTCAACGAACTGCAGGTGGAAGCCGGACCGAATCTGTGCGGCGCATTGCTGGACCAGGATCTGGTCGACGAGGTGCTGTTATACGTCGCGCCCACGCTGCTGGGTGATCACGCCCGGCCGCTGCTGCATCTGCCGGAACTGGTGGCGATGGCGGAACGGCGTGACTGGCGTGTCATCGACCGTCGCGCAATTGGACGCGACCAGCGCGTGCTGCTCAGGCCGTAATGTGATGGATGCAGGGGATCGCGACTTACGCTGGGGCATCATCGGCTGCGGCAACGTCACCGAGGTCAAGAGCGGCCCGGCCTTCCGGAAGGCCGCGCATTCCACCCTGGTCGCGGTGATGCGTCGCGACGCCGCCAAGGCGCGCGACTATGCCCAGCGCCACGGCGTGCCGCGCTGGTACGACGACGCGGCTGCGCTGGTCGCCGACGCGGAAGTCGACGCGGTGTACGTGGCAACGCCGCCTTCGACGCACAAGCACTACGCGCTGATGGGCATTGCCGCGGGCAAGCCGGTGTACGTGGAGAAGCCCATGGCGATGGATTCCTCCGAGTGCGGGGAAATCGTGCGCGCGGCCCGCACGGCGGGTGTACCGGTTTTCGTCGCGTACTATCGGCGCGCGCTGCCGCGTTTCGCCAAGGTGCGCGAGCTGTTGTTCGACGAGCGCGCCATCGGCAACCCCCGTGCGGTGCACGCGGTGTACGCCAAACCGCATCATCCGCGCTACGACGACCCGCAGGGTTCGCATTGGCACGTGCGTCCGGAGATTTCCGGGGGCGGCCTGTTCGTGGATGTCGGCTGCCACACGCTGGACATCCTCGACTGGCTGTTCGGCCCCATCGTCCGCGTCGATGGCCAAGCCAGCAATCAACGCGGAAGCTATGCGGCCGAAGACAGCGTCGCGATGTCATTCGCGTTCGGCAATGGCATGCCGGGCACCGGCCTGTGGATTTTCGACAGCCTGCAACGGCAGGACAGCATCGAGGTGATCGGCGATGCGGGGCGATTGTCCCTTGCCATCTTCGGGGACGGACCGATCCGGCTGGAAAACGCCGCCGGCGTGCGCGAACTGCATGTCGGGAATCCACCGCATATCCAGCAACCGCTGATCGAAACCATCGTGCGGGAGCTGCGCGGGGAAGCCGGCGCCTGCCCCTCCAGCGCCGAAAGTGCCGCACGCACCACGTGGGCAATCGATGAAGTGTTGCGCGACTACCGCCGCATGGCCGGACGAGTGTGACCTGCGCGGCGGCGGCGGGCGATGCTAGAATGCGTGGGCCGGTTTCACCGCCGGCAACGTCTTCAGGGCGGGGCGCAATTCCCCACCGGCGGTAGGTTCGCAAGAACAAGCCCGCGAGCGCTTTCGCAACCGCGGAAGGTCAGCAGATCCGGTCGAATGCCGGAGCCGACGGTCGGCAGCCGTGGATCGCTGTCGGAAAGTCCGGATAAAGCGAAGACGGTTCGGTGCATTGCATGCGCCGGCCTCATGCCTTGGGGCGTTCTCGCCATTCGTCACGCGGAGAACGTTCATGTCCATCGCCTGCCTGTTCGCCGCCTCGTTTCCGGAGGCGCGCTGATGTTCACCGGCATGATCCAGTCCACCGGCCGCGTCACGCGCAGCGAACCGCGCGGCGGTGATTTGCGTTTCAGCGTCGTGGCGCCGGAATTCGATGTGACCGATGTCGCGCTCGGCGACAGCATCGCGGTATCGGGTTGCTGTCTGACCGTGGTGGCGCGGGAAGGCGACACGCTGGCCTTCGATGTTTCCAACGAGAGCCTTGCGCTGACAACGCTCGGCGGCCTCGGCGTCGGCGATCGGGTGAACCTCGAAAAAGCCTTGCGCCTGTCCGATCGCCTGGGCGGGCACCTGGTTTCGGGCCACGTCGATGGCATCGGCACGATCGCCGCGATCGAACCGGACGCGCGTTCGCAACGCTGGCGCATCGAGGCGCCGTCCGCGCTGGCGCGCTACATCGCGGCCAAGGGATCGGTGGGCATGGATGGCGTCAGCCTGACCGTCAACGCGATCGATGGCCACGCATTCGAAGTCAACCTTGTTCCCCATACCGTGGCACACACGACATTCGCCGACCGCCGCGTGGGCGACCGCGTGAACCTCGAGATCGACATGCTGGCGCGCTACGTGGAACGGTTGCTGGCTGCAAGGGAGCCTTGAACGATGGCCTTCGCAAGCATTCCGGAATTGCTGGAAGAGATCGCCGCTGGCCGCATGGTGGTGATGCTGGACGACGAGGATCGCGAGAACGAAGGCGACCTGATCATGGCCGCCGGGAAGGTGCGCGCGGAAGACATCAACTTCATGGCGCGCGAAGGGCGAGGGCTGATATGCCTTGCGCTCGATCGCGCGCGCTGTGATCGCCTTGGCCTGCAGCCAATGGTGCGCGACAACGGTTCGGCATATCACACCAACTTCACCGTCTCGATCGAAGCTGCCAGCGGCGTCACCACCGGCATTTCCGCGCACGATCGCGCACGCACGATCCAGGTGGCGGTGGCGCCCGACGCGAAGGCTTCCGACCTGGTGCAGCCCGGCCACGTGTTTCCGTTGCTGGCGCAACCGGGTGGCGTGCTGACGCGCGCGGGCCACACCGAAGCCGCAGTGGACCTTGCAACGCTGGCTGGGTGCGAACCCGCCGGCGCGCTGGTCGAAATCCTGCGCGAGGACGGTTCGATGGCACGTCGGCCGGACCTCGAAACCTTTGCCGCGAAGCACGGGCTGAAAGTGGGCACGATCGCCGACCTGATCCGGCATCGCCTCGCCACCGAAAAGACCATCGAGCGCGTGCATCAGTCCGATGTGCAGACCGAGTTCGGCGCGTTCCGGCTGGTCGCGTGGCGCGACCGCCTGCGCGGCGAGGTGCATTTCGCACTGGTGCGCGGCGCGGTCGATGATGGCGCGCCGGTGCTCGCGCGCGTGCACGTGCGCAACACCCTGTCCGACGTGCTGCACCTCGAACGCGACGACCTGGGCATGACGATGACCGCGGCGCTGCGCCGGATCGCCGCCGAGGGCCGTGGCGTCGTGGTGGTGCTGGCTTCTGCCGAAGACCCGGCTGCGTTGCTGGCGCACCTGAATCGCGAGGCTACCGCCGCGTCAACCGGCGGCGGCAAGGCGGCTGCCCAGCGCGAGTGGCGCCAGCTCGGCCTGGGTGCGCAAATCCTCGCTGATCTCGGCGTGCGTCGGTTGCGCGTGCTGGGGACCCCGCGCAAGCTGGTCGGGCTTTCCGGGTTCGATCTCGAGGTCGTCGAATACGTGGATGCGCCCGCCGTGGCGGACGCGAGGTAGGGCGGCGTCCGCGGCGCTGTTACGCTTTCCAGGTTCCGAACTGCCGTTTCCAACCATGTCCGATCGATCTGTCCAAGCCGCCACCCCGCTTCGCTCGCCGACCGGTGCGCGCTATGCCGTCATCGCCAGCCGCTGGAATGGCGAAGTCGTGGATGCGCTGCTCGACGGTGCGCGCCGCGCGTTCGCCGAATACGGCGTGGCCGATGACACGCTGGACGTGTTGCGCGTGCCCGGTGCGTGGGAGTTGCCGGTGTTGGCGCAACGCCTTGCGCAGGACGGCCGCCATGCCGTGATCGTCGCGCTGGGGTGCGTGGTACGCGGCGAAACCCGCCATTACGAACACGTCGCCGACGAATGCGCGCGGGGCTTGATGCGCGTCGCGCTCGATACCGGCGTGCCGGTGTTGAACGGCGTGCTCGCGGTGGAGGATGAAGCCGATGCATGGGCGCGCGCGGGCGGCGCGCGCGGCAACAAGGGCGCCGATGTCGCGTTGTCCGCGATCGAGATGGCGACGCTGCTCAAGGAGTTTTCCGCATGACGGGTTCCAGGCGTGACGATGGCATCGATCCGGCCGCGCGCACGCGTGCACGCCGGCGCGCGGTGCAGGCGCTCTACGCGTGGGAACTCGGCGGCAATCCCATGCGCAAGGTGATCGATGACTTCCGCGGCGAGCAGGACATGCAGATCGCCGATCTCGAATATTTCGAAGACCTGTTGCGGGGCGTCGAAGCACGCTGCAAGGAACTCGACGCTTCGCTGGTGCCGTTCATCGACCGCGACATCGAGCGCGTCGACCCGATCGAGCGCGCGGTATTGCGCCTGGCCGCCTACGAACTGAAATATCGCCTGGACGTGCCCTACCGCGTGGTGTTGAACGAAGCCGTGGAAGTCACCAAGCGCTTCGGTTCCGACCAGGGCCACACCTACGTCAACGGTGTGCTCGACAAACTGGCTGGCGCCGTTCGCGCGGTGGAGAAGGGTGGCTGATGGTGAAGCCGGGCGAGGCGGATTCGGGGGCGCCCCTGCTGGAAACCGCGCGGTTGCGCCTGCGCGCACACCGGTTGGACGACTTCGCGGCGTTGTCCGCCATCTGGGGCGATCCGGATGTCGTGCGCTTCATCGGTGGCGTGCCTTCGACGCCGCATGATTCATGGTTGCGGCTGCTGCGCTATGCAGGACTATGGAAACTCCTCGGTTATGGTTTCTGGGCGGTCGAGGAAAAGGCCAGTGGCCGCATGGTGGGCGACATCGGTTACATGGATGTCAAGCGCGGGCTGACACCGACGCTGGATGGCATGCCTGAAATCGGTTGGGCGCTGGCTTCCGAAGCGCAGGGTCGCGGCTACGCCAGCGAAGCCCTCGCGGCCGTACTGGCCTGGGGCGATGCGCATTTCGGCGCGCACCGCGTGGCCTGCATCATCGCTGCCGAAAATGCACCGTCGATCCGGCTGGCGATGAAAGCGGGATTCCGTTTCGCGCACGAGGCGGCGCATCGCGACGACGTGGTGCAGGTTTACTTCCGGGACGCCGGGTAACGGCGGCCGCGCATGGAATTCGACCTGATCGAGGTGATCCGTGCACGCGTGAATGTCACACGGAGCGACGTCGCGCTGGGCATCGGCGACGATGCGGCGCTGCTGGACGTTCCCGCCGGGCAACAACTCGTTGCATGCACCGACACGCTGGTCGCGGGGGTGCACTTTCCTGTCGGCACCGTACCCGAAGACATCGGCTGGAAAGCGCTGGCGGTGAATCTGTCCGATCTTGCGGCGATGGGCGCCGAACCCGCCTGGGCGTTGCTCGCGCTGACGTTGCCCGATGCGGACGCGACGTTCGTCGAACGTTTTGCCGAGGGCTTCGGCGAACTCGCGGGTGCGCACCGCGTTGCGCTCGCCGGTGGCGACACCACGCAAGGGCCATTGGCTGTCACGGTGACGGTGCTGGGTTTCGTGCCGCACGACCTTGCGCTGACCCGCAGTGGCGCGCGCGCCGGCGATGCGGTGTTCGTCACAGGCACGCTTGGCGACGCAGCGGGCGCATTGAAGATGTTGATGGAGGTCCGCTCCGCGCCTGCCGCCTTGCTGGCGCGGTTGCATCGTCCCGAACCGCGCGTTGCAGCGGGTTTGGCGTTGCGCGGCATCGCAAACACGTGCATCGACGTGTCGGATGGGCTACTGGCGGATCTGGGCCACGTTTGCGCGGACAGCAAGATCGGCGCGGAAATCGAAGCCGATGCGCTGCCGGTATCGCCGGCGCTCGCTGCGTCATTCGATGCAGAAACCTGTCGTGATCTTGCACTGGCCGGCGGCGACGATTACGAATTGTGTTTCACTGCACCTTCGGCACGCGAAACGGAAATCGTCGAAGCGCTCGCACGCATCGGATGCGGCGCGACGCGCATCGGCCGCATCGTCGCGGGTTCGGGCTTGCGCGTGCTGGACGCGGGCGGGAACGAAATCCAAATCGCACATGCCGGCTGGGAGCATTTCTCGCGATGAGTGCGCCACTCGCCGCCGATCAGCGCAAGCGATTGATGGCGCACCCGGCCGGCTGGATCGCGACCGCCCTGGGTGCGGGCTTGTCGCCGAAGGCGCCGGGCACGGCGGGCTCGCTGGTCGCGCTGCTGCCATGGTGGTTCGTGTTGCGCGATGCGCCGCCGAGTGTCTACCTCGCAGTATTGTTCGCGGGATTCGTCCTCGGTGTGTGGGCGTGCGGAGTCTGCGATCGCCGCCTCGGCATGCACGACCAGGGCGCGCTGGTGTGGGACGAGGTGATCGGGATGTGGATCACGCTGTTTGCCGCGCCACCACAGTGGTGGTGGATGGTCGCCGGCTTCGCGCTGTTCCGCCTGTTCGATATCTGGAAACCGTGGCCGGTGAGTTGGGCCGATCGTCGCGTGCACGGCGGCCTCGGCGTGATGCTGGACGATGTGGTCGCAGGCGTCTACGCGCTGGTCATATTGCAACTGGTTGCGTTGGCGCTGCGAAGTCTGGCCTGAAGGTCAATCCTCGAGCGCGCGACGCACGCGCCGCCGCAACGCGGGCAACACCTCGGCTTCGAACCAGGGGTGGTACATGAACCAGGCGGTGTTGCGCGGGCTGGGATGCGGTAGCGGCAACACACCGGCATCAAAGTACTCGCGCCACGCTTCGCAGGTTTCGGTGAGCGTGGCCTTGCGCTTGTCGCCCAGCATGCCGCGGATCGCGTAACCGCCGATCGCGAGCGTCAGCTTGAGATTCGCGAGGCGCGGCATCAGTTGCGGATGCCACAGCGGTGCGCACTCCGGGCGCGGCGGCAGATCGCCCGACGATCCCTTGCCTGGATAGCAAAAACCCATCGGCACGATCGCGACCTTGCGCGCGTCGTAGAACGTCGGCTTGTCGATGCCGATCCACTCGCGCAACTTGTCGCCGCTCTTGTCGTTG
The DNA here is from genome assembly GCA_035572335.1 of Rhodanobacteraceae bacterium. GTDB lineage: Bacteria > Pseudomonadota > Gammaproteobacteria > Xanthomonadales > Rhodanobacteraceae > 66-474. Next base: position 13,671 of record DATNAW010000165.1, read on the forward strand.
AACGGAATGCCGGTGTCGCGCACCTTGCGTCCGGGCGCCTGGCTGACGATCAACAGGCGTGCGCCGGGATGCGCCTGCAACACCGGCCGGCAGCCGTGCGGCAGGTGCCGCGCGCAGGCCTGGCAGGCGCGGATGCGCGCCATCAGCGCGTTGAAGGATTCGGTCCTGGGGAGAGGTGCGGATGCCAGCGCGGCCGGCGGTTTCATTCCGTCATTTTATTCGATGCCGGCCATGGTTCTACTGATTCCGGTCAAGCCGTGCGGACGCCGTGGTCGCACTAATCCGTATACTCGAAAACCTGCACCACCTTGTTCACGCCGGCCACATTGCGCGCTTGCTCCACCACCGCATCGGCTTCCTTGTGGCTGACCAGTCCCATCAGGTAAACATTGCCGTGTGCGGTGCTGATCTTGACGCGGCCGGGATCGAATCCCGACATGTCGATGTGCAGCAGCGAGGTCTTCACCCTTGCGGTCAATGACGCGTCGAGAGCCGAACGGCCCACTGATTGCAGCGGCATCACGTCGATCAGGTTCACGACGCGCTGCACGCCCTGGTAGCCGGTGACGTCGGCCTCGGCGCGCTGCTTCACCTCTTCGGTACTCGCCTCGCCGATCAACAGCAGCACGCCGTCGTACACGCTGGTGCCGATGTGGGCGCGGCCGGAGAGCTCGGAATCGTTGTCCAGCGCGCGCTGCGCGGTGATCTGCACGTTGCGGTCGTTGAGCAGGCGGTTGAAGCCGCGCCGCGGCGTGAACACGCTGCATGCGGAAACGGCGATGCAAAGTACGAGGGTGGCGGAGATGAGGAAGGTCTTGCGCATGTCGTGTCCCGTATCAGCAGATCTCGAAAGCGGCGCGCTGCCAATCGAAGGCGGGCGCGGCCGCATCGCCGTCGAAAGCTATCACATCGAACCTGCATGGCGATGAAGCAAACCGGGGGTGCGCCTGCAGGAACCCCTGTGCCGCGCGCGTGAGCTTCTCGCGCTTGGCGGCGCCCACGGAGGCCGCGCCACCGCCGAAGCGCACGTCGCGCCGGTAGCGCACTTCCGCGAACACCAGTGTCGCGCCGTCGCGCATGATCAGGTCGAGCTCGCCGAAACGGGTGCGGTAGTTGCGTTCGACCAATGTCAGGCCGGCGCGTTCCATGTGTTCGAGGGCGAGTTGCTCGAAGCGCGCGCCGGTCGCGCCTGCTTTCATGGTTGCGTGGGCGTTGCGTCGTCCGATTGCGCTTCCAGCCCCGCCGCGACCGGACGTGCGACGCCGCCCTGGAATTGCACCCAGATCGGCGTGCGCTCCACGTGACCGAACGCGTCCATCGTCAGTTGCCCGGTCGCGCCGGCGAGATAGCTGCCGGGATGGCTGCGCAGCCAGCCGAGGTAGGGCATCAACGCGTAGGCGTCCATGCCGAACGCGAACAGGCGCGCCGCCGGACCCGCAGCCGTGGACAGTTGCGAAGCGAGCGTGGCGTGGCTCGGCAGCCCGGCCTGGGCGTCGTACAGCCACGGTTCGTCGCTGAACTGCACGCCATCGAGGTCGCCGTCGGCCGTGCCGTTTTCGTCGCCCGAATAAACCATCGAAGTCGAGAACACCGGCAGCGTTGAACGCGCCAGCTTCAACTGCGGCAGCAGCAGCCGCGCCTGGTCGGGACGCAGGAGTGCCACGACGCCGGTCTGGCTTCCGGAACCCGCGAGCGCAGCCTGGATCTGCGACGCGAAATCGACGTCGCCCGGCTGCAGCACGATGTCGTTGGCGATTTGTCCGCCGAGGCTCTCGAATTCGAGCTTGAACGCCGCAAACGTGCGCGACGAGGTGTCGTCGTTGCCGCGGAACACGATCGCCGCGTGCAGACCCGCGGTGATCATGTGCGAACCCAGTTGCGCGCCTTCGGCTTCCGGCAGCAGGGCGAACTCGGCGCTGCCCGCCGGCACCGGTTGGTTGCCCTGCGCATGGTTCAGCGCGAGCACCGGCACTGGCAACGAAGCTTGCGAGAAAAGAGCGCCCACCGCACCACGGCTGAGCGGGCCCACCACCAGCGACGCGCCGTCTGCGGTGGCCTGCCGGTACGCGGCCAGCGTGCCGTCGGCCGTGCCGCCGGTGTCGTAAACCTTGATCGTCGGACGTTGTTCCTGGGTGGCCGGCGTGTGGAAATACGCGGCGAAGAACCCGTCGCGAACGGCCGCGCTCGCCACGGCAACCGGGCCGGTCGCGGGCAGCAGCAACGCCACGCGCGCGGGCATCGCGAAACCCTGCGGCGGCGCCGCGCCGGCAAGCGTGCCGACCGGTTCGTTCAACTGCGGCAGCGCCAGTGGCGTGGCCGTGCCGGAACGCGCGAGCGCCTGGCTGACGTAGGGTTTGAGCGGGTCGTCGCTCCCGAGTGTCGGAAACAGCGCATTCAGTTGGTCGCTGCCCATCCCGGCGAGGATCGCGACCACCCGCTGGTGTTCGGCGGCCTGCGCGGCCGGCGGCAACAACGGCGCGCGTCGGGCCAGCGCCCGCGCGGCTTCGACGCGATGACCGAGCGCCAGTTGCGCGCGCGCCCGCACGTCGAGCGCCTGCTGCTGCACTTCGGGCGGCAAGGACGATGGCAACGCGTCGAGTTGCTTCAGCGCGGCGTCGGCGTGACCGCGTTGCAGCGCGGCGTTTGCAGCATGGATGCGGTCGCCGGCTTGCTGCACCTGCGCCTGCGGATTGGCCGGCGAGGAGGGCCCGAGCGTGGCGCAGGCCGCCAACATCGCCAGCGCCACCGACATCAAAACGATCCGCGCGGAATGCCCGATCCTGACCATGTTGCCCACCCTCGTGATTTCCCTGCGCGGTCGTCGCGCTGCGACCTTGTTGAATGTTGAAAAAGTGCTGTCCTGCACTTTTTCAACACGCCGAGTCCGGTACATGCCCGGACTCGGCTTCGCCGGATCAAGCGCGTGCTGCGCCTGATCCGCGACGGACCATCCATGGTCCGCACCAACACGGTGTTTTCAATACCATGTTGGGCGATGATAGCGGATCGATTCGAACCGGCAGGATTCACGATGGGCGGCAACGCGGGAACGTTGTGGGTGGTCGCCACGCCGATCGGCAACCTCGGCGATCTCTCACCGCGCGCGCAGCAGGCGTTGCGCGATGCGGAGGTGATTGCCGCCGAAGACACGCGTCACAGTCGTCCGTTGCTGCAGCATTTCGGCATCGCGACACCGCTGACCGCGCTGCACGAGCACAACGAACGCGCCGCGGTGGCGGCGCTGATTGCAAAACTGCAAGCCGGCGAAAATGTGGCGCTGATTTCGGACGCGGGTACGCCGCTGATCAGCGATCCTGGTTTCCGGCTGGTGCGCGCCGCGCGCGAAGCCGGTATCGATGTCGTGCCGCTGCCGGGCGCCTGTGCCGCGATCGCGGCACTGTCTGTCGCGGGCCTGCCCAGCGATCGCTTCGTGTTCGAAGGCTTTCTTCCCGCGAGAGCTTCGGCGCGGCGCGAACGTTTGCGCGAACTCGCGAACGAGGCGCGCACGCTGGTGATCTACGAATCATCGCATCGCATCGCCGAATGCTGTGCGGATCTGAGGGACGTGTTCGGCGCGGAACGCGAAGCGCGCCTGCTGCGCGAACTGACCAAGCTGCACGAAACCTGCATCGGCATGACGCTGGGCGGCATTGCCGAGCGCGTGGCAAGCGATCCCGAACAACGCCTCGGCGAATGCGTGCTGGTGGTCGCCGGACGCGGCGAAGAAGCCGACGCGAAACTTGCGGAAGGCCGTCGCGTGTATGCGCTGCTGCGTGCGGAACTCGCGCCCGCGCAAGCGGCGAAGCTCGCCGCCGCGATCAGCGGTGCACCGCGCAAGGATTTGTACGGCGGCTGATAGAATGACCCACGGAGTCGGCCGGACAGTCGCGTCGTTCGCTTTGAACGCCGAGGAAAGTCCGGGCTTCGCAGGGCAGGGTGCCAGGTAACACCTGGGCGGCGTGAGCCGACGGATAGTGCAACAGAGAGCAGACCGCCGATGGCCCCGCAAGGGGATCAGGCAAGGGTGAAACGGTGCGGCAAGAGCGCACCGCGAGTCTGGCAACAGACCGGCACGGCAAACCCCACCCGAAGCAAGACCAAATAGGGGAACGATGGCGTGGCCCGCGCCGTTCCCGGGTTGGTTGCTTGAGCCAGGCGGTGACGCCTGGCCTAGAGGAATGACTGTCACGCCGCAAGGCGCACAGGACCCGGCTTACAGGCCGACTCCATT
>DATNAW010000166.1:0-8094 GCA_035572335.1 Rhodanobacteraceae bacterium
TGAATACGCCGCAAGACGGCAACCCGATCGCGACGGCGTACTGGCCTTCAGCCACGGCCTGGTCGCGCTGGGTTGCCTGCCGCAACCGGCGCTTGCACCGTTGCGTTCGCTGGCGATGCTCGCGCTGGGCGGCGTCACGCCCTTGCGGCACGCCGTCGCGCGCCGTGGCATGGGCTTCCGTGGCGAGCCGCCACGCGTGTCGCTGGATGCGGGCCCGTGAACGCGCGTCGTCCTTCGCTCGACATCGCGATTGCCGGCGGCGGCATGGTGGGTGCCGCGTGTGCGCTGGCGTTGGCGAAGCACGACTTTGCGGTCGCCTTGCTGGAGGCGCGCGAACCGGCGCCCTGGAACGCGGCCGATTCCGAAGATCTGCGCGTGATCGCGTTGGCGCCATCGTCGGCGCGGTTGCTGGATGAACTGGGCGCGTGGCGCGCCATCGAAGCCGCGCGCGTGTCGCCGTATCGGCACATGCGCGTGTGGGATGGCGCATCGGGCGCGGAGATCACGTTCGACGCCGCACGCGACGGCCGGGCGCAACTCGGCTGGATCGTCGAGAACAAGCTGGTCGCGCGCACGCTGTGGGATGCGCTGGGCGCCGCCGGCGTGCGCCGCGTGTGTCCGGCGCATGTTGTGTCTTTCACGCAACGCGAGGATCGCGTCGCGCTGGAACTGGGCGATGGCGAAGTGCTGTCGGCCGCGTTGCTGGTGATCGCGGACGGCGCGGGTTCGGCGTTGCGCGAGCAGGCCGGCATCGGCGTGCGCGGACGCGACTACCACCAGCGCGCGGTGGTCGCGCACGTGGCGACCGAACGTGCGCACGACGCGACCGCCTGGCAGCGCTTCACCGGTGAGGGTCCGATCGCGTTGTTGCCGCTGGCCGGCGGGCGCAGTTCGATCGTGTGGTCGCTGCCGGAAGCGCGCGCGCGCGAAGTGCTGGCGCTGGACGACGCGGCGTTTTGCGAAGCCGCGGGCATCGCATCGGATTTCCGTTTGGGAACGATCGTCTCGACCACGCCGCGCGCGTCGTTCCCGTTGCGTCTGCAGATTGCCGAACGTTTTGCTTCCGGGCGTTGCATCTTGATCGGCGATGCCGCGCACGCGGTGCATCCGCTGGCCGGGCAGGGCGCGAACCTGGGCTTGCGCGATGTCGCCGGACTCGCCTCGGTGCTCGGCGAGGCACGCAACGCCGGCCGCGACTTCACCGCGTCGCACGTGCTGCAACGTTACGCGCGCAGGCGGCGTTCCGAAGGCACGCTGGATGCACGCACGTTCGACGCGGTTGAACGGATGTTCGCGTGGCAGGTACCCACGTGGACGGCGCTGCGCGGCTTCGGCATGCGTGCGGTGGATGCGATCGAACCGCTGAAGCGGCGCCTGTCGGCGCACGCGGCGGGATTGACCTGACAGGAGACGATCATGCGCAAGACATTGCTCGCGTTGTTGCTGCTGTTCGGCTTTGCATCGTTCGCGCATGCTGCAGTGCGCACGCAAACCGTCGATTACCGCGTCGACGGCAAAGCCATGCAGGGCCTGCTGGTGTGGGACGATGCGGTGAAGGCGCCGCGGCCGGGGCTATTGATGATTCCCGATTGGACGGGCATCAATCCGACCAACGTCGACTTCGCCAAGACCATCGCCGGCAAGGACTACGTGATCTTCATGGGCGACATGTACGGCAAGGACCTGCGTCCGAAAGACAACAAGGAAGCGCAGGCCGCGACGAAGCCTCTGTATGCCGACCGCGCGATGCTGCGCAAGCGCGTAACCGCAGCGTTCGCCGAGTTGAAGGCGCTGGCCGCGAAACACGCGGCACCGATCTACGCATTGAAACTCGCCGCGATCGGTTTCTGTTTCGGCGGCACTTCCGTGCTCGACCTTGCGCGCAGCGGCAGCGACGTGGCCGCGGTGGTGAGCTTCCATGGCGGCCTTTCGACCGATGACCCCGCCCTCGCCAAAAACATCAAGGCGCGCGTACTGGCGATGAACGGCGCGGATGACAAGGGCACGATGCCGGACGCGCCCGCCTTCATGAAGGAAATGCAGCAGAGTCCCGCGCCGTGGCAGTTCGTCGCGTTCGGCGGCGCGGTGCACTGCTTCGCCGAACCGCAGTCGCATTCACCGCCAGGTTGCGTGTACGATCCGCCCGTCGCCAAACGCGCCTTCGCGTTGATGCGCGCGTGGCTGGACGAGGCGTTTGCCGGCAAATCATGAGCCTCCACGCCCGCGGAATGGTCGCGGGCGCTTCGGTGACATCGCCGCAGCATGCCTCAGCGTCAGTGCTTCGGCTTCGCCTCCGCCGCGCCCGACTGCACCGCCGACGACGCATTCGATGCCGTCCAGCGCTTCAGCCAGTCGATCACGGTTTCGTGCCACATCACGCTGTTCTGTGGCTTCAGCACCAGGTGGTCCTCGTCGGGGAAGTTGAGGAACTCGCTTGGGATGCCGCGGCGCTGCAGCGCGGTGAACGCGCCAAGGCCCTGCGATTCCGGGATGCGGTAGTCGCGGCTGTCGTGGACCACCAGCATCGGCACGCGCCAATCCTTGACGTGGTCGATCGGATTGAACTTTTCGTAGTTCTCCGGGTGCTCGAATTGCGTGCCACCGTTTTCGTGTTCCTCGAACCACAGCTCGTCGGTGGCGTAATACATCATGCGTGCGTCGAACACGCCGTCGTGGTCGACCAGGCATTTCCACGGCTGGTTCCACACGCCGGCCATCCAGTAAATCATGTAGCCGCCGTAGCTCGCGCCGAGCGCGCACGCATCGTTGCCGTCGAGGTACGGAAACTGCTGCAACGCCGCGGCCCAGCCCTTCTGCAAATCTTCGAGCGGACGGTCGCCCCAGTGCTGCGAAATCGCGTCGGTGAAGGCTTGCCCGTAACCGACAGATCCGTGGAAGTTGATCGCGACCACTGCGAAACCGGCGCCCGCGTAGGTTTGCGGATTCCAGCGGTAGTGGAATTCGTCCGGCCACGCGCCTTGCGGGCCACCGTGGATGATGAATGCGACGGGATATTTCTGGCCGGGCTTCGCACCCACCGGCGGCATCACGTAGCCGTGCACGGTGTCGCCGTTCCAGCCCCGGAAGGTGAACCACGTCGCTTTCGAAAACTCAACGTTCGCGAGGCGCGACGCATTGAAGTGCGTGGCTTGCGCCAGTCCCTTCCCTTGCGCGGTCAGCGTGTACAGGTCGGTCGGATGCGTGAAATCCTGTCGCGCGGCGACGATCCTGTCGCCGGCCACGTCGAAGCCCAGCACGCTGCCGTTGCTCAATACCTTCGTCGGTTTGCCACTGGCGACGTCGATCGCATACAGCGCGACGTTGCCGTCGTCCGCGACGGTCGTGTACAGCATCTTGCCGTCGGCGGACAGCGTCAGCGGGCCGGCCGAACGGTCCCACTGCGGATCGATCTCGCGCGTTGCGCCGGTGGCGAGATCGAGCGCCATGATGCCGAAGCGGTCGGCTTCGAAACCGGGCACCTTCATCGCCAGGTAATAAAGGGTCTTGCCGTCGTTCGAAGGCAGCGGGAACGCATCCCACGCCTTGTTAGCGGCGGTGAGGTTTTTCGGCGCGGCGGAACCATCGGCCGGCACCGAATACACGTCGAAGTTGGTGGACCAGGGTTCGGTCTTGCCCGCGATGCGCACGTCGAAATACACGGTCTTGCCGTCCGGCGACCACGCGTAGTCGGTGTTGCCGCCATCGGGTTTCGAAGGCACGTCGCCGTCGATGCCCTTGGTCACGAGCACCGGCTTGGCCGACGCATCCAGCGGCATCACGAACAGCTGCCCGCGGCGATGGTCGGACCATTCATCCCAGTGCCGCACGAACAGGCGATGGTAAAGGCGCCCGGTGGCCTTGACTTTCTTCTGCGCGTCCAGCTTTTCGCGCGTGCATTCCAGCGTGGTGCAATCCTCGAACACCTGCGAGGAGAACAGCAGCGACTTGCCATCGGGTGACAGCTTGAAGTTGTCGACGTCCAGCGGCAGGTGCGTCACCTGCACGGGCTCGCCGCCCGCGACCGGCGCGGACCACAATTGCGTGGAATCCTTTTCGGTCGTGAGGAAATAAAGCGTCTTGCCATCCGGCGAGAACGCGGGACTGTTCGCGTTCAACTTCAGGTCGGTGACGCGCCTCGGCTCGGCGCCCTTCTTCGAAACGTCGAGCAGCCACACGCTGTTGACGCCCTTGTTGGCGTCCCAGTCGGTGCTGCGCACCGAAAAGGCGACTTCGTTGCCGTTCGGCGACAGGTGCGGATCGGACACGCGATCCATCATCGCCAGATCGTGTGCATTGAACGGATGTTGCGCAGCCATGGCGCTCCCCGATGCGGCGGCCAGCGCGAGCGCGCAGACGGCAAGGCGAAGGTTCATCATCGCTCCCCGGCAATCGTCGAAGCGCCAACGTTAGCGCGCGCATGGAACGCCCACAAGCAGGCGCGATGGCGGCGCGTCACCGGCGCCGTTTCGCGGTATGGTGGAGGATGGCAAAAGGAGAATCGCCATGGCAGGGCATTTCAAAGTCGGCGACCACGTCACCTGGAATTCCGAGGCCGGGCACGTCAGCGGCAAGATCATCAAGGTGCACACGCGGGACTTCGACTACAAGGGGCACACCCACCACGCCAGCGAAGACGATCCGCAATACGAGATCAAGAGCGACAAGACCGATCACGTCGCGGCGCACAAGGGTTCGGCGTTGCGCAAGACGGCTCGCTGAAGGGAAAACATGAAGACCAGTCAAAGCGGCATTTTCAGCCTGGGCACGTCGTCCCACGTTTACCTGGAGTGGGATCTCGCGAACGGCCGAACGGCCGCGGAACTGGTGACCGGCATCGCTTCGTTGCGCGAGCCGCGGACGACGATCGGCGGCGTCAATCTGGTGTCGGGTTTTCGCCCCGAACTGTGGTGTCAGGTGACACCGGACGATGCGCCTGCCGGATTGCACGGGTTCAACCAGCCCATCGCGGGCGTGGAAGGCTTCACGATGCCGGCGACGCAGCACGACGCGGTGATCTGGTTGTCCGGCAGCGCGTACGACGTGCTGTTCGATACCGCGCACCAGATCATTGCGGATTTCAGGGGCCTCGCGTCGGTGGCGGAAGAGACGACCAGTTGGCCGTACCGGCACGACCGCGACCTGACCGGCTTCGTCGATGGCACCGAGAATCCGTCGCTGGTCGAGGCGCCGGAAGTGGTCGGGATTCCGGAGGGCAAACCTGGCGCGGGCGGCACGGTGCTGCTGCTGCAGAAGTGGATCCACGATTCGGCGCAATGGGAATCGCTTTCGGTGCACGACCAGGAACAGGTGATGGGCCGCACCAAGCCTGACAGCATCGAACTCGAGAACAAGCCCGCGACTTCGCACGTGGCGCGCACGGACCAGGACTCGTTCGGCCACATCTTCCGTCGCAACATGCCGTTCGGCACCACCACGCGTCACGGCACCATGTTCGTCGGGTTCTGCGCGGAGCAACGGCCGCTCGAGGCGATGCTGGAAAGCATGGCCGGCGTGACGAACGGCGTGCGCGATGCGCTGACGCGCTACACGCACCCGCTGACGGGTGCCTATTATTTCGTGCCTTCGACCGAGCGCCTGCACGCGGCTGCGCCGCCAAGCGACGACTGACGCTTGCGTGTCGCGGTCGGGTTCACTCGATCTCGGTTCGCCGCTCCTCGGGTTTTTTCGTCGCACCCACCGACCGGATGACTTCGTCGAGGTGCTCGAGGCTCACCGGCTTGAGCAGGTGTGCGTCGAAGCCGGCCTCTTCCGCGCGGGCGAGGTCACGCGCCTGGCCGAAACCGGTGAGCGCGACGAGCCTGAGATTCTCGAGACCCATGGTGGCGCGCAGCCGGCGCGCGAGTTCGTAACCGTCCATTTCCGGCAGGCCGATGTCGATCAGGGCCAGCGCCGGCTTGAAATCGATCGCGGCGTCCAGTGCATCTGCACCGCTGCGCGCGACGCTGGTTTCGAATCCTTGTACTTGCAACAGTTCCGAAAGACTGTCCGCCGCGGGAGCGTAGTCGTCGACGATGAGAATCCGCAGCGCGGTTTCGGCACCGCTGCCGGGGCGTGGATCAGACAAGGGCGCGCATCCTTGGTCTCAAAGCTCGCTCTCGAACTCGAAGACCTGCAACAGCGCTTCGCGCCGATCGACGCCGTAGCGTTGCTGCAGCAATCCGGCCAGGTAAGTGGCATTGCCATCCAGGAACGCCACGTCTTCGCGGGTCAGCTTGCGCCAACGGCGTCGCAGCCTGTCGCCGAGTCGCGGCCATTCATCCCTGATCCGGTCCGGTGTCGGCGGCATGTCCGGGTTGGAAGAACCGAACGAAAACGAAGCCATGGCTGGCTCCTTTGCGGCGAAAGGATGACGAGGGGTGGCGCGGAAGCATTCGGGCTTCATGGTGTTTCTCCTTGGTGCAGACGGGATCACTGCGGAACGCGGCAGCGACGAGGCTATGCCGGGAATGCGCCGCACGACAGACGCGCCGGTACCATCCGGACTGGTAGTTTTCTACCAGTCAAAAAGAGGCGTGCAGCGGCCCCTGTCCAGCGTGACAATGCGTGATCCCGGCAGCCCGCGTACATCCGATGGCCCCACGAAAATCCACGCACCGCGGCGTCGATCGCGGACAGCTTCAGCAGATCATCGCGGGGCTTTCCGAGGGCGTGGTGCTGATCGATCCGGCCGGAACCATCGTGTGGGCCAACGAGGCGGCGCTGACGATGCACGGCTGCGCGGCGCCGGATGAACTGGGGACGACCGCCGCAGGCTATCGCAAACGATTCACACTGAAATACCTCAACCATCGCACTCTCACCGCGAAGCAGCATCCGCTCGCGCGAGTGATCGCCGGCGATGATTTCGCAGGGCTGACGGTGCACGTGACGCGCCGCGACGACGCCGGTTTCTGCCGCGTCCACGAAGTACGCAGCCTCAAGCTCATCAATGCAGACCGGCAAGTCGAATCGCTGGCGCTGGTGATCCGCGACATCACGCAGCGGGTGAGCGCGCAGGAACTCTTCGAGCGTACCTTCGGCGCCAACCCGGCCCCGGCCCTGATCTGCCGCCGTGCCGATCGGCGCTACATCAAGGTCAACCAGGGTTTCCTCGACATGTCCGGGTACGCGCGCGAGGACGTGATCGGCTGTGCGTTCGCCGAACTCGACGTGCTGCAGGACGCCGAGCACCGCGACGAGGCGCTGCGCGCGTTCGACGAACACCGCACCATTCCGCAACAGGAAGCCTCGCTGCCCGTGAACGGCGGCGGCACCAAGTTCGTGATCGTCGCGGGACAGCCGATCGAGGTCGACGACGAACCCTGCATGCTGTTCACCTTCAACGACCTGGAGGCGCGCAAGAAGGCGGAACTTTCGCTGCGACAGAGCGAGGAACGCTTCGCCAAGGCGTTCCGGCTGGCTCCGGTGCCGATGATGGTGTGCGGGTTGCCGGCGTTGCGCATCCTGGAAATCAACGACGCCTTCGCGACCGTCACCGGCCATCAGCGCGACGACGTGCTGGGCAAGGCGAGCGCGGAACTCGACCTGTGGAAGGACGCCGCAGCCTACCGCCAGCTTCGTTCCGCGCTGGAGGCGCACCAGGACATCCGCAACCTCGACATCGCCATCCGCACCCGCGGCGGCGCAGTGATCGATGGCCTGCTTTCGGCGGAGCCGGTGACGATCCAGAACGAACCGTGTGTGCTGTTCGTGGTGCAGGACATCACCGAACGCAAGCGCTCGGAAATGGATCTTGTCGCTGCGATCGAAACGGTGATGAAGGACACCAGCTGGTTCAGCCGCACCGTGATGGAAAAGCTGGCGCAGATTCGCCATCCCGACGGCGTCAACGGCACCAAGGGCGAACTGGGCGCGCTGACGCCGCGCGAGCGCGAAGTACTGGGCCTGATCTGCAAGGGACACGGCGACGCGGAAATCGCCGCACTGCTGAAACTGTCGCGCAACACCGTGCGCAACCACGTCGCGACCCTGTACGCAAAAATCGGCGTCAACCGCCGCAGCGCGGCGGTGGTGTGGGGACGCGAACGCGGACTGGCGGGGTACTGAGGTTTCCGGTCCGGGAGCGCAGCCGCG
>DATNAW010000167.1:0-9044 GCA_035572335.1 Rhodanobacteraceae bacterium
CGACATGTACACCGCGCTGCAGTCGGCGCGCGCGTACGCGTACATGATCGCGCAGCAGTTCGACGCCGGCGTGAAGTCGCGGATCGACCCGGCCTCGTGCCTGCTGCTGTCGTCACGCAACGCCGTGGAAGTCGCGCTCGAGGCCATCCAGTCGCTGGGCGGCAACGGTTACATCAACGAATTCCCCACCGGCCGCATCCTGCGCGACGCCAAGCTGTACGAGATCGGCGCCGGCACCAACGAAATCCGCCGCATGCTGATCGGGCGCGAGCTGTTCTACGGCAACGCCTGAAAGCCCGGCACTCGGCACAGCGTAAAAACAAAGCCGTCATTCCAGACGCCGCGCAGCGGCGATCTGACTGCGGCGGCAGGATGCCGGAGCGAACATCGGCGAAGCCGATGGCCCGTAGAGCGAGCCAGAGGGATGTGGCGAGTCAATCCATTTTGACCTTGCTGTTCGTGACAAACACAGTGGATTACAAAGTCCGTCCATGGACTTTGCCCTGCGGGCCGGCCTTCGGCCGTTCAAATTCGTTCCAGACGAATTTGTCCCGCTTTCGCTGGAATGACGTCGGAGAGCGCTTGCATCGCTCCGGACTCCGGGATGCCGGACTAAAACGCGAACGCCCCCTGCAACATCGCGCTGCTGGATTGCTGCCTTGAACCCTGTTCGCGGGTGAATCCGAGCCGCAGCCCGAACGCGCGCGTCGGCCACAGTGACACGCCGGCGCGCAACACCGATTCGTCGCGCGACAAGCCGATGCCGTCGACGGGCATCCAGTCATCGAAGCCGGTGAAGCTGGCGTCGAACGCATCGCCGTACTGGTGCAGTGCGTGCCACCAGGATGCGCTGCCGTCGAACTGCATCCACATCCCGTTGCCGAGGCGCACGCCGCGCTGCGTACGCAAGCCTAGCCCGGTTTGCAGGCGCCCGACCGTGCGGCTGTCCGCCTTCAATCCGAAGCCGTAGCCGCCCGTTTCCGCGAACGCGCCCTGGCGCAATTGTTGGTAGCGCGCATCCACGAATGGCGTGATCTCGGTCGAGCCGACGCGCCATTGGTAACCGCCTTCCAGCGTTCCTGCCGCGTAGCGGCCCGACATCGCACTGCCGAGCGGCGCGTCGAGCGCACCGAGCAGCAACAGGCGCTGCATGTCCGCGCGATACCAGCCGCCACCGATACGCGCGTTCGCGTACCACGGACCGTTGGACAAGCCGCCGTACACCATCACGTGGTCGGACCAGGTCTGGTTGTGGTCCCACGCGCCATCGAGTTGCCCGTAACCGCGGCTTTCGCCCAGCGCATAGCCCAGCAGCGCGTGCGTGCCGACGCGGAAATCCGTGCCGATGATGCTGCCGTCGCTCTGGAAGGTTGCGCCCGCGTAGCCGGCACGCTGCAGGTCGCCCTGCCAGCCAAGATTTCCGTACCACGCGCCCACTCGCGCCTGCCCGTCGAACAGATCGTCGAAGTGCCGCGACAATGCGCTGTCGGCGGCGTCCATGCCGTCGAACAGCATCGCCGCGCTGGCGGCGTGCAGTTGGCCGGACAGGCTTTGCAACGTCGCGCGGGCGGAAGCCGGCGTCGCCGCATGCTGGATCGCGCCCGCGCCCTGCAGCACGCCGCTCGCCACGGAACCGCCCGTCGCGATGCGCGCATTGATTGCATCGAAACCGTTTTGCACGCGAACGGCCGCCGCCGAGGAAGCCGCGTCGGTGATGGCCATCGCCTGCGCCGCCTGCGTGATGCTGAGGCTGGTGGTATCGAGCCAGACCTCGTCGGGGGTGTACTGGATGGTGGTGTTGAGGAACACGCCGGGCGAAGTCGTCAGTTGCGCGAACGTGCCGCTGATGCCACCGGATGCCGTCAGCACATCCTCGTGGCTGTTGCTGATGTAACCGGGAACCGCGCCGAGGACATTCAATGTGCCGTCGAGCTGTGCCGTTCCGGCGACACTGAGGAACGTTCCCAGATTCACCGACAACGTGCCGGTGCTGGTTTGCGCATAGTTGCCCGCCACCTCCGTCGTCGTGTCGCGAACCGTGACGGTGCCCGAATTGGTGAGCGACCCGTTCACGCCGGGCACGTTGTCCAGCATGCCGGCGGCGCCCACGGTGACGTTGCCCGGCAATGCGATTTCCGATTGCAGGGTGCCGCCATCGACCTGCGTTCCGCCCGTGTAGGTATTGACTCCCGTGAGCACCAGCGTGCCGGTGCCGTTCTTGATCAAACCGCCCGCGCCGCTGATGTTGTTGCTCCACGTCGACGTGATGCCATCGAACGATACGTTGACATCGCCCCAGTTGAATTGCGCAGGACCCTGCACCGCCTTGCCGACGTCGAGTTCGCCATAACCGAACGTCGGGTTGGGTTGCGAACCGCCCAGCGGATCGGCGGTGCCGAGCAGCGTCTGCCGCACCAGGTCATTCGTGAAATACGGAAACGCCTGCCATACCAGCGCGGCGGCGCCCGTCACCTGCGGCGCGGCCAGCGAAGTGCCTTCGACGACGTAATAGGTCGGATTGGTGGTGGTTGCTACGGTGTCCTTGTCCAGCACGATCACGTCGCCCGGCGCGGCAAGGCAGTAATCCATCGCGATGCCGCACTTGTTGGAATAGCTTTCGAGTTGCGTGGGATCGTTGCTGTTGATCGCGACCACCGCCAGCCAGCCTTTTTCGAGATCGGGCGCGACGGAGGGCAGCGCCGCGATGGTGCTGGGGTTCGCCTGCGAATCGTTGCCGGCCGCGAACACCACCAGCCCGCCCTGCTGGTTGACGAACGGACTGTAGGCGGCATCGAACGCCTGGTTCACGCTGGCGTCGCTGGTGTCCCAGGTAATCCCGCCCCACGAATTGTTCATGACCTTGACGCCGGAACTGATCAGCTGCTGGTTGACCGACTGGAAGAATTGCGCGTCCGCGGCGGTGACGGTGGACGGCGGCGTGCTGCCATTGTCGTCGGGTGCGTTGTCGTCGATGATGCGCGCCGACACAAGATCCGCGCCCGGCGCAATGCCGCCGGGGAATTTGTCGAACGGTGCGCCCGCCGCGATTTCCGACACCCACGTGCCGTGGCCGACCACGTCGTCGATGCTGGTGTTGTTGGTGCTGGGGTCGACGTCGATGTATTCCTGCAGGACGCGCCCAGCCACCGCCGGATTGCTGCGCATGATGCCGCTGTCGACGAAGCCGATGGTGACGCCCGCGCCGGTGTAACCGGCGTCGTGCGCGGCATAGGTATTGGTGAGCGCCAGCTGCGCGTCGATCGGCGGCTGCGGCGTGGAGGGCGTCGTCGGTGGCGTCGTGCTGGTCGGCACGCTGCGGACGCCACCGCCTCCGCCGCCGCAAGCTCCCAGGGCCAAGGCAAGCAACGCCGGAACGGTCCACCCGATTCTTCCCAACTTGCGCATCACGCCTCCCTCCACTGTGTTGTCCCCGCCCCGGTTGTCCACGACGCATTCTGCACCCATGTATTGCGGCAGGCCAGACGGCGTTTGCGGCAGCGCAGCATTCCCCCCATAATTCCCGCAAAAGCGTGCTCATTCGAGCCGACGCTGCTTGGCAGCGCGGCTCAATTCGCAATAGTCCATCGAGCCGTATCGCGTTGCGGCTCGGCTTGAAAAATCATCTGGAGTCCAGACATGTCCGACATCGTCATCGCCGCCGCCAAGCGCACGCCCATCGGCGCGTTCCTCGGCCAATTCACCGGCTTCCCGACGCCGAAACTCGGCGCCGCCGCGATCAACGCGGCACTGCAGCAATCCGGGATCGAACCGGCCGACGTCGGCGAAGTGCTGATGGGCTGCGTGCTGCCGGCCAACCTCGGCCAGGCGCCCGCGCGCCAGGCATCGTTGGCCGCGGGGCTTCCGCCCTCCACCGGCTGCACCACGCTCAACAAGGTGTGCGGTTCGGGCATGAAGGCGATCATGCTGGGCCACGATCTGATCAAGGCCGGTTCCGCCAGCGTGGTCATCGCCGGCGGCATGGAATCGATGACCAACGCGCCGCACATGGCGGCGGTGCGCACCGGCATCCGCTACGGCGACGGCGCGATGGTCGATCACATGGCGTGGGATGGCCTGACGAACCCATACGACGGCAAGTCGATGGGCGTGTTTGCCGAATCCTGCGCCGACAAGTACCACTTCACGCGCGAAGACCAGGACGCGTTTGCGACCGAATCGGTGCGACGTGCGCAGGAGTCGGTGAAGTCGGGCGCATTCGCCGACGAGATCGCCACGGTGACGGTGCCCGGCCGCAAGGGCGATGTCGCCGTGTCCGTCGATGAAACGCCGGGCAAGGTCGATCCCGCGAAGATCCCGACGTTGAAGCCGGCGTTCCGCAAGGAAAACGGCACGGTCACGGCGGCCAGTTCGTCGAGCATTTCCGATGGCGCTGCGGCGGTCGTGTTGCTTTCCGCAGACGATGCGAAAGCGCGCGGTGTGCAACCGCTGGCGCGGATCGTCGCGCATGCCACGCATTCGCAGGAGCCGCAGTGGTTCACCACCGCGCCGGTGGGCGCGATCGAAAAGGTCTTGCTGAAGGCCGGCTGGAAAGTCGACGACGTCGATTTGTTCGAAGTCAACGAAGCCTTCGCGGTGGTCGCGATGGCGGCAATGAAAGACCTTTCCATTCCGCACGAGAAACTCAACGTTCACGGCGGCGCTTGCGCGCTCGGGCATCCGATCGGCTGCACCGGCGCACGCATCGTGGTGACGTTGCTGCACGCGTTGAAACATGCCGGCAAGAAGCGCGGCGTGGCGTCGCTTTGCATCGGCGGCGGCGAAGCCACCGCGATCGCGATCGAGCTTATTTGAGGTGGTTTTGCGGCTGCAGGGTTTTACCCCCAAGGCCGTAAGCGGCGACTGAACGTTATTTGCCCGTAAAAAGCCGGATGCTGGCGTTATTCAGCCAGACGCGGTTTAATACGCAGGCCACTTCCGTGGCTTTCCACGGCCCAATCCAGGAGATCTCCAATGAAGTTCACGCGTACCGTACTCGTGGCTGCCGTCGCCACTGCAATGGCCCTTTCGTTGTCGGCCTGCGGCAACAATTCCGGCGACCAGTCGGCAGCCAATGAAGCGCAGCAGAACGCGGCCAGCGCCGCTTCGGCAGCCGCCAGCGCCGCCTCGCAGGCTGCCAGCGCAGCTTCCCAGGCTTCCAGCGCCGCGGCTTCGGCAGCGAGCGCAGCTTCGAACGCGATGGCCGCTCCGGCCTCGACGGCTGCCGCGCCAGCTTCCAGCAGCACGTCTGCGGCTCCGGCTTCCAGCGGCGCCAGTGCGATGGACGCCATGAAGGACGCCGCCCACAAGGCCGGTCAGGCTGCCGACGCGACCAAGGTCGCCGCCACCAAGGCCAAGGACGCGATGAAGGGTCACTGATCCTTTTTCGCTGCATCCTGTCGTACCGAACCGGCCGCCTTGTGCGGCCGGTTTTTTTTCGACCTTTCCAAACCCCGATCCGCGATTTTCGGCCCTCGCGGCAACAACCGATAGAATGTCCGGTTGATGCGCCTGCGCCCGCCACGGAACCGACCATGACCGTCCTTTCCACCGCCGTCGACAGCAAAAGCGAAGCTTTCCGTGGCAACGCCGCGAACCTGCGCAAGCTCACCGACGAATTGAAGATCCAGATGGCGCGCACCGCGGAGGGCGGCGGCGAAAAGGCACGCGAGAAGCACATCGCACGCGGCAAGCTGCTGCCGCGCGAACGCATCCGGGCCCTACTCGATCCGGGCTCGCCGTTCCTGGAACTGTCGCCGTTGGCTGCGCATGGCATGTACGACGGCGCGGCACCCGCCGCCGGACTCATCACGGGCATTGGCCGCGTCTGCGGCACCGAGGTGATGATCGTCGCCAATGACGCCACGGTGAAAGGTGGCACGTATTTTCCGATCACGGTGAAGAAGCACCTGCGTGCGCAGGAAGTCGCGCTGGAGAACCGCCTGCCCTGCATCTACCTCGTCGACTCCGGTGGCGCCTTCTTGCCGCTGCAGGATGAAGTGTTCCCGGACAAGGAACACTTCGGCCGCATCTTCTACAACCAGGCGCGCATGTCGGCGCTGGACATCCCGCAGATCGCGGTGGTGATGGGTTCGTGCACCGCGGGCGGCGCGTACGTGCCGGCGATGAGCGATGAAACCATCATCGTGAAGAACCAGGGCACAATCTTCCTCGGCGGTCCGCCCCTGGTGAAGGCCGCGACCGGCGAAGTGGTGGATGCGGAAACGCTGGGTGGTGCGGACGTCCATACGTCCATCTCGGGCGTGGCCGATCATTTCGCGGAGAACGACGCGCACGCGCTGTCCATCGCGCGCGACATCGTCGCCGCGTTGAACCGCAAGAAGAGCATGCCGCTGGCGCTGGCCGAACCGCGCGAGCCGAAATATGCCGCGGAAGAACTCTACGGCGTGATTCCCGAAGACACGCGCCGTCCGTTCGACATCCGCGAAGTGATCTCGCGCATCGTCGACGGATCCGAATTCCACGAGTTCAAGGCGCGCTACGGCAAGACGCTGGTCACCGGCTTCGCGCACATCCATGGCTACCCGGTCGGCATCATCGCCAACAACGGGATCCTGTTTTCGGAAAGCGCGCTCAAGGGCACGCACTTCATCGAACTGTGCAACCAGCGCAACGTGCCGCTGGTGTTCCTGCAGAACATCACCGGTTTCATGGTCGGCAAGAAATACGAGCAGGCCGGCATCGCGAAAGACGGCGCGAAGATGGTGACTGCCGTGGCGTGTTCGCACGTGCCGAAGTTCACCGTGGTGATCGGCGGCAGCTTCGGCGCCGGCAACTACGCGATGTGCGGCCGCGCCTACGGCGCGCGCTTCCTGTGGATGTGGCCAAATGCGCGCATTTCCGTGATGGGAGGCGAGCAGGCCGCGAGCGTGCTGGCGACGGTCAAGCGCGACGGCATCGAAGCCGCCGGCAAGTCCTGGTCGAAGGAAGAAGAAGACGCCTTCAAGGCGCCGATCCGCGAACAATACGAACGCCAGGGCAGCCCGTACTATTCCAGCGCGCGCTTGTGGGACGACGGCATCATCGACCCGGCCGACACGCGCCGCGTGCTGGGCCTGGCGATTTCCGCAGCGATGAACGCCCCGATCGAACCCGAGCGCTATGGCGTGTTCCGGATGTAATGCGTAGATCGGCGGACGCTGGGTCCGCCCCAGAAACCCGGGCCCATTCCGACCCGTCCCCGTTGTCTTGTTCCGCGAACGTCGTCACCGCGCGGGTTGAGGCCCCCCTTGATTTTCGATATTGTTTAGATATATCTTGAATACACTCTCAAAAACACGGGACGCCCCATGCACATGCACGACAAACTGCACCACAAGCTCCACGCCATGCATCGATTCCACGCGTTCGACTGGGACGGCGATCCTGATGATGCCCGCACCTGTTATGCCGGTCGCGGCCCGTTCGGCGGCGGACGCCACCGCCACGATGATTTCGGGTCCTTCGCCGACTGGAACGGCTTGCGCGGCGGCGGCCGTCGCGGCGGCGGTCGCATGTTCGGCCACGGAAACCTCAAGTTGGTGTTGCTGGCGCTGATCGAACAGGAGCCGCGCCACGGCTACGAATTGATCCGCACCATCGAAGACATGTTCCACGGCCAGTATTCGCCCAGCCCCGGCACGGTCTATCCCACGCTCACCCTGCTCGAAGAGATGGGCTACGTCGTCGCGCAAAGCGAGGAAGGTGGCCGCAAACGCTACGCCATCACCAATGAGGGACGCGCCTTCCTCGACGAAAACCGCGGCATCGTCGAAGCCGTCATGAAAGACACCGAACGCAAGGCGCGTTTCGCGGCGAAGCTGGCGGCACCGATGGCGATCCGCGAGGCGGTGCACGCACTGAAGCACGCGCTGGCCATGCGCGCCTCGAAGTGGGACAAGGCCGAAGCCGAACGCGTGGTCGCGATCCTCGAACGCGCCGCGCGCGAGATCGCCGCCGGCAGCAAGCGCGATTGAATGCAGCGCCACGGAACCACGGCTGCAGGCGCAGCCGTGGTTTACCACTGCACTCAGCTGACACGGATTCGACACACATGCCGCTTCGTTCTTCAAGCAAGCAACTCCTGCTCATCGGCGCTTCGCGCGGCCTCGGTCTTGCATTGGCCGCGGAATACCTGAAACGCGGGTGGGACGTGGTCGCCACCGAGCGAGACCGCCGTCCTTCCGGACTGCACGATCTCGCGCAAGCCCACGCCGGCCGGCTCGAAATCGAGCGCGTCGACATCAACCGCCCGGACCAGGTGGATGCGTTGCGCGCGCGGATGGCCGCGAGGCAGTTCGACATGCTGTTCGTCAATGCCGGCGTCACGACCGCCCATCACGAAACGGCCGCGGAGGTATCAACCGACGAATTCGTGCGCGTGATGGTCACGAACGCCTTGAGCCCCTTGCGCGTCATCGAGACGCTCCAGGACGTAGTACGACCAGACGGCACGATCGGCGTCATGTCATCGGGACGCGGCAGCATCGCCAACAACGAAAACGGCCACGAGGATGTCTACCGCGGCAGCAAGGCCGCGCTCAACATGTTCATGCGCAGCTTCGCGGCGCGCCACGCCGACGTCCCGCGGACCTTGCTGCTGATGGCTCCGGGCTGGGTACGTACCGACATGGGCGGTCCGGATGCACGGCTCACGATCGCGGACAGCATCCCCAACCTGGCCGACACCATGGATGCGCAAGCCGGGAACCCCGGCCTTCGCTATCTCGACTATCTGGGACGGCAGGTGCCGTGGTGAAACGGTCGCTGGTTCCCGATCAGGCCGCGTGCGTGGCGCGGGTCGAAACGGCGAATCGGCTGGTCGACATGAAGCGATGCCGGCGACCGTCAAGCGCGACGGCGTCAGCGCGCGACTGTGGAACGAGCATCATCGACCCGGCCGACAGACGACGTGTGCTGCCATATCCGCCGCAATGAACGCGCCGATCGTGCCCGAACGCCGCGGCGTGTTCCAGATGTGATCGCCTCGAACAGCGCTGTTTCGATCAACGATGCCGGGTCCATTTGCTTCGCACCTCAAAAAACGA
>DATNAW010000168.1:0-11005 GCA_035572335.1 Rhodanobacteraceae bacterium
TTTCCGTCCAGCATCACCGGCACCGTTTGCACGCCGGCGGCATCAAACCACTCGGCGAAATCGGGATCGGCGATGCGTGGCATGCCATCGCGCACCACGGCACGGATCTGGCTGCGCTCGATCCCGGCGACGCTGTGCGCAGCATCGCCGCCGCGATCGGCGACGACCAGCAGGTCCGCGTGCGCGTCCGCCGCGAGATGGCCGCGGTGCGGCAGTCGCAGGATGCGTGCGGCGTCGGTCGTGGCCAGCGCCAACGCCTTGCGCGCATCAAGTCCGTCCAAATCCACGACGGCGTGCAATTCATCGAGCAAGTCGCGCGCGCCGCTGAGTCGCGAATCGCTGCCCAGCGCCAGCCGCCCGGAGGCTTGCAGGCGCCGCGGGTCGAGCGTGCATCCGAGCAGGTTGCGGTTGCTGGTCGGGCACCACACCACCGCCGCACCCGTTCCGATGACGCGATCGATGTCGCGTTCGCGCAACCCGACGCCATGCACCAGCACGCTGTTCGACGCGAGGCAACCCAGCGCGTCCAGTTGCGAAAGTTCCGCCCGCGCGGTGGCGTCGGTGCCTTCGGCAAGGTGGATCATCCACGGCCGATCCGCCGGCGTCGCGTCGAAACTCCGCCAGGCCGGCGGCCCGTAAGCGGGCCAGCCCAGGGCATAACTCCAGCCGTAATCGCGCAGCAGCGCGACCGGAAAACCCGCCGCGTCGAGCGCCGGATGCCACGGGTCGTGGTGCGCCACGCAAGTCGTGCCCGCGAGCAGGTTCTTCAATGCGCCATGCCGCAGCCGCAACGTTTTCGGTACCGCAAGCGCGGCGACGACGAAGGGATTCCGGAAATGCGCCTGGAACGCCGCGATCCACGCGTAGCTGTTCGGGAACGGCGCGCCCCTCGGCAGCGGCGGCACTGCATTGAGGTGCAGGTGCTCGTGCGCGTTGACCAAGCCCGGCGCGATCACGTGGTCGCGCAGGTCGATCCGGTACGCACGTGCCGGCGACGATTCACGAACCTTCCCGTCGGCAACCGACAATGGCGCATGCGATTCACCATCGACGGTGATCGTCCGCGCACCACGCAAGCTGATGGCGGCGGTCATGGCCGCGACCGCGCACTCATCACGATCAGGAAATGATCGCCCATGCCGCGCAGCAGCGGCAACGCGCCGAGGCGATCATCGAGCCGGGCCAGCCAGTCGCACCATTGCTGGTGGCTGCGGTAGTAGTCCAGCAGATACGGCGGTGGCATGAACAGGCCGAGCGCGCGATAGCCGCACAGCGAGAAATGTTCGTCGAAGGCGCGGTAGAACTCGCGTGGCAGGTAATAGCGCGTCCAGATCGTGTGGCGGTTCATGCCGACCGGCGTGACGCCGCGCGCGGCCCGAACCATCGCGCGGCCGAAACGTCCGCGCGCCATGTAGTGACCGATTTCCCACGGACAGATGCGGCCGATCACCGAGCACACCAGCTTGCCGCCGGGCCGCAGCAGGCGCGCGCACTCGGCCGCGGCCGTTTCGAGGTCGGGCACGCAGTTGAGCGGCCCGAGGTCCGAATAGATGCCGTCGAATTCGCCTTGGATCTGGTCGAGTTGGTGGATGCCGACGTGGCGGGCATCGACCCGTGCGTGCGTTGCGACCTGGGCCGCGAGCGAACGCGTGCGCTCCACCATGCGCGGCGACCAGTCGGTGGCGGTGACGCGATAACCACGCCGCGCAAACTCGACCGCGTCGAGCCCGGTGCCGCATCCCAGGTCCAGCAACCGCGATCCCGGCGGGACCTCGTCGCGCACCGCGTTCCACAGCGCGCGCCGCATGCGCTGGATCAGCACGTTGTTGCCGCGCGGGCCGTCGTAATCGGCGGCAACACTGTCGAAGGCCCGGCGCGTGTCGAGAAGTTGCGATTCGACAGCGGGCGTAGTTTGTTCGAACATGGCACGCAAAGCCGTGATGGAATGTCCCGGGAAGCCGTGAGGTAGGTGTCTTCGCGGCGCGGTTTGGTTGAATGGCGCATCTTCTTCCCGGCTTGACAGGATTCGCGTGGTCGCCCGAGGATCACGGCCCGCGGTCATCGCTCTTGTCGGAGTGCGGTTGCATGACGCATGAAGGTGAAAACCCGTTCCGGCATCGCGGTCGCGGCGACACCGGCGCGCGGCGAAAAGCACCGCGCCAACGCGCGTTCGACATTGCGGCACCCGCCGTGGTTGCACTCTTCCTGCTCGTCCCCATCCATGCGCTCGCCGGAGACCTCGGCGGCTCGGCGTCGCTCGCTTCGCAACTGGTGGATCGCGGCGTCGCGATCGCTCCCGCGACGCCGGTCCTGCAGGGCGGCGTCACGTGGACCACGCCGTCGGGTTGGTCGCTGGGCTTGTCCGGCGGGATCGAACTGCGTTCGCCGGGCCATGTCGCTGAAAGCGTGGCGCAGGTCGCACGCGCGTGGACCCTTTCGGGAAACTGGCGGATGCAGGCCGACCTGGTCTACTACCACTACGCCGGTCACCTGCATGCCAACGTCTACGAACCCGGCGTTTACTGGGTGTACCGCGACGTCCTGACCTTCGGCGTGTCGCTCGTCCACATCGCCGGTGCGGACGAACACACGCTGCACCCGGCCGCCGACCTCAATTTCCGCTGGCCGCTGGCCGGGGATTTTTCGCTTTCCGGCGGCTTGGGTGTTGCTCGTTATGCGGTGCCTTACGGGTATCCACCCCATGAGCGCTATCACACGGGCTATTACCGTTACGGCGAAGCCGGACTGCTTTGGCGGCACGGCGCCTGGCAGGCCGAACTCGATCGCGTCGCCCTCGATTCGGGTTCGCGGCCGTACCTGCACCGCTACGCCGCCTCGCCGTGGCTCGTTATCCTTTCCCGATCCTTCTGAAGCCGCATTGCCGCCGCACCGGCGTGCGAATCCGCCGCCCCTGGCAGGCAACCTTCACGCCCCGGACCGGCACCCACCCTGCAGACTGGCCGTTTCCGTGCAGCGATGAATGAACCCTCAAGCGATGTCGACACCCGCGACCGCATGCTGCTGCAGCGCATGGCGGCGGGCGACCGCGCGGCGCTGGAAACGCTGTATCGCGCCTACCACGGCGGCCTGACCCGCTTCCTGTCGCGGCTCACCCGCCGCGCCGACCTGATCGAGGAGATCGTCAACGATTGCTTCTGGATCGCCTGGCGGAAGGCGGACAGCTTCCACGGCGACTCGCGCGTTTCCACCTGGATCATGGGCATCGCCTATCGCTGCGGGCTGAAGGCGCTGCGGCAACGCGGCGACGAGCCCGTGGACGATTACGCGCTGCGCGAAGGACACGGTCCTTCGCATGATCCGGACGAGGATCGCGAGCTGCGTGACTGGCTGGGCGAAGGCCTCAAGCACTTGTCCGCGGACCAGCGGATCGTGGTCGAACTGGTTTACGGCGTCGGCAACAGCCTCGATGAAGTCGCCGCCATCATGCAGACCCCCGTCGGCACCGTGAAGGCACGCTTGTTCCATGCGCGCATCAAGTTGCGCAACGTGCTTCCGGCCCTGGCAGGCGATGTGCCTGCACAACGAGAGAACAGGTCATGACGATTGAGACGAATTCCGGCAAGGACTGTGCACGCGCATGGGAAATCATGCCGTGGGCATTGCAGGCGACCGCCGCCCCCGGGCAGCGCGAATGGCTGATGCACCACCTTGCGCAATGCGAAGCGTGCAGCGCTGAGTTTGCCCAGCAGAGCCGGCTGCGCTGCGCCCTGTCGCTGCCGGCGGATGTTCCCGTGGACGCGGAGCGCGGGTTGAAACGCCTGCTGGAACGCATCGATGCGCCCGAAGCCGAAACGACGCCGGCTCGACGCTGGTCGTCGGGCCGGTTGACGCGTGCGCTGGCCGCCGCGGTGGTGTTGCAGGCGATCGGGATTGGCGCGCTCGGCGTGCGGTTGTGGTCTGACCAGGCGCCGCAGTATCGAACCCTCAGCCGGCCCGCCCTGCTCGAACCCGCTGGCGCGCTTCGCGTGGTGCCCGCCACCGGCATGACGCTGGCCGACTGGAACAAGCTGCTGCACGACCTCGACTTGCGGGTGATCGACGGCCCGAACGACGCCGGTGCCTACGCGGTGGTGCCCGCCGAGTCCGCTTCGTCTTCGGCGTCCGCACTGCGCAAGCTCCGCGCGGATCGCGACATCCGCCTGGCGGAGCCCGTCGACGACACGCCATGAAAGTCGGGCCATGAAAATCGGGCCATGGAAAGTCGGGCCATGAAAGCCGGCGCACTCCTCATCGCCGCCGCCTTTCTGGCTTGGGGTGCGCGCGCGCATGCGCAAACCGGCAACCCCGTGGTCGCGATGGACAGCCAGCGCGACATCGTGCTGGCGATCGCCAATCCGATCGATCCGCCGCCGACGCACGCGGGTTCGAGCCTGCTCGGTTACGCGCCGTCGGGCACTTACGGCGCGGGTCAGCGCGCGGTGTCCCTGCTCGCGACGCTGCAACAGAGTTACCACTGGCGCCAGCTGGTGGGCTGGCCCATCAAGAGCCTGGACCTTTACTGCATCGTGCTGGAGCCGGCCACGGGCACCAGCCGTGACACGCTGCTGGCGGCGCTCGCGCGCGACAAGCGGGTGCAGCTTGCGGAACCGCTGCGGAATTTTTCGGTGTACTCCAGCGGCCAGCAGGATGCGCGCAAGTACAACGATCCCTACGCCGATCTCCAGCGCGGTTTCGTCGAGACCGCCGCCGCACGCGCGCAGACCACGACCCAGGGCGCGGGCGTCGATGTCGCCATCGTCGATACCGGCGCGGACGTCGCGCACCCCGACCTGAAGGGCCAGATCCATGACGTGCACAACCTCGTGGATGGCGATGCCGCCGCATTCGATCACGACCACCACGGCACCGAAGTCGCCGGCATCATCGGCGCGATCGCGGACAACCACATCGGTATCGTCGGCATGGCGCCCAAGGCGCGCTTGAGCATCTACAAGGCGTGCTGGTACCCGCCGGAGGCCGGCGCCGGCGCGCGCTGCAATTCGTTCACGCTCGCCAAGGCGCTGGCTGCCGTGATGGACACCCACGCGCGCATCGTGAACCTCAGCCTGGGCGGACCGTCCGATCCGCTTCTTTCGCGTTTGCTGCAAGGCGTGCTGCAGCGGCACATCGTGATCGCCGCGCTGCCGCCGGATGGCAAACTCGATGGGTTCCCCGCCGATGTTCCGGGCGTGATCGTGGTGAACTCGAGCGGCAGCGCGCTGGATCCGCCGGGCGTGTTGAACGCGCCCGGCAACGATATCCTGACGACGCAGCCCGACGGCAGTTACGACTTCACTTCGGGTTCGTCGATGGCCGCCGCGCAGGTCAGCGGCATCGCCGCGTTGCTGGTGTCGCTCGATCCCGGTCTGGATGGACGCGCGATCCACGATCTCCTGACCCGCACCAGCACCGACACCAGCGGCGTGCTGCAGGTGAACGCCGCCGCGGCGGTGGCCGCGCTGCGCCATGTGGCGCCATCGAACCATGACTAGCGCTGACGCGCCGGCCGCACCCGACACGACGGGTTCGATCCAGGACGATCTTCGCGATCACTTTCACCCGAAGCCCGACGTCGCCGCGGAAACGTTGCCGCTGGTCAGTGATGCGATCGACTGGGTGGGCATGCAGGGGATCGAGATGCCGATCCTGTTCGATGCCGGAGACGGCGATCCGCAGCGCTGTCGCGCGAGGGTCGATGCCTTTGTGAATCTGGTGCGTCCGGATCGGCGCGGCATCCACATGTCGCGCCTGTACCTGCTGGTGAACCAACACCTGGGCGACGAAATCGTCGACGCGAAAACGCTCGAATCGCTGCTGCGCGCGTTCCTGCAATCGCACCAGGGCCTTGCCGATTGCGCGCGCATCGGCATCCACTTCGAGCACCTCGTGCGCAGGAAGGCGTTGCGCAGCGAACACCACGGCTGGCGTGCCTATCCGGTTTCCATCGAAGCCACCCTGATCAGTGGCGTGTTCCACCTGGACCTCAGCACGCAAGTCGTGTACTCCTCGACCTGCCCCGCTTCCGTTGCGCTGTCGCGGCAAGTCGTCCAGCAACGGTACGCGGAGGATTTCCGTGCAGGGGAACCGCTGAGTCATGGCGCCGTGCTGGCGTGGCTGGGCAGCGAACGCGGCATGGCCGCCACGCCGCACGCACAGCGCAGCGTCGCACGCGTGCGCGTGCGCTTCGTTCCGGATGCGCCGATGAACCTGATCGCCTTGATCGATCGCGTCGAGCGCTCGCTCGGCACCGCGGTGCAGACGGCGGTGAAGCGCGAAGACGAGCAAGCCTTCGCGCAGGCCAACGCCGAGAACCCGATGTTCTGCGAGGACGCTGCGCGCCGCATCCTGCGCGCGCTCGAAAACCACACTGGCATCGCCGCGTTCCAGGTGCGCGTCGAACACCAGGAAAGCCTGCATGCACACGATGCCGTCGCGCAGGTCAGCCGGAATTTCCCGGGCTCCGATCATGGACTCTTCTGAGCGGACGATGCGAAACGCTGGCGCGCGTTCGGCCATGGCGCTGCTCGTGCTGCTGGTCGTGGCGGGCGTGCTGTGGGGCGTCCGCCCGGCTGTCGCACAAGCGGTGCATCCCGCCGCCACTTCGAGCGCGCTGACCGAACAGGATTTCAACCGAATGCTGCCGGCGATGACGGCACAAGCCGCGGCGAATGCGAACGACGCCAATCCACACGCGGGCGCGCTTCCGGCCAGCGCATTGACCACCCGGGATTTCGCGCGGATGTTGCCGCGCACCGACATGCGCACCGACGCGGATGTGAATACGAATCCGCACGCGCACGCCTTCCTCGACGGCGCAGCGGCCACGTCCTTCGACGGCGCACCGATCGCGAAGAATCCGCTGGCAGCCGATGCGGTCGCGATCGGTGCCAAATCCTGCGTCGCCTGCCACGCGCTGGAAAACGTGCAGGCCTCGCACTCGCTGCACGTACAGGCGTTCCGCGCCGGTGCCGCCGGAACGGGTGCCGCGGCGGCATGCGAATCCTGCCACGGCCCGGGCTCCGCACACGCCAAGGATCCGACCAGGCCGGGTTTGATCATTGCCTTCACACGGGATTCCAAAACGCCGATCGGCACCCAGGCCGGCGTGTGCCTCGCATGCCACAAGGGCGGCGCGCGCCAGGACTGGATCGGCTCGGTGCACCAGCAACACCAGCTCGGCTGCACCGATTGCCACAACCCGATGGCGAAGCTGTCGGCCGAAGGCGTGCTGGCCAACAACTCGATCAACGAGGTCTGTGCCGCCTGCCACCAGGACATCCGCGACAAGTTCAACCGCCGCTCGCACATGCCACTGCCGGAAGGGCAGATGTCCTGCGCGGATTGCCACAACCCACACGGCACCTTGACGGCGGACCTCATCAAGACCGACACCGTCAACGAGACCTGCTACGCCTGCCACGCGGAGAAGCGCGGGCCGTTCCTGTTCGAACACGCGCCCGTGCGCGAGAACTGCCTGGCCTGCCACGACCCGCACGGTTCCAACCAGCAGGCGTTGCTCACGCTGCCGGTGCCGATGTTGTGCCAGCAATGCCACACCATGACGGGGCATCCCAACGACGTGCTGACGACAGCCGGGCTCGCGACCGGACCGGCGCCGGACGAGCGGCTGATCGGCCGGGCCTGTCTCACCTGCCACGCCAACATCCACGGTTCCAACAATCCCTCCGGTTCGAGATTCCACAAGTAGCGCCATCACGGCGCAATGGAGCGGCAGAAGTCCATGCGCAAAACGCTCGCCGCATCGCTGGCCGTTGCGATCGCCGCGACCCTCGCGGGTCCGCGGGCATTCGCCGATTCCAGCGACAGCGCGCGCGTGGGTGACATCCAGTACGGCAACGCGCTCGATCCGACCGGCTTGGCGCCGCTTGCGTGGCCCGATCCGCGCGGGTTCTCGTGGCTGCACGCCGGCATGATGCGAACGCCCAGCGGCGTGCTGTATCCGTATCCACCGCAGCGCGACGAAAGTTCACCGCTGTACAAGGACAGCGACTGGGTCTACTCGGGTTTTTTGCAACTGGGCTACCTGCACGCCGGCGGCGACACGCAAGCCGAGTTCTTCCGCCAGTACGCCGGCTGGAAAGACGGCATCGCACTCGGCCTGTTCGCGCTGTACGCCGACAATCCGAAAACCGGCCAGTACGTGGAATTCCGCGGCAGCCGATTGAGTGGCGACGACCAGTACTACCGCCTGCGCGCCGGACAATACGGCAGCTACAAGATCGAGGCGTTCTACCGCGACATTCCGCATGACGTCACCACCAACGCCTATCCGCTGTGGAACGGCGTCGGCAGCACCCACCTGACGCTGCCCGCGCCGCTGGTGCCCGGCGGCAGCACCCCCGCCGAGGTCGAGGCCATCGCGAACGCGCGCCCACGGCAAACCATCGGCCTCACGCGCAGGCGCGAAGGCCTCAGCTTCGAAGACAACTTCTATCGCGACTGGGCCGGCTACGTCTCGATCGTCAACGAGCAACGCACGGGCGACCGCTTGTGGGGCGGCCCGATGTACTTGAACTACCTCCTCCCGGACAACGGCGGTGCACTGGAAACGGTGCGCCCGATCGACTTCACCACCACCGATGTCAGCGCAGGCCTCCGCAATGTCGGCAAGGTCTGGCAATTCCAGTTGAACTATACGGGTTCGTTCTTCCGCAACCACAAGGACATGTTGGACTACCAGAGCCCGTTCGCGCTGACCAACGTCGTCGGCGTGCCGCAGGTCGCCAACATCTACCAGGGCCAGTTTTCGCTGGAACCCGACAACGACTACCACAACCTGCGCGCGGAACTTTCACGCAGCCTCAAGTGGAACGGCCAGCTCTCGCTGGCCGCCGCCTGGGGCACCGTGCGCCAGGACGATCCGCTGCTGCCGCCCGTCACCTGCACGGGCACCGGCGGCATCTTCATTTCGCCGTCGGCGGACTACACCTTCAACTGTGCCGACTGGAATACCACCTCGGCACTGTCGCAGCAGACCGCGAACGCACGCATCGACACCGGCCTGCTCGATGCGAAGGTCACGCTGCATCCTTCCCCGAAACTCGGCTGGCATGCAGGCCTGCGCTGGTACCGCGAAGACAACAAGACCAACTATCTCGCCTTCAATCCGCTGACTGGCCAGTACGGCTATATCGCCGAAAACGGTTCGCAAGGCAGCATCATCCCCGGCCAGATCGGCATCTTCGATCCGCGCAATCCGTTGTACGCGTCGTACGTCACCCAGGTGCGGGCGATTCCGTTCGGCTACACCGACAGCGTGTTCGACACAGGCATCGACTGGCGCGTCAGCGAGAACAACACTTTCAACATGACCTACAGCTTCGATCGCGACCAGCCCAAATACCGCGAACGCAAGCTGGTCAACGAACAACGCATCAAGCTGGGCTGGGTCGATCGCGCGCTCGGCAAGGGCACGCTGCGTGTCGACTACGAATTCGCGTACCGCAACGGCGGCCCCTACAACTACGATCCGTACGAACCGTTCTATTCGACCAGCTTGCCCGGCTTCGTGACGCCTCCGCTCGGCAACGTCGCGTTCACCACCGACGCGATGCGCAAGTACGATCTGAGCAATCGCATCGAACACAAGCTGCACGCGACGCTGATCTACCCGATCGGCGACACCGCCACGCTGTCGGCCATCGCGTACGCCACGCGCGACGACTACGGCGCCGCGATCGGCCGGCAGGCCACGCGCAACCACGGCTTCGATTTGTCGTGGGACTGGCAACCCTCGCCGCTGACCAGCATGAGCGCCAACCTGGGACGCGCCGATTCGAGCCTGAATTTCTCGAACGTCGCCGACAACGAGGACGTCACCGGCGGACCGGGCCGTGATGATCCATCGCTGGGCGGACCGCTGTTCCCGCTCGCGAACCAATGGCAAAGCCTCGACCATGAGCGCGATTACAACGCCGGCCTCACGCTCCGCCACGATTTCGGGCGCGTGCGCGCGGACCTGAGTTACACCTACACCTACGCACTCGGCAGGATCGGCTACGTGTTCGCCTCGCCCGGCGCACTGCCCATCACCCAGCAATCGCTGGCCGACGACATTGGCAATGCCTTTCCCGACAACCACTATCACATCAACACCTTGCAGCTCGGTTTCGACATTGCGTTTTCGCGGATGATCGGGATGCGGGTATTCGACATCTTCGAAACCGGAAGTTTTGCCGATTGGCATTACCTCGGGTTGCAGGACAACCTGGTGATCGACCACCGGATCTACACCGACCTCGGGCCGCAGCCGCATTACAGCGCCAACCTGGTCGGCGTGATGCTCAACATGAAACTGTGAGGATGTCGCCGTGAGCTTCACGACACGCGCCGCACTCGTTGCCTCGATTGCATGGATGGTGATGGCCATCGGCGTGGCACTGGCCGCAAGTCCGCGCTTCGACGACCTGCGCAAGCAAACACCAATCCACGGCGAGGCGGCGGCGGGCGCGACCAAGGCCGCCGTTTGCGCGGCTTGCCACGGCGGCAACGGCATCGCGGTTGCGCCGACGTTCCCCAACCTCGCCGGACAATCGTCAACCTACCTCTATGTGCAGTTGCGCGCCTTCAAGGACGGTGCGCGCGACAACGCGGTGATGCAGCCGCTCACCAAAACATTGAGCGACCAGGACATGCGCAACCTTGCCGCGCATTTCGCATCGTTGCCCGGCAAGTCCGCGGCGCAGACCGCGCAGCAGTCATCGCGTGGTTCCAGCCTGTTCCACGATGGCGACGCCGCGCAAGGCGTGCCGCCCTGCCAGGGCTGCCACGGCGCCGACGGCAGGGGACCGCGCCCCGATCCGACCAGCACCGCACCGCAGCCCGCGTGGTCGACGTTCCCCAACCTCGCCGGACAGAATGCCCAATACGTACTCGCACAGTTGCAGGCTTACCACGACGGCACTCGCGTCGGCACCAGCAACGACAAGGTGATGCAGGGCGTCGCCCGCAACCTCAGCGCGGCCGACATGCACGCACTCGCCGA
>DATNAW010000169.1:0-7842 GCA_035572335.1 Rhodanobacteraceae bacterium
GACCGCATCGCCTACATCACGCAAGATCCGCCGATCAACGAAAAGGCCATCAAGGCCCACGACAAGGCATTCCGGGTCACCGATGGCAATTTCCTCCTGCGCAAGGCGCTGGCGTCGTGGCACTTGTGGGTGGTGGCGGCGACCGGTGGCACCGCGACGCGGTTGACCCAAGGCGAGTACTCGCTGCAGACCGATCAGGAAGGCGCGACGCCGCTGGTGTGGACCCACGACGGCAAGTCCATCGTGTTCACCAAGTTCCCGAATCCGTACTGGGGACCGTCATTCCGTTCGGTGATCGCCGAAGTTTCCGCCGATGGCAAGAGCAAGCCGGTGACGATAGTCGGAGATCAGGGCGCGAACGACTTTGCCTACGCGCCCCACGGTGATGCGTTCGCGTTCCTGCGCGTGCGTGGCGGCGACCAGAACAATGGCAATGCGGTGTACGCGGGTAGCCACGGCAAGACGCGCGATGCGACCGCCGCGCTGGCGCGCAATTTCAACGCATACGCGTGGCTGCCGAGTGGCAACGCGCTATTGCTGCAGGGCGAGTTCGGCACACGTTCGGCGCTGTGGGAGCAGCCGCTCGATGGCGTGGCCCGAGTGCTCGATCTCGGCAGTATCGAGCCCGGCAATGACCTGAGCGTCGCGAAGAGCGGCGAAATTGCATTCATCGGCAGCACCCAAACCCATCCCGACGAGCTGTACGTGATGGCTTCGGTGCACGCCAAACCGCGCCGCCTGACCGACGTCAACGCTTTCGTGGACAAGCTCGACCTCGGCCGTACCGAATCGGTGCAATGGAAAAGCGACGACGGCATGGATGCGGATGGCGTGCTGACTTATCCCGTCGGCTATCGCAAGGGCAAGGCGTATCCGCTGGTGCTGGTGATCCATGGCGGACCGGAAGGCGCTTCCACCGTGCGTTTTTCGCAACTGCCGCAACTGCTGGCAGCGGCCGGGTTCCTGGTGTTCCAGCCCAACTACCGCGGCAGCATCAATCTGGGCGACGCGTACCAGCATGCGATTTATCGCGACACCGGCGAAGGCCCCGGCAAGGACGTGATGGCGGGTTTGGCCACGGTCGAGAAACTCGGCATCGTGGACAAGGACCGCGTCGGCGTTTCCGGCTGGTCGTACGGCGGTTACATGACGACGTGGCTGACCGGTCATTACGATGCGTGGAAAGCCGCCGTGTCCGGCGCTGCGTTGACGGACTGGGTGATGGATTACACGGTTGCCTACTATCAGATGGGCGACACGTATTTCTTCGGTTCGACACCGTGGACCGCGCAGGGCTGGGACATCTGGCGCCAGCAATCACCGATCACGTATGCGCGCAACGTCAAGGCCCCGACGCTGATCATGGGCGACGTCGGCGATCCCAACGTGCCGCTGGTCAACAGTTACGAGTGGTATCACGCGTTGCGCGACAACGGCGTCACCGTCGAGTTCTGGGCGTATCCCGCCGACACGCACTTTCCGGGCGACATCGTGCAGCAGACCGACGTGTACCGGCGCTGGGTCGGCTGGATGACTGCGCATCTCAAATAAGGGGGAACGACATGGGCAAGTTCGCACGCACGTGGCAATTGATGGGCGCGTCCTGGCGGATGTTGCAGCGGGACAAGCGCCTGGTCGTGTTTCCGCTGATCTCCGGCGCGGCACTGGCGATCATCATCGCCTTGTTCGCCGTGCCGATCTTCGTCGCGTTCGCCGGACACCCGCAGGCGAGCGGGCCGGTGCGCATGACGCTGCCGATGTACGCGGCAATGTTCGTGTTCTATTTCCTCGATTACTTCGTGATCATCCTCTTCAACTCGGCGCTGATCGCCTGCGTGTTGAAGCAGATCGACGGCGAGCAATCCACGCTCGGCTATGGGCTGGCGGTTGCGCGCCAGCGGCTGCCGCAGATTTTTGGCTGGGCGCTTCTGACCAGCACCGTGGGCATCCTGTTGCGGATGCTGGAAGAAAAGGTGGGCTTCGTTGGTCGCATCGTGGTCGGCCTGCTCGGCATGGCCTGGGCGGTCACGTCGTTCCTCGTGGTGCCGGTGATGGTGGTCGAGGACAGCGGTCCGATCGAGTCGTACAAGCGATCGGTGGAAATGCTGCGGCAGACCTGGGGCGAACAGATCATCGGCAACGTCAGCTTCGGGCTGATCTTCGGCCTGTTCGGGATCGCGCCGGCCATAATGTTGTTCTTCCTTGCGGCACTGGGCGGACGGGAAGTGTTTTTCGTGGCGATGGCGATCCTGACGGTCTACCTGGTGGCGTTGGCGCTGGTGCAATCCACCTTGCAGACGATCTACCAGGTCGCGATCTATCTTTATGCCGCGAATGGCCAAGCGCCGCCCGGATTCGATAACCAGCTGGTGGCCGGCGCGTTTCGCGAGAAGCCGGCAAGGCGGTGGATTTGAGGGGCGTGCCCGAAAAGGAGATGTTTCGAAGTGAACCCGCAGGACGTGCTGCACTTCTGGTTCGAGGAAGCCACGCCGGAGCAATTGTTCGAGAAGGACGTGGCGTTCGATGCCAAAATCCGCGCGCGTTTCGGCGAAGCGCACGCGGCGGCCGCTCGTTCCTGTACATGTCCTTCATGCATTCGGAATCGCCCGTGATCCACGTCGAAGCCGAGCGTCTTTTCCGGCAGCCGGGACTCGAAGGCAATTGCGGATTCGAGTTGAAGCACAAGGCGATCATCGATCGCTTCGGATATCACGAAATGCACGAAAGCGCTTCGATTTCTCCGTTGAACTATGTTCTTGAGAGAAAAACGACGATCGTCAGGCGGTTCCAGCCGGGGCTTCGTCTTCTTCCTTGAACGCTTCCACCGGCACGCATGAGCAGAACACGTGCTTGTCGCCGTACACGTTGTCCACGCGGGCGACCGGCGGCCAATACTTCACGTGCTTCAGCGAAGGCAGCGGATACGCCGCGAGTTCGCGCGGATAGGTGTGGGTCCATTCGCTGGCGGACACCGCGGCTGCGGTGTGCGGCGCGTGTTTCAGCGGGTTGTCTTCGCGGTCGAGGCGGCCGTCTTCGATCGCGCGGATTTCTTCGCGGATCTGGATCATCGCGTCGATGAAGCGGTCGAGTTCGTGCAGCGATTCCGATTCGGTCGGTTCCACCATCAGGGTGCCGGCCACGGGGAACGACAGCGTCGGCGCGTGGAAGCCGAAGTCGATCAGGCGTTTCGCGATGTCCTCGGCGCCGACGCCGCTGGCCTTTTCCAGCGGACGGATGTCGAGGATGCATTCGTGCGCGACCAAGCCGTTGCGGCCGGTGTAGAGCGTCGGGTAATACGCAGCCAGCCGCTTCGACAGGTAATTGGCGTTGAGCAGTGCGGCCTGCGTGGCTTTCAGGATGCCTTCGCGGCCCATCATGGTGATGTACATCCACGAGATCGGCAGGATCGATGCGCTGCCGAAGGTCGCGGCGGAGACCATGCCGCCGTCACGCGAACTCGAACCCTCACCCCCGTCCGCTCTCCCGGCGGGCGAGGGGTGAAAAGCGCGCGGCAGATAGGGCGCGAGGTGTGATTTCACCGCGCACGGACCGACGCCGGGGCCGCCGCCGCCGTGCGGGATGCAGAAGGTCTTGTGCAGGTTGAGGTGCGACACGTCGGAACCCCAGCGGCCCGGGCGTGCGACGCCGCACAGCGCATTCAGGTTGGCGCCGTCGGTGTAAACCTGCCCGCCGTGCTGGTGCACGATCTCGCAGATCTTCGCGATCTCTTCCTCGAACACGCCGTGCGTGGAGGGATAGGTCAGCATGATCGCGGCGAGGCGATCGGCGTACTTCTCGGCCTTGGCGCCGATGTCTTCGACATCGACGTTGCCGTTGGCGTCGCACTTGGTGACCACCACCGTCATGCCGCACATCTGCGCGGACGCGGGGTTGGTGCCATGCGCGGATTCCGGGATCAGGCACACGTCGCGCTGCGCCTGGCCGTTGGCGTGGTGGTACGCGCGGATTGCCAGCAGGCCGGCGTACTCGCCCTGCGCGCCGGCGTTCGGCTGCAGGCTGACCGCGTCGTAGCCGGTAATCGCGATCAACTGCGCTTCGAGGCTGTCGATCAACTCGCGATAACCGCGCCATTGCTCGGCCGGCGCCAGCGGGTGGATGTTGCCGAATTCGGGCCAGGTGATCGGGATCATCTCGGCCGTGGCGTTCAACTTCATCGTGCACGAACCCAGCGGGATCATGCTGCGGTCGAGCGCGAGGTCCTTGTCCGCAAGCTGGCGGAGATAGCGCAGCATTTCGTGTTCGCTGCGATAGCTGTTGAACACGGGATGCGTGAGGAACGCGGACGTGCGCACCAGCGACGCCGGCAGCGCGTCGGCGGTTTCGCGATCCAGCGCGTCGATGTCGTCGATGCGCGCGCCGAACAGCGACGCCAGTTGCACGACGTCTTCGCGGGTGGTGGTTTCGTCCAGCGCGATTGCCAGGGACTGGTCGTCGATGTGGCGCAGGTTGATGTGCGCGGCATTCGCCATCGCGTGGATGGTGTGCGCATCACAGCCGGTGACGTGCAGGGTATCGAAGAAATCGCCGCCGACGTTGATGCCGGCCTTGCGCAACGCCGCGGCCAGGATCGCGGCAAGCCGGTGCGTGCGGCGCGCGATGCGCGCCAGGCCTTCCGGGCCGTGGTACACCGCGTACATCGCCGCCATCACGGCCAGCAGCACCTGCGCGGTGCAGATGTTGGAGGTCGCCTTCTCGCGGCGGATGTGCTGCTCGCGCGTCTGCAGCGTCAAGCGGTAGGCGTTGTTGCCTTGCGCGTCCTTCGACACGCCGATCAGGCGTCCGGGCATGGATCGCTTGAAGGCATCGCGGCAGGCCATGAACGCGGCGTGCGGGCCGCCGAAACCGAACGGCACGCCGAAGCGCTGCGAGTTGCCGACCACGATGTCTGCGCCCCATTCGCCGGGTGGCGTGATCAGCGTGAGCGCGAGCAGGTCGGTCGCGACCGCGACCAGCGCGCCCTTGGCGTGCAGCGCGTCGCACAGCGACTTGTAGTCGCGGATGCTGCCGAAGGTGTCGGGATATTGCAGCAGCGCGCCGAAGCAATCGATGTTCGCGGCGTTGGCCTCGTCGTCGATGCGAAGCTCGATGCCCAGCGGTTCGGCGCGGGTCTTCAGCACCTCGATCGTCTGCGGGTGCACGTGCTTCGACACGAAGAACACGTTGGATTTCGCTTTCGACGAACGCTTGGCAAGCGTCATCGCTTCGGCCGCTGCGGTGGCTTCGTCCAGCAGCGAAGCGTTGGCGATTTCCATGCCGGTCAGGTCCGCGCACATGGTCTGGAAGTTGATCAGCGCTTCCATGCGCCCTTGTGAAATCTCGGCCTGGTACGGCGTGTACGCCGTGTACCACGCGGGATTCTCGAGGATGTTGCGCAGGATGACGAGCGGCGTGTGGGTGCCGGAATAGCCCTGGCCGATGAAACTCTTGAAGACTTCGTTCTTGTCGGCAATCGCGCGGATCTTGGCCAGCGCTTCGGTTTCGGTGACGGCAGGCGGCAGCGCCAGCGGATTCTTCTGGCGGATCGTCGCGGGCACGATCGCGTCGACCAGCGCATCCAGCGAGTCGTAACCGACCGTCTTCAGCATGTGCGCAATTTCGTGGTCATCGGGGCCGACGTGGCGCGAGATGAAAGCGTCGTGCTGCTCGAGGTCGTGCAGGGAAGCGGTGTGCTGGGTCATGGCGGGTCCCGGGGTTGGAGCGAGCGCCAACGACGCTCCGCTCGAAGCGGCTGTTGTGGGAAGTCAGGCCGCGGACGGCCGTGGTGTTTGTGGACAGAGAACGGAATGTCTGTGCATGGAGCGGCAACGACACGGCGATCATGGACGATCGCACGAAATATGCCCCTCTGTCCTTCTGCCTGAGAGTTTCGAAGCTCGTGCTTCTTGCCCCTTCGGCGCCGGTCGCCGCTTGCGCGGTCCGGTCTCTCCAGAGTTTTGGATGTGGTGGTATCGGGCCTGAGCGATTACGGGCGTTGCGCCTTCGGCAGCAGCCTGGGCTGCTTCTTCCACCACCCGGCAATTATACAGGTTGGCGTGCCGGCAATCGTTTAGCATGGGCGTGTCCCGTTCAGCCCTCGCCATGCCGTCATGCCCGTTCCGTTTCGAATCCGCCAGCTCGATCACGTGGTGCTGCGCGTGCGTGACGTAGAGGCCATGCGGCGCTTCTATTGCGACGTGCTCGGTTGCACGCCCGAACTGGACCAGCCGGCCCTCGGCTTGTTCCAGTTGCGCGCCGGTGCGTCGCTGATCGACCTGGTGGACGTCGACGGAAAATTGGGGCGCAACGGCGGCGCGGCGCCGGGCGCGGCGGGCCGCAACGTCGACCACGTCTGCCTCAGCATCGAGGGTTACGACGAAGCCGCGATCGTTGCGCACCTCGAAGCCCACGGCGTCCGCATGGGCGAAATCGGTTCGCGCTATGGTGCGGAAGGCCAAGGGCCTTCCATTTATCTGTTCGATCCCGAAAACAACATGCTGGAATTGAAGGGACCTGCAGTGCCGGGTTCCCGCGCCGTCCCCTGAGCATCGTTGGCGAAGGAGGTTTGCATGCCCTGCCTGATGGTTCTGCTCGCACTGTGCATTCCGCGCGTGGTGATCGTGTTGCTGTGGTTGTTCACGCAATGGTTCAGCGGGATTTTCAACGTCGCGCTGTGGCCGGTGCTGGGATTCATTTTCCTGCCGACGACCTT
Organism: Rhodanobacteraceae bacterium; assembly: GCA_035572335.1. GTDB lineage: Bacteria > Pseudomonadota > Gammaproteobacteria > Xanthomonadales > Rhodanobacteraceae > 66-474. The sequence continues at coordinate 6,710 of DATNAW010000169.1, forward strand.
GCTCTGGTACACCGCGGTGCAGCACTGGTTCCACGGCCAATGGACGCTGATCCCGATCATCGGGATCGTGATTGCATTGCTGATCGACCTGTCGCCGGCCGGTGGGCGGCGGCGCGCGTACGGGCGTTGAGCCTCCCCGACTTTCGGCAGGGGTGCGACGCGGACGGTGGGGCTAGGATCGGCAGGTTGCGTTCGAGCGTTCCAGGCCGGGAGACAGCCATGTCATCGATCCGTGGTTTTGCGTGCGCGCTGCTGGTGGCGCTTGTCGCGTTCTGCGTTACCGCGCAGGCGCGCCAGTTGAGCGACGCGGACTACGCGCGCGCGGTCAAATTCCTGGCACAGAACACCGACCCGCTGGTCGACCATGACGTGCAGCGCGTGAAGTGGCTGGACGGCACGCACTTCTGGTATCGCGACCATGACGCCTCGGGCGACCACATCCTCGAAATGGACGCGGTCACCGGCAAGATCGCGCCGGCGTTCGACCAGGTGAAGCTCGCGGCTGCGCTGGGCAAGGCGCGCGGCAAGTCCATGAATCCGGAAAAATGGCCGGAGCGCGGCTTCGATTTCCGCGTGCTGGCGGGCGGCGACCTCGACGTCCAACTCGAGGACGACTGGTATCGCTGCGATCTCTCCGGCGCAGGCGTGTGCACCGCGCGCGACAAGCTGCTGAAGACCGGCAGCGAACCCGGCGTGGTTTCGCCCAACGGCAAACTGGAAGCCTTCGTGCGTGACTGGAACCTGTGGGTGCGCGACCTCGCGACCGGCAAGGAAACGCAGCTCACCACCGACGGCGTCAAGGATTACGGCTACGCGACCCAGAACGCGGGCTGGATCCACGGCGACGGCGCGATCGTGCGCTGGTCGCCCGATTCGAAAAAGATCGCGACCTATCGGCAGGACCAGCGCGGCGTCGGCGAGATGTACACCGTCGACACGCGCGTTGGACATCCGAAGCTCGACGCATGGCCGTATCCGCTGCCGGGCGATGACAAGGTCTTCATGATCGAGCCCGTGGTGGTCGACGTCGCCACGAAAAAGCTGGTGCGGCTGAAGATGGCACCGGAACAGCGTCTCTCGACGCTGTGCGACACGCTGGCCTGCGATGACGGCGAGCCCTACGCATGGAGCGA
>DATNAW010000170.1:0-13026 GCA_035572335.1 Rhodanobacteraceae bacterium
TCGTCGAGCGTGCGCGCACCGTCATTCGCGACGGCAAACCCATGCGCGTGGCCTACAACGCCGAAACGGGCCTGGACGTGCTGATGGAGATGGGCTGCGGCGGCGAACTCGACGTGCTGATCGAGCCGATCGAACGCATCGACGCGATGACATGGCTGGCGCCGCTCGAAATTCGCCTGCGCGAACGCAAACCTGCCACCCTGGCGACATGGTTCGCGCGCGATGGCGCGACGATCGCGCCGCGCCGTGCGCTCGACGATGGCGCGAACATTTCGGCCTGCGACACGTTGCGCGCTGCGCTTGCGCGACCCCGTCCCGACCGCGCCGAAGTGATCGCCATAGCCAGTGCGGGTAGTCACGACGAAGTGCTGCTTGAACCGTTGCAGCCGCCCCACGCGCTGGTGGTGATCGGCAGCAACGCGACTTCGCATGCACTGCTGCGGTTCGCGGGCACACTTGGCTGGCAAACCGTACTGGTCGACAACGATCCGCGCCGGCTCGATGTCCCGGACCTGCCGACCAGCACCGCCACCTGCTGCGTCGAGCCGAACGGCCTGCGCCGCGCGGTCACGTTCGATCCGCATACCTCGGTGATGGTCATGACGCACAACCTCGCGCGCGATGCGGCGTATCTGCAAGCACTCGAAGGCGTGCCGCTCGCGTACGTCGGCGCGCTCAGCTCGCGCGAACGGACTGCGCGGTTGCTCGACGAACTGGAAACACCGGATTGGATGTTGCACGCGCCGGCCGGACTGGACATCGGCGCAAACACGCCCGAGGAAATCGCCTTGGCGATCGCCGCGGAAATTCTGGCCGTGCAAGGTGCCCGCGCGGGCGGTTCGCTCCAGACTGCCATCAATGCCATCCACGCATGAACACCGTACCATTTCGCGATGACGAAACGGTGGTGGTCCTGCTGGCCGCCGGCGAAGGCCGCCGCTTTGGCGCATTGAAGCAACTGGCGATCATCGACGGCGAGCCGATGGTCCGTCGCGTGGCGCGCACGTTGTCGCAATTGCATCGGCCCTTGCTGGTGGTGACCGGCGCCGACAAGGATGCAGTCGCTCACGCGCTATCCGGAGTGAGCGTCACGTGCGTGCCGAACCCCGATTGGCGCGAAGGCCTGGGCGCATCGCTCGGCGCAGGCATCCGCGCAGTGCGTCAACGCTTCCACGATGCGTCGGCGGCACTCGTGTGCCTGGCCGACCACCCGCTGCTCGATGTACACGCATTGCAAACCATGCTTGCGCGGCATGCGCAGGAACCCGCACGCATCTTCGCAGCCGACCATGCCGGCATGCCGGGGCCGCCGGTGCTGTTTCCTGCCGACTGTTTCTCCGAACTCTCCGCGTGGCGGGGCAGGGAAGGCGCGCAGGCGTGGCTTCGCCGGCAGGGCGCGCGCGTCGAGCTTCTGCCCTTGGACGTGACCGACGTGGATAGGCCTGCCGACCTCGATCGCGTGCTGCAACAACTGCAACGCGTGCACGCAGGAAAACCCTGATCACGTGCTCGCCGGAAGCAAGCACGTCTAACCACGCGAGCTTCGTCAGTTCCGGCGCACGACCCTGACCTTGCCGCTGGTGCCGCCGCCGCACAACAGTTGACCGTTGCGGTCCGCGTCGAGTCCCGACACGCCGATTCCCGCCGGCATGTCCAATTGCGCCAGCACATCGCCCGTTTCAGGATCGATGCGACGCAGGTCGCTGGCTTCGTCTTCCCAGGTGCCATGCCAGAGTTCGCCGTCCACCCAGGTGACGCCCGTGACGAACCGCCGGGTTTCGATGGTGCGAAGCACCTTGCCCGTCTCCGGGTCGATCTGGTGGATCTTGCGTGCGCGGTATTCGCCTACCCACAGCGTGCCTTCGGCCCATGCAAGCCCGGAGTTTCCACCCTCGCCGGGTGCCGAAATCGTGGCGAGCACGCGCCCGGATTCCGGGTCGATCTTCTGGATGCGATCCCCGGCGATCTGGAACAGGTGCGTGCCGTCGAATGCGGTGCCGGCGTGCGCGGCCACGTCGATCGAACGCGATTTCTTTCCGCTCGCCGGATCGATGGCATCCAGCCTGTCACCCGTCGCGATCCAGATGCTCTCGCCATCGAAGGTCACGCCGTTCACGCGGTCGGCATCGGGGAATGGGCCGTACTCGCGAATGATTTCCGCCGTCGATGGTTTCATGCTTCCATCCTCCTCGTGAGTGATCGTGCTGCCGCAAGCAACCGACTTACTTCGCACCCGGCGAACGTGAAAGCGGATCGTCCGGATGCGGCGTGCCTTCACCGGTTTCCGCATACTGCTTGAGGCTGATCAGGAAATTGGCCCAGGCGGTCGCCGACATCGCGAAGAAATCGTCGGTGTCGTCGAATCCGCGGTGCGCGAAACGCAGCATCGTGCCATCGTCCGCTGCAGCCATCCTGAATTCGATGCGGGTGTCCGCCCAGGTCGGCATCGCCGCCGAAACGACCTTCCAGACGATGCGCCCGGCAGGTTCAAGTTCCTCGATTTCCACCCTGGTGATGCGCTGGCCGTTGGCGAAGCGGATTTCTCCGCTGCCACCGACCCTCGGTTCGAGATCGGCGTCGCGTGAAAACCAGTTGCGGACACCGTCGGCCGTGGCGATCGCTTCGTAAACACGTTCGCGCGGCGCATGAATCATGAGCAGGTGCAGGACGTCGGGCATGGAAGTCTCCGTTGGTTTTGCGGCTGTCGCGATTCGACGGCGCCACTCTAATCGCCGGGCAGCGGGGCAGGGAGCAACAATGCTGTCGTGAATCCCGGCAGCGGCGACACCATCCAGCGGCGCGCGCGGCCGCGGCCCAGCGATTGAACCTTGCCGGATTCCGCCAACGCGTCCAGCGCGCGTTGCACCATGCGCTGGCTGATGCCGAGTGCCATCGCGAGCGCGGAACTCGACCAGGCTTCGCCGTCGGACAACATGGCCAGCACGGCCGCGTACTTTTCTTCCACCGGCCGCGCCAGCACCACGACTTCGCGTGACGGACGCGGCACGAGTTCGAAACCTCCCGGTGTCGCGCGGATGTCGGCAATGCCGCGCAACGCACGTCGCAGCCGTCCGATTTCGACGCGCAAGCGGGCGCGGTGGGTTTCATCCGCGTAACGCGTGTGGAACGCGTGCGTGATCAAGACATTTCTCGGCGCATCGTCCGGCCATGCTTCGGCCAACGCGCGCGCAAGCGCAAACAGCACCGGCCGCGAAGCGAGGGAAACGACGGCTTCCGCGCCGCGCACCTCATAACGGCAGGCGTCGACGAGGAAACAGGGCGATGCCAGCAAGGCTTCCACTTGTTCCAGCGTGAGCACCCGCTGCGCTCCGCGCACGATCGCGCGCGCCGCGGGGGCATCGAGCGCACGTACAAGGTTTGCGATTTCCTCGGCGAGGGCAGGGATGCCGGCTCGACGCGCAGCCCATCGCCCGCGCTCGAGCGCCTCGCGTGCGGTGGCCGCGTGGACGCGCCGCATCGCGATGCCGGCAACGCTCAACGCGTGGATCGCCTGCAGCGCGGGCGGCAACGCTGCGACATCCACTTCGGAAAGCGCGCGCTCCGCATCATCCAGGCGTCCGACCAACAAAAGCCGCCGGATCGCCAGGTAATGCGCATGCATCGCGTTGACGTGATCGCCATGTGCTTCCAGTGTCGCGCGCGCCGCTTCGAGTCTTTTGGCCGGCCAGCCAAGATCGCGCGATGCCAACGCGATTTCGGCTTCGGCGATCACGCAGCGTGCCCGCGCCACCGTTTCCTTCCCGCTGAATGCGCGCGCTGCACGCCGCACCAGTGCTTTCGCGCGATCGAAATCGCCGAGCTGCGCCATCGCGATGCCGCGCAGCGCCAGCGCGGGCGCATCCTCGCGCAAGGCCACGCGCTTCAGCGCACCGAGCGGATCGCCCACCGCCAATGCGCGCGCCGCGGCCGTGATCAGCGAATCCATCCCGGCCTTCTCATCCCAATCGCGCCACGATTGTCACTCCCACCTTGCGGACACCCGGTCGCATTCTATCGATCACGCCGGCCATGACCGGTATTCCAAAAATCGAATCGAGGAGAACACCATGAAGCAGATCACCGTGTGGGGTTTCACCCAGGTGCCGCCTTTCGCCCATGGGCTGGTCCGTGACCTTCGGGTCCGCTGGGCGCTGAAGGAGGCCGGGCTCGCCTACGAAAGCCGTGCGATCGATCCCGCGGAACGCAAGGCGGATGCCTGGCAAAGCAAGCATCCTTTCGGATTGGTGCCGGTGCTCGAAATCGATGGCCGGATTTCGATCGAGTCCGGCGCCATCATCCACGCCATCGCCGAGCAATGCGAAACGTTGATGCCGTCCGACCTGCGCACCGAAACGCTGACCTGGATGTTCGCCGCACTCAATACCGTCGAACCGGCATTGTGGAATTTGTTCGTCCTCGACAAGCTGCATTCGGGCGAAGAGTGGACAAGGCTGCGGCGCGCGGGTGTGGTCGACGAGGTCAAGGGCCGCCTGGGCGCACTCGCGGGATGGCTGGATGACCGCGACTACCTGCTGGGCTGCTTCACGGCTGCCGACATCCTGATGACGACGGTGCTCAGGTTCATCCGTCACACCGAGTTGCTGGCCGAATTCCCGTCGCTCGAGGCTTATGTCAAGCGCTGCGAGGCGCGGGCGGCATTCCAGGGCGCCTTGCGCGAACAGATCGCGGGGTACGAACGCCACGCGGCGATTGCGGCCTGACCGGAAAGGAGAAACCGCCATGACCAAACAGACGACGCGACATCCGACCGGAACGCGCGACGAATGGATGAAGGCGCGACTGGCATTGCTCGACGCGGAAAAGGATCTCACGCGCCGCAGCGACGAACTGGCGCGGCAACGGCAGGCGCTGCCGTGGGTGCGGATCGACAAGGATTACCGGTTCGACACCGATGACGGCAAGGTCTCGCTGGCCGAACTGTTCCACGGACGCTCGCAACTGCTCGTTTACCACTTCATGTTCGGGCCGGATTACAAGGCCGGCTGCCCGTCGTGCTCGATGATCGCCGACGGCTTCAATGGTTTCGCCGAGCATCTGGCCAACCACGACGTGATGCTGTGGGCCATCTCGCGCGCGCAGCTTTCGAAATTGCAGGCCTACAAGCAACGAATGGGCTGGACCTTCCGGTGGGCCTCGTCGTTCGGCAGCGATTTCAATTTCGACTTCGCGGTCGGCCTGACCGAGGCGCAACAACGCGACGGAGCCGAATACAACTATCGGCGCGAAGCCGCCGCCCAGGACAGCGAAACGCCGGATGGTCCGAGCACGAAGTTCGGCAGCCAGAGTCCGGTCGTGCAATTCGCACGTTCGTGCGGCACCGATCCGGCAGCGTACCTGCGCGAGCGGCCCGGCATGAGCGCGTTCGTGTGCGAAGACGGCGCCATCTATCACAGCTATTCGACCTACGCACGCGGGCTCGACGGCCTGTGGGGCGCATACCAGTGGCTCGATCGCGCGCCGCTTGGCCGCAACGAATCGGCTGGTATCTGGTGGTGTCGTCGCGATGAATACGCACGATCCTGAAGTCCGCGCGCGCGGGGCGCAGCGATCCATAGCGGAATCCGCATCGTTTCCGGTCGCCGGCATCATGGAGGCCGTGCGAGGACAAGCGCCGACGCACGACGCAGCAGCGGCGTGGTTGCATCTCGCAGCCACGCCCGTCTTCGCGGCCGTGGCGCTGCTGGCAACCTTCTGCGGCGATCCGCTGGGCATGCCATGCGGCGGAACCCATGGCGTGTCGCTGTTCAGCGGGATGCCGCTGATGTACGCCCTGATGGGCGTCGTTCATTCGGCGCCATGGTTGAACCGGTTCTCCCGCGCATGCATCGGATTGCGGAACATGATGTCGGGGCGCAGAATGGCGCTTTGTCGCCCGGCCGACGGATCAGCGGACGAGAACTCTCCCGATGGCACAGACGGATTATCTGCGCACCGGCGTGGCCGGCCTGGACGACGTCCTGGATGGCGGTTTTTCGCCGGGCAATATTTTTCTGATTGAAGGCAACCCCGGCACCGGCAAGACCACGCTTGCCGTCCAGTTCATGTTGGCCGGGGCAGAGGCCGGCGAGCGCGGCCTTTACGTCACCATGTCCGAGACCGAAGCGGAGCTGCGTGCAGGCGCCGCCTCGCATGGTTGGGACATCGCGTCCAGGTTCGACGTCTTCCAGGTGACTCCACCCGAGGTCTCGCCTTCCAGCCAGGAACAGACGCTGCTTTATTCGTCGGACCTCGAACTCGGGGAAACGACGAAGCTCATCCTCGATCGGATCGAAAAGACCCGCGCCACGCGCATCGTCATCGACAGCCTGTCGGAAATCCGCCTGCTGGCGCAAAGTTCATTGCGCTATCGCCGCCAGATCCTGGCGCTCAAGCATTATTTTGCGTCGCAAGGCGCCACCGTGTTGATGCTGGATGACCTGACATCGGAGAAGCATGACAAGACGGTCCACAGCATTGCCCACGCCGTGATCAAGCTGGAAGAACTGGTGCACGATTATGGTCCTTCGCGACGCAGGCTGCGCGTCACGAAGTACCGGGGACACGCATTCCGCGCAGGCTTCCATGATTTCGCGATACGTACCGGTGGTGTCGCGGTTTTTCCGCGCCTGGTCGCCGCCGAATACCGCGCGAACTACCGGCGCAAGCAGCTTTCGAGCAACAATCCCGAATTCGACCAGTTGCTGGGTGGTGGCGTCGAGACGGGATCCAGCACCCTGATCCTCGGTCCGGCCGGAACCGGCAAGAGCACGCTGGCGATGCAGTTCATGTCCGCCGCGGTCGAGCGCGGCGAAAAGTGCGCGATGTTCGTGTTCGATGAAGAGCTGGGGCTGCTGTTCGAGCGCAGTCGCCCGCTGGGCTTCGACCTCGCGGCATGGCGGGATGCCGGATTGCTGCACATCTCGCAGGTGGACGCCGCGGAATTGTCACCGGGTGAATTCACCCAGCGCGTCCGCGACCTCATGAACGACAATGACCTGACGTGCGTGGTGATCGACAGTTTGAATGGCTATCGCGCCGCGATGCCTGACGAACTTTCGCTCACCCTGCACATGCACGAGCTCTTGCAGTTCCTCAATCGCCACGGCGTGGCGAGCTTCCTGACATTGTCGCAGCATGGCGTCGTCGGAATCGCGGAAACGCCGGTGGAACTCACCTACCTTGCCGACACGGTCGTGCTGCTGCGCTACTTCGAAGCCAGCGGGGCCATCCACCGCGCGGTATCGGTGATCAAGAAGCGCACGGGTGAACATGAACAAACGATACGCGAGTTCCATATCGACGCCACGGGCCTCGTCATGGGCAGGCCCCTGACGGCCTTCAGGGGCATACTCGAGGGCAGCCCCGTGTTCATCGGCGACTCCGACGCTTTGATCGAGCAGCGGAAGGCGTGATGTCGGCCGCCGTGTGCCTCATCCTTGCTCCCACTGGCCGCGACGCCAGCCTCGCCAAGGCGTTGCTCGAAAAATCGGACGTCAAGGCCGTGGCCTGTACAAGCCTCCGGCACCTGCACGCCCGGCTTTCCGACGACGTGGACATGGCGATCGTCGCGGATGAAGCGTTGCGTGGCGCAGATCTCGGACCCATCGCGGCCTGGGTCCATGGCCAACCCAAATGGTCGGACTTGCCCTTCGTGGTGATGACACGGAAGAGCGATGGCGCGACCCGCGAATCGGAGCTGGCGGACATATCGAACGCGTTGCGCAACGCCACGTTCCTGGAGAGGCCCTTCCGGTCGAGCACGTTCGACAGCGTGGTGGCGGCTGCGCGCAAGGCGCGCGCGCGCCAGAGGGAGGCGCGCGCGCACATCCGCACGCTTCGCGAAGCCGAACTGCAGCTGCGTTCGGCATTGCGCGCGGGCAACCTCGGTGCCTGGCGGCTGGATGTCGAGACCGGTGCGCTCAGTGTCTCGGATGAGTGCAAGAAGGCGTTCGGGCGAGATGCCGAAGCGCCTTTCACGCAACAGGATTTGCTTTCCCAGGTGCATCCGGATGACCAGGCGGCCGTGCGATCCGCGCTGCGTGCACGGGATGGCGAAACCGATGAAGTCGCGCAGTTCCGGAATTTGTGGCCGGACGGCACGCTTCACTGGACGGAGCTGCGGGCCCGCGCCACGCCTGACGTGGCAGGCAGGGTTTATCTCACGGGCGTGCTGAGCGATATCACCGAACGCAAGACCTTTGTGCAGGCGCTGGAAAGGTTGAACGAGAACCTGGAAAAAAAAGTGTCCGAGCGCACGGCTGCTCTCGAAAAGGCGCACGGCATCGTGCTGCAGGAAATCGAGCAGCGCCAGCGTACGGAAAGCCGTCTGCGCCAGGCCCAGAAGCTGGAAATGATCGGGCAGCTCACCGGCGGCGTCGCCCACGACTTCAACAACCTGCTGATGGCGGTTCTCGGAAACCTCGAGCTGCTCCGCAATCGGACTGCGGGCGACGCCAAGGCCGAACGCTGGATCGACAACGCGATGGAAGGAGCGCAGCGCGGCGCAGCGCTGACCCGTCGCCTGCTGGCATTTGCAAGACGGCAGGAACTCGTGGTCGAGCCGCAGGACGTGGCTGTGCTGGTAAAGGGCATGCGCGACTTGATGAAAAGCTCGATTCCGCCGGGCATCGAACTGCGCATCGAAGCGCCCGACGGTTTGCCGACCGCGCGCATGGACAGCGTGCAGGTCGAACTGGCGGTGCTCAATCTTGTCGTCAATGCGAGGGACGCGATGCCATCCGGCGGCCGCCTGTGCGTCGCCGTCGATGCCGTGCGACAGGCATCCACCGACGGCGTCGCGCCCGGGAATTACGTGCGCATCAGCGTGACGGACACGGGTTCGGGCATGGACGAGCAAACCCTCGCGAAGGCCACCGAGCCCTTCTTCACGACCAAGGAACCGGGGAAGGGGACCGGCCTCGGCCTGTCCATGGTCCACGGCCTGGCGCAGCAACTCGGTGGCGGTTTGCGCCTGGACAGCAAGTGCGGTTCGGGCACCCGCGCGGAACTCTGGTTGCCGGCGGGCAACGGCAAACCCAGCCCTCACGCGGAATCCGTCGAGGCCTTACCCGCGGTGGCGCCGGCGCGCGCCAAGATCCTGCTCGTGGACGACGACAAGCTGGTGGCGAGCAGCACCACTGCATTGCTCGAGGAGCTTGGCTATCGCGTGACGGTGGCCGATTCACCCGCCATGGCCCTGGAGATCATTCGAAGTGATCAGCCCATCGATCTGGTCGTCACCGATTTCCTGATGCCGAAAATGAATGGTTCCGAGCTCGCGAAAGCGGCGAGGAAGGAGCGTCCGGACTTGCCCATCCTCCTAGTCACCGGCTACGCCGATCTGTCGGGAGCCAACGATATCGACTTGCCGCGGCTCAGCAAACCATTCCGGCTGCATGAACTTCAAAGCCATTTGCACCGTCTTCTGCACTGAGCGCAGGGATCATTGACCCTTTCCCGGAACACCGGCCCGCGATGTCGCTCGAAGCCCCCCAGCACGCCTTTTCCGAAGCCGATTGCGCATGGATGCAACGCGCGCTCGAGCTGGCCGTGCACGCGAGGGATGCCGATGGCGAAGTGCCGGTCGGCGCCGTGCTGGTGTGGGAGGGAAAAATCGTCGGCGAGGGATGGAACCGCAACATCACGCTGAACGATCCGAGTGCGCACGCGGAAATCGGCGCGCTGCGCGATGCCGGGCGGCAGCTCGCGAACCACAGGTTTCCCGCATCGACGCTATACGTGACGCTGGAACCCTGCGCGATGTGTGCGATGGCGCTGGTGCATGCACGCGTCGCGCGCGTCGTTTATGCGGCCACCGATCCCAAGACCGGCGCCGCCGGCAGCGTGTTCGACACGCTGACATCCGAGCGCCACAACCATCGCGTCGAAGTGCAGGGCGGCCTGCTTGCGGAAGCCTCCGCGACGCTGCTGCGGGATTTCTTTCGTTCAAAACGCTGAACGTTTCCGAGATCGCATCGCGCCGGAAAAAACTTTCGCATGCGGGAAGCTTTGCGAGTTCCGCCGCGCCTGCCACGCGCTGTGGTGCGTTTTCGCCTTGAATGAACGGTGTCACGTGGCATGCGTTCCGCGGCGTTTCCACGAGGAGAAAGCGCCATGGCGGCATCACGAACGCTATTCACCCGATTACGAGGACCACGGCATCGGCGACACCGCCCGCCGCAATGCCGGGGCCGACTATCTCCACCAGTTCGGCAAGGGCCGGCGCACGCAGAACATGCCGGAGGACTATGGCACCACGCGCACGCCGGAACCGTTCGATCGCACCAGAAGCATGGTCACCAAGGCGCACGGATCGCTGCGGCAAATTGTCGCGGTACGCGCAGAGCTGGCCCGTTTGTCGAATGGCAGCATCGCCGATCCGGCACGCGTTTGTACAATCCACGTGCGCACGCGGCGTGCGGAGTGGGGGAGAACCAGACAGTGCGATGGATGAAGCTCGACCGCACCACGCGGCTGATCCTGATCAGCTTTGCGCTCGGGATAGTCGGCGCACTGGGAGCCCAGCTGTTCCTGCTGTTGCTGCACCTGATGGACACCTATGTCCTCGGCTTCATCGGCCACTATCACACCATCACCGTCGACGCCGCACATGCCACGGGCGTGCCGCCCAGACCTTTTACCCATTGGTATTGGTGGGTCCCGCTCTCGACCACGCTCGGCGGGCTGGTCGCGGGCGTGCTGATTTACTGGCTTGCACCGGAAACCGAAGGCCACGGCACCGATGCCACCCTCATTGCCTTTCACCGCAACAACGGACGGATGCGCGCGCGTTCGCCGTTCGTGAAGATCATCGTCAGCGCAATCACGATTGGCAGCGGCGGATCGGGCGGACGCGAGGGACCCACGGCGCAAATCGCATCGGGCATCGGCGCAATCGTCGGCTCGCTCCTCAAATTGCCCGACGAGGACCGGCGGCTGGTCATGCTGATCGGCATGGCCGCAGGCCTGTCTGCGATTTTCAAGAGTCCGCTCGGCACCGCGATCTTCGCGGTGGAAATCCTCTACTCGCGCATGGCGTTCGAGGGCAGTGCGCTGATCTATACACTCATCTCGGCCGCGGTCGCCTACGCGATCACGGGCGCCTTCTCCGGTTACACCCCGCTGTTCCTGCTGCCGCCCAGCCAGCGTGTGGTCCAGCCGGCCGATCTCGTGTGGTTTGCGCTGCTCGGCATCCTCGCGGGCGGACTCGGTGCGTTGTTGCCGGCGGTTTTCTACCGCGTTCGCGATGCATTCCGCGCGCTCGAGATTCCGAATCATTTCAAACCCGCGATCGGCGGGCTGGCCGTCGGTCTGATCGGTATCGCGATGCCGCCCATCATCGGCGGCGGCTATGGCTACATGCAATTCGCATTGCAAGGCGGAACCGGACTTGCCGCCTGGGTGCTCCTGCTGTTTTCACTCGGCAAGATACTGACACTTTCGCTCACGATCGGTTCGGGCGGATCGGCGGGCATGTTCGGGCCCACGCTTTACGTGGGTGCCTTGCTGGGCGCCGCATTCGCGGCGACGCTCAACCTGATGCACCTCAATGTGGATTCGTCGTGGCTGGCCGTGGTCGGGATGGCCGCCGTGTTCGCCGGCGGTGCACGGGTACCGATCGCATCGATGGTGATGGTGGTCGAGATGACGGGCGGCTTCACGCTCATCATGCCGACCATGCTGGCCGTCGCGCTTGCCTTCATTGTCCAGTATGCGCTGACCCGCCACGCGAAGTACCCGACCATTTACGAAGCGCAGGTCCCGACGCCCGCGGAAAGTCCTGCCCACCGCAGGGCCTACTACGAAGCCGCCGTTGGTCTGTTGCGACGCCAGGAAGTGCGGCTCGATCAGGACGTCCTGTCCAGCGAACTGCACGCTGCACTGCGTCGCGGCGAGGGTATTCCGCTGCCGCGGCGCCGCGAACAGCTCTACGGCCTCGCGCTCGCACCTGGTTCGCCGGTCGTGGGAAGCGAAGTGCGCGGCTTGGGCCTGGCCGACATGGGCGTGATCATCGTGGGACTGATCCGCGGCGAAGGCGACATCGTGCCGCAGGGCGGCACGCGGTTACAGGTTGGCGACGAACTACTGGTTGCCGCGCGCGATGACGGCATCGCGCGATTCCGTGCGCTGATCGCTTCACCCGGCGACGCCGATCACGCCACCGAATAGACGTGCTGCCGCGGCATTTGCCGGGCACATATATTTTACACAATAGGCAGCCAACGACTCGTCGCGTTCGCGACGTAGGGTAGGGCGATCACTGTGATCGCCAGAGCCGTTCCAAGCGTCGCCGCAAGCCGAAGCCACACCTGACGGTTTGCTGGAGTGCGCGCGCGTTCCGCTTCGATCTGCGCGAGCCACGGACCTACCGGTTCGCCGATTGCCTTCGCCATTTTTTCGACGCTATCCGCGTCCGGGTGCGCTTTCCCGTTGCGCCATCCGCTGACGGTTTGTTTTTTGACCTTGAGGTTTTTCGCGAGGTCGATGTCTTTGCGCGGGTAGCAGGTTTCTGCGTACTTGTCAAGCAATTTTTCTGATGCGCTCATGGTCCGAGAGTCCTTGACTTTCCGGTCAGAGGGTACTTTACTTCGTCCCGCGTCCGAGGGGTTCGGACTAGAAGGGGAACGTTCATGGGGTTTCTGATCGCGGTGTGTTACCTGGTCTCGCTGGGCCTTTGCTCGGCGCTCGTGTGCTGCGGCGCGCTGCTGGTGGTCTGCCGAGTCCTACCCCTACTCGACCGGCAGCGCGTCGCGCTTTGGGGAGTAGGGCAGTGAGTCGCGCTCCTTGGCAGGATCGCGAGCGTGCGTTGGCCGCTCTCTCTCGCGCGAGTGTTGAAGCCTCGCGCTGTTGCCTTCGCGGGGATCACGTGTCGCAAGCTCGCTGGGAACGCGCAGAGCGCGAGGCTCTCCGCGTGCTTGATTCTCTCCCGGGTGGCCGTCCTTCTCGCGTGGTCGTGCAGATGGAGGCCTTTCCTGAAGCCGCTGCGCTGTTTCCCGGGCCGCGCGCGTGACGCCGGTCGAATACGTG
>DATNAW010000171.1:0-8529 GCA_035572335.1 Rhodanobacteraceae bacterium
ACCCGACCGCATCGCGTTCCGCGAGGTCGCCGACCGGGATTGGGAACGCGCGTGGATGGACCGTTATCAGCCCATGCGGTTCGGCCGGCGGTTGTGGATTTATCCCTGGAACGTGGAACCGCCGAGCGATGATCGCGAATCCACCGTCGTACGCCTCGACCCCGGCCTCGCTTTCGGCACCGGCACGCATCCCACCACGGCGTTGTGCCTGGAATGGCTGGACGGTCTTGATCTCGCCGACAGGACCGTCATCGACTACGGCTGCGGTTCTGGCGTACTCGCGATCGCCGCGCTGAAACTCGGCGCCGCGCGCGCGATCGGTGTCGACAACGATCCGCAGGCGCTCACCGCCACGCGCGACAATGCCGCGCGCAACGGCGTCGCGGATCGCCTGCGCGCCTGCCTGCCCGATGAACCGCAAATGGATGTGCAGGCGGACGTGTTCGTCGCCAACATCCTCGCCAGCCCTTTGAGTGAACTTGCGCCGCTGTTTGCCTCGCTCTGCAAACCCGGCGCGCCGTTCGCGCTGTCGGGCATCCTGGCAGGGCAGGAAACCGAACTGCTGGAACGCTACCGCGACTGCGGTTTCTCCAACCTGCGCACGGCGCGCCGCGAAGACTGGATCCGCATCGACGGCATGCGCGGGTAACACTTCGCTACGCGCGCCGTGGCCTACAATCGCGGCATGTACACCCAGTGCCCGCAGTGCCGAACGATTTTCGAGATCGACGAGGATGCCCTGCAGGCCTCGCTCGGTATCGTCCGCTGTGGCCACTGCGCCGAACGTTTCGATGCGCTGCGCACCCTCAGCGACACCCTGCCCACGGAACCTGACGCAGCACTGCCGGAACATGATCCCGATGCGCTCGCGCCGACGCTGACGTCGACAGTGTCGCCCGAAGCCATGCAAGCTGCGGCGAAGCCGGCTCGACCGCGCGCTTTGGAAGCCACATCGCAGACACCACCGCCCTCCGGCAACGATTCCGTGCAGGCCGGCGAAGCATGGTTCGACGCGCTTGCGGGCGATCGCGCGCGCGCGCTGATCGCTGACGCGGCTGGGCTTCCGCCCGAAGCCATCCAAGGCGACGCGGCGTGGCAGCTGGCCGACGTGCCGGTGCAAACGCGTTTTGCCGAACTCGACATCATTCCTATGGCCGCCGACGCGCCCGCGGCCGAGAATGGGGCTGCGAGTGCCGCCACTGCTGACTCCGAAGCAGCCGAATCGGAACCGTTCACCGATGCGTGGGGACTGGACATTCCCGAGGTTGACGTCACCGAAGCTGCGCCATCTGACGCGCCGTTGACAATCGACGAGACCGAATCGTTGCCTTCGGAGGATGCGCCGACGGAATTTGCGGATGACCTCGACGCCGCCGTCGACCTGCCTGTCCCTGAAACGGAATCCGATCCCGATGCACGGCTGCCGGAAGACGAGCTCCGCGCGAATGACGGATCGACGCCCCAAGGCGAGGTCGCAGACGAAGAAGATCGCGCATCAGTCGAACTGCGTGATGACTCTGCAAACGAGGAAGCGCAACCCACCGAACCTGTCTACGTCCCGCCGCGCCGCCGCCGCGTCCGCCGCAGCGATGGGCTGTGGGCACTCGGTTGCATGGTGCTGGCGTTGGCACTGGCCGCGCAGATTACCTGGGCCAGCCGCGTGGCGCTGATTCGCGATCCGGCGACGCAGGCGCAAGCGCTGCGTATCTGCGCGCGCCTCGATTGCAGGCTGCCGCCGATCCGCGACATTGCGAAATTGGAATTGCTCTCGCGCGACATCCGTCCCGATCCCGATGCGGCCGGTGCGCTCGCGATCACGGCGACATTCCGCAACGATGCGCCCTACCGTCAACCGTGGCCGATCGTGGTGGTCGAACTGACCGATCTCGACAACAACGTGGTCGCGATGCGCCGCTTCCGGCCGCTCGAATACATGCCCGACGCGGCAAGACGCGCCGCCGGCATCACGCCCGGTGCCACGGCCGCGGTGGCGTTCGAAGTCGCCGACCCCGGCAAGCGCGCGGTGTCGTTCCACTTCGGCTTCGATTGATCGCGCGGGGCTGCTAGACTCGTCGGCTCGCGCTCGCCCGCGCGGCACGCACGCCCCGTCAGGCTCCGTCGATCGTGGATACCCGCTCCCTGCATCCCGCGCCACCCCAAGCCGAACCGCCACGCACCGGCAGTCCGACGCTGGGCGAGTGCATGGCATCGAGCGTGCGGCGCTATCTCGCAGACTTGAACGGCACGCCCTGCCGCGAAGGCCTGTACGCGTGCCTGCTGCGCGAAGTGGAAGCGCCACTGCTGCGCGAAGTGCTGGCGTGGAGCGAAGGTAACCAGAGCCGCGCCGCCGAAGTGCTGGGCATCCATCGCGCCACGCTGCGCAAGAAACTGCGCGAACTCGGCATCGTTTGACACGGGGAAAACGCATCTTCATGACAGGATCGGGCATCATCACCGCACGCCGCGCGCTGCTCAGCGTTTCCGACAAGACCGGCCTTGCCGACATCGGCCATGCCCTGCACGCGCTGGGCATCGAGATCGTCTCCACCGGCGGCAGCGCGAAGGCGTTGCGCGAAGCCGGCGTGCCGGTGCGCGATGTCAGCGAACTCACCGGCTTCCCGGAAATCATGGACGGCCGCGTCAAGACGCTGCACCCCAGGGTGCACGGCGGCCTGCTCGGCCGGCGCGGCATCGACGACGCGGTAATGCTGGACCATTCGATCACGCCGATCGACCTGTTGATCGTCAACCTGTATCCGTTCGCGCACACGGTCGCCAACGCGGGCGTGACGTACGATGACGCGATCGAACAGATCGACATCGGCGGTCCGGCGATGCTGCGCGCGGGCGCCAAGAACCACGAGCGCGTGGCCGTGGTCTGCGACCCGGCCGACTACGGCGAGCTGGTCGAAACGCTGCGCCGCGATGGCGGCACCTCGTTCGAACAGCGCCGCCGCTTCGCCGCGAAGGTGTTCGCACACACCGCACGCTACGACGGCATGATCGCGGACTGGCTGGCGACGCACGCGAACGGCGAGCTGGGCGAGGCGTATCCGCCGACGCTGCACCTCGCGCTGCTCCGCGCGCAGGAAATGCGCTACGGGGAAAATCCACACCAGGCCGCCGCGTTGTATTTCGACGGCCGGCCGACCGCGGGCACGGTGGCGGGCGCTTCCGTGCTCACCGGCAAGGAAATGTCGTACAACAATTTCGTGGATGCCGACACCGCGCTGGAATGCGTGAAGGCGTTCGACAAGACGCCCGCGTGTGTCATCGTCAAGCACGCCAACCCGTGCGGCGTGGCGCTGGATCCGGATCCCTTGCGCGCCTACGAGCGCGCGTTCGCGTGTGACGCGACGTCCGCGTTCGGCGGCATCATCGCCTTCAACCGCCCGATCGACGGCGCGCTAGTGAAGAAAATCCTCGCCAACCAGTTCGTCGAGGTGCTGGTGGCGCCCGCGTTCGACGAGGAGGCGCTGGCCGCACTCCGCAAGAAACCGAACGTGCGCGCGCTGGCGACCGGCGAATGGCCCGAAGCCTCGGCCAGCATGGTGCAACGGCAGCTGCGCAGCATCGGCGGCGGTGTGCTGGTGCAGGATTCCGACGCCGACACCTTGATGCTTTCGGACCTGAAAGTCGTCAGCAAGCGCGTGCCCGATGCCGAGCAACTGCGCGACCTGTTGTTCGCCTGGCACGTCGCGATGTTCGTGAAATCCAATGCCATCGTGTTCGCGAAGGAGGGCGCCACGGTCGGCATCGGCGCGGGCCAGATGAGTCGCATCGTCAGCGTGAAGATCGCCGCGATGAAAGCCGCCGAGGCCCGGCTGTCCACACGGGGCAGCGTGATGGCGTCGGACGCGTTTTTCCCGTTCCGCGACAACGTGGACATGGCCGCGGGCGCCGGTGTGCGCGCGATCATCCAGCCGGGCGGCTCGATGCGCGATCAGGAAGTGATCGACGCGGCCGACGAACACGACATGGCGATGGTGTTTACCGGCACCCGACATTTTCGTCACTGACGTGACGAAAATGCTCTTCTTGCCCTCCCCGTCGCTGGGTCCCGGCCAATCCATGGCCGGGATGACGGTGTAACGTAATGCTCGACGCCCCGATTCCTTCGCTGCAAGGGAGAACGATCGTGCGTTACGAACTGTATTACTGGCCGACCATCCAGGGCCGCGGCGAATTCGTTCGCCTCGCGTTGGAAGACGGCGGCGCCGATTACGTCGACGTCGCGCGATTGCCGGAGGGTTCGGGCGGCGGAACCCCCGCGCTGCTGCGCATGCTCGATGATCCGGCGGCGGGGCATCCCTCGTTCGCGCCGCCGTTCCTGAAAGCGGGACGCCGCCTGATCGGACAGACCGCGAACATCCTGTTGTTCCTTGGGCCGCGCCTCGGGCTCGCGCCGCGCGACGCCAGCGGACAACTGTGGGTGCACCAGTTGCAACTGACCATCTCGGATCTGGTGGCGGAAATCCACGACAGCCATCATCCGGTCGCGGGCAGCCTGTATTACGAAGACCAGCGCGACGAAGCCAAGCGGCGCAGCGCATTCCTGCGCCGCGAACGCCTACCGAAGTACCTCGGCTGGTTCGAACGCGTGCTGGCGGACAACGCGCGTGGACGGCAACGCTCGCTCGCCGGCAGCGCCACCACCTACGCCGACCTGTCGCTGTTCCAGATCGTCGAAGGCTTGCGTTACGCATTCCCGCGCGCGATGCGGAAACTGGAGGCATCGCTGCCGCTCACGATCGAACTGCACGACCGTATCGCTGCGCGCCCGGGTGTCGCGGCCTATCTTGCTTCGACGCGCCGCATCCCGTTCAACAACGACGGGATCTTCCGCCGCTATCCGGAGCTTGACGGCTGAGACGCAGCGTTTACGCGAGGCGTTCTACTGCCCGCTCGTCGAAGCCTCGGCCGGCGCGCTGCTGGCCGGTTTCTTCGGGCCGCCCCACTTGTAGATGTCGTAATAGACGGGCGACACCGGCCCCTGGTTCGGATCGCGCACCAGGCTGCCATTGGTGCTGTTGACCTTGTAGATCTGCGTGACGCCGTGCTTGGGCGTGACGCGCACCATGATCAACTGGCCGCCACGGCGGTATTCCTCGATGGTGTCGCCGTTGGCATCGGTGCGCGTGATGACGTTGGTGCTGTCGCGTCCACCGTTTCTCCCAGCAGGTGCAACCGAAGGCGGAATGCCGGTGCTGGGCAACGGCACGGACTGCGGCTTTTCGCCGGGATCATTGATGTCCGGCGGCGGCAGCGCCGAACCGGGCGGCGGCGCCGTGGAAGACGCGTGCGCCAGAACCTGTTGGGCGTGTGCAGCGGGCAGACCCAGAAGCAACGCACTCGCGACAAGCCACGGCAGAACTTTCACGGCGCATCTCCCGGATCGACAGTTTGCGCGCAGCATACACGCACCCGCGTGAGTCCGGCGTGCATGCGACAATCCATGAATGGCAAAGCTCACGCTCATCGATGGTTCCAGCTACCTGTACCGCGCTTTCCATGCGTTGCCGCCACTCAGCAACGCCGCGGGCGAACCGACCGGCGCGTTGTTCGGCGTGGTCAACATGCTGCGCGCGACCTTGAACGAAAAGCCCGATTACGCGGCCTTCGTGGTGGACGCGCCTGGGCGCACTTTCCGCGACGACCTGTATCCCGAATACAAGGCCAATCGCCAACCGATGCCCGACGACCTGCGCGCGCAGGTCGAACCGATGATGAAGATCGTCGAAGCGCTTGGCTTTCCGATCCTGCGCGTGGACGGCGTCGAAGCCGACGACGTGATCGGCACGCTGGCGACGCGTGCGGCCGCGGACGGCATCGACGTCGAAGTATCCACCGGCGACAAGGATTTCGCGCAACTGGTCGGGCCGCACGTCACGCTGGTCAACACCATGTCGCGCAGCCGGCTGGACCGCGATGGCGTGCTCGAAAAGTTCGGCGTACCGCCCGAGCACATCGTCGATTACCTGGCGCTGATGGGCGACTCGATCGACAACATCCCCGGCGTCGTGAAGTGCGGGCCCAAGACCGCCGCGAAATGGCTGAATGAATACGGTTCGCTGGACAATGTGATCGCGCGCGCCAGCGAAGTAGGCGGCAAGATCGGCGAAAACCTGCGCGCCGCGCTCCCGCACCTGCCGCTGTCGCGGCAACTCGCAACCATCAAGACCGACGTCGGCCTGGATGACGGACCGCGCGACCTGAAATTGCGCGAGCGCGATGTCGAGCTGCTGCGCAAACTTTATGCACGCTACGAGTTCAGGCAGGCGTTGAAGGAGCTCGATGAAACGGGAAACGGTACGGCAGACGATGTAGGAGCGGCCCTTGCCCGCGACCCGATGGCTCGTGAAACTGGCGATCGCGCACACGGCGCGCTCCTACAAAAATCCCCCGACTACGAACTCGTCACGACACCCGCACAGCTTCAAGCGTGGCTCGCGAAACTGCACGACGCCGAATTGATTGCCTTCGACACGGAAACCACGTCGCTGGATCCGATGCGCGCGCAGTTGGTCGGCGTGTCGTTTTCGATCAAGGCCGGCGAGGCGTGCTACATCCCGCTCGGCCATGACTATCCCGGTGCGCCGGAACAGCTTGGCCTCGAGGCGACCCTGCAGGCGCTGAAACCGATCCTGGAGGATCCGCAGCGACCCAAGCTCGGCCAGCACGCCAAGTACGACTGCAACGTACTGTCGAACTACGGCGTCGACGTGCGCGGCATCGTGTTCGACACGATGCTGGAATCGTACGTGTTGAATGCGACTGCCAGCCGCCACGACATGGACACGCTGGCCAAACGCTGGCTCGGCTACGACACCATCCATTACGAGGACGTCGCCGGCAAGGGCGCGAAGCAGATTTCGTTTTCGCAGGTGGATGTCGACACCGCCTGCCGCTATTCGGCCGAAGACGCCGACGTGACCCTGCGCCTGCACCACGCGTTGTGGCCGAAGCTGCAGGAGCAACCGTCGCTCGAAAAGGTCTACACCGGCATCGAGATGCCGCTGGTGCCGGTGCTGGCGCGGATGGAACAACGCGGCGTGCTGATCAACGTCGCGGGCCTGCGCCGGCAGAGCAACGAACTCGGCAAGCGCATGCATGCGCTGCAATTGGAGATGCAGCGGCTGGCCGGGCGCGAGTTCAATGTCGATTCGCCCAAGCAATTGCAGGCGCTGCTGTTCGACGAACTCGGACTGCCGGCGCTGGTGAAGACGCCGACCGGGCAGCCGTCCACGAACGAAGAGGCGCTGGAAGCGATCGCGGCCCAGCACGAACTGCCGCGGATGATCCTGGACTACCGGCAGATCGCGAAGCTGCGCTCGACCTACACCGACAAGCTGCCGGAGA
Source organism: Rhodanobacteraceae bacterium (assembly GCA_035572335.1). GTDB lineage: Bacteria > Pseudomonadota > Gammaproteobacteria > Xanthomonadales > Rhodanobacteraceae > 66-474. Next base: position 7,360 of record DATNAW010000171.1, read on the forward strand.
TGGTCAATCCGCGGACCGGCCGCGTGCACACCTGCTACCACCAGGCCGCGGTCGCGACGGGACGCGTATCGTCCACCGACCCGAACCTGCAGAACATCCCGGTGCGCAGCGAGGAAGGCCGACGCATCCGCGAAGCGTTCATCGCACCCGACGGCTGGCGCGTGCTGGCGGCGGACTACTCGCAGATCGAACTGCGCATCATGGCGCACATGTCGGGCGACCCGGGCCTTACGCGGGCCTTTCAGCACGACCAGGACGTGCACCGCGCCACCGCGGCGGAAGTGTTCGGTGTTACGCCCGACGCGGTCACGTCCGAACAGCGCCGCGTCGCCAAGATGATCAATTTCGGATTGATGTACGGCATGAGCGCGCACGGGCTCGCGCAACGGCTCGGCATTCCGCGCGGCGAAGCGGCTGAATACGTGCAGCGCTATTTCGAGCGTTATCCGGGCGTGAAGGCGTACATGGATTCGACGCGCGCGCGGGCGAAAGGCGAAGGCTACGTCGAAACCCTGTTCGGGCGACGGCTATATCTCGAATATATCCATTCGCGCAACGCCGCCCAGCGCGCGGGCGCCGAACGCGCCGCCATCAACGCGCCGATGCAGGGCACCGCGGCCGACATCATCAAGCGTGCGATGGTCTCGATCGACGGCTGGCTGCACGATCGCGGCGACGATGCCCACATGCTGATGCAGGTGCACGACGAACTGGTCTTCGAAGTGCGCGAGGATGCGCTGGAGGCGGTCAGCGAAGGCGTACGCATACGTATGCAGAACGCCGCGGAACTCGCCGTGCCGCTGCGGGTCGACGTCGGATCGGGAAAGAGTTGGGGCGAGGCGCACTGAAGCGGTTTGACGGTTCAATAACAACCGCAGCGTACGGCGCCTCGCTTCATGGTTGTGGCTTTTTCGTGGCAACGCGAAAGAACTGCGATGCGACAACGGCTTGCGGGCGACGACGCGCGGAGTGCAAAATCGTTTGGACGTCCAAACCCCTGCCGAAAGTCATGCATGGATTCGCGAGTGAACGCTCTCTGAATCCACCCGAAAAAAGAATTTGAACTTCCCGAGGGGAACCCCATCTAACGCTTCGGACGCACGCAACGGCGTCCCCGGTTCACTCACCTCCCTGAGCGAACCCCCGGAGTCAAACCCCTCCCCAGGTTTG
>DATNAW010000172.1:0-2541 GCA_035572335.1 Rhodanobacteraceae bacterium
TTGTTTGGGGCCGGTTGCTGACCGTTCGACGATCGCATCGCTGTCTTCACTCTCGCTAGTCAGTGCTTCAAGTTGTGCAAGCAAGTGCGCTGTTTTTCAACCAATCGAGTAGTAAGGAGTCAGTTATGTCGGAGCGTCAGACCGGCACCGTGAAATGGTTCAACGATGCCAAGGGCTTCGGTTTCATCAGCCGTGAAAACGGTGAGGATGTGTTCGTGCATTTCCGCGCGATCGTCGGCACCGGCTTCAAGTCCCTGCAGGAAGGCCAGAAGGTGACCTTCAATGTCGTCCAGGGCCCGAAGGGCCTGCAGGCCGACCAGGTGCAGCCCGCCTGAGCCATCGTTGCCAACGCAACACGAAAAACCCCGCAGCGATGCGGGGTTTTTTGTTTGGTGGGATGATGCGCCCATGTACGCGAGCTTTCGCGAGTTCTATCCGTTCTACCTCGGCGAGCACAGCGATCGCCGTTGCCGGCGGCTGCATTTTCTCGGCTCGTGGCTGGTGATCGCGTCGATCATCGTCGCGATTGCGACGCGCAATCCGTGGTGGCTGATCGCTGCGCCGGTGTGTGGATACGGCTGCGCGTGGATCGGACATTTCGCGTTCGAGAAGAACCGGCCCGCGACATTCCGGCATCCGATCTACAGCCTGATGGGCGACTGGGTGATGTTCGCGGACGTGCTGCGCGGACGGGTGCGCATCTGAACCCGGTTATCATCGCGGGATGATCGATCCCCGTTTTGCCGGCATCGAGCGGTTGTACGGCGCCGGCAGCGTGGCGCGCCTTGCCGCTGCGCGCGTCGCGGTCGTCGGCGTGGGGGGCGTGGGCTCATGGGCGGCGGAAGCGCTGGCCCGCAGCGGCGTCGGTTCGCTCACCCTGATCGATGCCGATGAGGTGTGCATCTCCAACGCCAACCGGCAGCTGCATACGCTTGCCGATACGCTCGGCAACGCCAAGGTCGCCGTGATGGCCGGGCGCTTGAGGGGCATCAATCCCGCGCTCGAAGTCGAAGCGGTCGAACGCTTCGTGACGCCTGCGACGCTGGGCGAATTGCTCGATCGCGGTTTCGACCTGGTACTGGACGCCTGCGACGCATTCCGCGTGAAGGTGGAGATGACGGCGTGGTGCCGGCGCCGCAAGCTTCCGCTGATCGTGTGCGGTTCGGCCGGCGGGCGCACCGATCCCACGATGATCCGCGTGCGTGATCTTTCGCGGACCGAGCACGATGCGCTGCTCAGCCTGATGCGCCGCAAGTTGCGCCAGGAGTTTCGTTTCCCGAGCAATCGCGACCGCTACTTCGGCGTGCCGGCGGTGTATTCGCTGGAAAACGTGCGCTATCCGCAAGCCGACGGCAGCGTGTGCGGCACGCGTCCCGAAGGCGTGGATTCGCTGAAACTGGACTGCGGCGGCGGACTCGGCGCTGCCACGCACGTCACGGGTGCATTTGCGTTCGCGGCGGTCGGGCGTGCGCTGGAAATGCTGCTGAAGCCGAAACCCTGACGTTCACGCGCAGCGAAACAGACGGCGTGCATTGGCGGTCGTCTGGCGCGCGAGGTCATCGGGATCATCGCCGCGCAAGGCCGCCATGCACTCCAGCACCTCGCGCAGGAATGCCGGCTCGTTGCGCTGGCCCTTGTGTTGCGTGCCGGGTTGGTCGGGGGCATCGGTTTCCAGCAACAGGCTTTCTGCCGGGAGCGCTGCCACGGTCGCGTGCAGCCGCCGCGCCCGGGCGTGGGTCACCGGACCGCCGATGCCGACAAGGAAACCGAGCTTCCACAACTGCCGCGCTTGCTCCGCGCTGCCGGAAAAACTGTGCACCACGCCGTGCAGCGGCTTGCCGAACGCGCGCAATTCCAGGATCACGGCTTCGAATGCATGGCGCGCGTGCAGCACCAGCGGCAGGTCGAATCGATGTGCGATTTCGAGTTGGCCGCGGAGGAAGTGCACCTGGCGCTCGCGGTCGGGCTGGAGGTCATCGAGGCCGCACTCGCCGACGGCTGCGGCCGGATGCGCACGCAGCCATTGTTCGAGTGCGGCGAGGTCCTGATCGGCATGCTGCTCCAGGTAACACGGATGCAGGCCATACGCGGGATGCAAGCCCGGCTCGGATAAGCAAAGCGCCTGCAGCTTCGGCCAGCTCGCCGCGGTCACCGCAGGGATCAAAATTTCTGCGACGCCCGCCGCGTGCGCGTCGCGCAGCACCCGCGCGCGATCGCCATCGAATTCCGGCGCATCCAGATGCGCGTGGCTGTCGAAGAGGACGGCGTGTGGGCAAAGATCCGTCATTGCGTTACGCTGGAACCAAACATGAACCGGCCGGGCTGCGTTGATGAACGGTTCATTGTCGGGTTGTTTGAATCGAAATGTCATCAGGGGCCGTGAGGCCGGGAGAGCACGATGAGACGTCAGTCCAGATTGACACGCGCAATAACCGCTTCGTTCGGTGTCGTTGCCATGGCCGCGCTGGCGGCATGCGGAAATGGCGGCAACCAGCAGGCCCAGGTCACGCCGGCCAACATGACCACAGCCACGACCGCGGC
>DATNAW010000173.1:0-4732 GCA_035572335.1 Rhodanobacteraceae bacterium
GTGGCATCCATGCGGGCGCGCGAGAAATCCTTGATCTCGAGGCCCTGCACGATTTCGTACTTGCCGTTCTTGCAGGTGACGGGATAACCGTAGATCACGCCCGGCGCGATGCCGTAGGAACCATCAGACGGAATGCCCATCGATGCCCAGTCGCCCTCGGCGGTGCCGAGCGCCCAGGTGCGCATGTGGTCGATCGCGGCCGACGCGGCCGACGCGGCCGACGACGCGCCGCGCGCCTTGATGATCGCGGCGCCGCGCTGCTGCACGGTCGGAATGAATTCCTTCTCGTACCACGCCTGGTCGACCAGCGACAGCGCAGGTTTGCCCTTGACCGTCGCGTGGTGGATGTCGGGATACTGGGTCGATGAATGGTTGCCCCAGATGATCATCTTCGCGACGTCGGTGTTGTGCGCGCCGGTCTTGGCGGCGAGCTGGCCCTTGGCGCGGTTGTGGTCGAGGCGCACCATCGCGGTGAAGCACTTCGGATCGAGGTCGGGCGCGTTGGCCTGCGCGATCAGCGCGTTGGTGTTGGCCGGGTTGCCGACCACCAGCACCTTCACGTCGCGCTTGGCGTGCGCGTTCAGCGCCTTGCCCTGCGGACCGAAGATCGCGCCGTTGGCGGACAGCAGGTCCTTGCGCTCCATGCCGCGACCGCGCGGGCGCGCGCCGACCAGCAACGCGTAATCGACATCCTTGAACGCGACGTTGGCGTCGTCGGTGGCGACCACACCCGCCAGCAGCGGGAACGCGCAGTCGTCGAGTTCCATCACCACGCCATGCAACGCGGGCAGCGCGGGCGTGATTTCCAGCAGGTGCAGGATCACCGGCTGGTCGGGGCCGAGCATGTCGCCGGCGGCGATGCGGAACAGCAGCGCGTAACCGATCTGGCCGGCGGCGCCGGTGACTGCAACGCGGACGGGTGCTTTCATGAAACCACTCCTTATCAAGATCAATGGCGATGAGGGTCTAGGCTGTTGAAGCCCTTGCCCTTCGGGTAGCGCTACGCGCTCGGCCTACGGCCGCCTCCCCGGGAGGGAGAGGGGAAACAACGGGTCAGTTCAATTCGTCGAAGAATTGCTGGATGCGCGCGAGACCCTTCTTCAACTGCTCGGGTGCGCAGGTGTAGGAAATGCGCAAGCTGCGCGGCGCGCCGAACGCGGAGCCCGGCACCGTCGCGACGAATTTGTCTTCCAGCAACGCCTTGCACAAATCGACGTCGTTGGCGATCGGCTTGCCCTTGTGCGATTTGCCGAACGCGACCGAAATGTCCGGAAACGCGTAGAACGCGCCTTGCGGCCGCGGGCACTTCACGCCGGGAATCTTCAGCAGCGCGTTGACGACTTCGTCGCGGCGATTCGAGAAATCCTCGCGCTTGGCGTTCGGCACGTCCTGCGATCCGGTCAGCGCGGCGATCGCGGCGACCTCGGTGATTTCCGGCAGGCAGGTGATGTGGTTGGAATTGAGCGTCACCAGCGCCTTCACGCCGGCCTCGGGACCGGCCACGAAACCCACGCGCCAGCCCGGCATGCCATAGGTCTTCGAAAGCGAATCCATGACGAAGGCGCGCTCGCGCAGTTCCGGCTTGAACTGCACGAAGTTGTGGTAGCCGATGCCGTCGAACACCAGCCGGTTGTAGATGTCGTCGGCGATGATCCAGGTTTGCGGATGCTTCACCAGCACGTCGGCCAGCGCCGCGATTTCGTCGCGCGTGTAGACCATGCCCGTCGGATTCGACGGATTGTTGAACAGGAACACCTTGGGATTCGACTGCAGCGCCTTGTCGAGCTGCGCCGGCGTCAGCTTGTAGTTCTGCTCCGGCGGGCATTCCAGGATGGTCATCTTCACGCCGAGGATTTCGGCGATGTCGACGTAGCTGGTCCAGTACGGCGCCGCGAACACGATCTCGTCGCCCTCGTCGAGCAGCGCTTCGCACAGGTTGTACAGCACCTGCTTGGCGCCGATGCCGACGGTGACGTTGTTGCGCGAATAGCCGTCCAGGCCGCTTTGCTTGTAGTGCGCGACGATGGCATCCAGCAGCGCAGGCGCGCCGCGGTTGGTGCCGTAGGCGCCGCTGTCGCGCGAGGTCCAGTCGCGGACCGCTTGATAGACGTGATCGCCCGGCAGGAAATTCGGCACACCGATCGAGAAGTTGACGACGTCCTTGCCTTCGGCCTTGAGCTGCTTCGCCTTGTCCGCGATCACCATGATCGCACTGGGCTTGGCGCGGCCGGTGCGCGCAGCGAGTTTCAACATGGGAAGCCTCGTCGAATGACCACTGGAGTCAGCACGCAATTCTATCACGCACGCCACCGCGCGCCCCAATGCTGCGCCTCGACGCGGCCACCGCTCCAACCCAGGCGAACGGTGCTACGCTCCGCAGCGGTTCGCCTCGTGACGGGCCACGCAACTGATCCGACGACTCTCATCGACAAGCGGAGGTGTGGTTATGCACTGGCTTTGGATGATCATCATCGGCTTCATCATCGGCGTCATCGCCAAGTTCTTCGACCGCGATCACGCGCCGGCAGGATGGATAGTCACCATCATCATCGGCATCATCGGTTCGGTACTCGCCACGTGGGTCGGCGAGCAGGTCGGCTGGTGGGGGCCGACCGGCGTCGTGCATTTCATCGCCTCAGTGGTCGGCGCGATCATCCTGTTGGCGATCTACACCGCGTTCAAACGCAAGGGCGGAGGCGGCGCGACCGCGTGAAGGCTCGGCTTTCTTGGAAGAAAACGGGCGGCCTGGAGCCGCCCGTTTTTTGTTCCGGGAGCGACGGGTGTCAGCGCGCGTCCAACGTCGCATTCCACTGCTTCACGCGGTCGGCCTGCGCGGCGAGCAGCGGGCCAGTGTCGCCTTCGATCGTGATCTTCTCGATCGTGTCGCCCTGCTTGACGGCGTTCACGACCTTCTGGTCGTCCGCGGCGACGATTTCGCCGAACACGGTGTGCTTGCCGTCGAGCCACGGCGTTGCGACATGGGTGATGAAGAACTGGCTTCCGTTGGTGCGTGGGCCGGCGTTGGCCATCGACAGCTTGCCGGGCGCGTCGTGCTTCAGGTCGGCGCGGCATTCGTCTTCGAACTTGTAGCCGGGACCGCCGGTGCCGGTGCCGAGCGGACAGCCGCCCTGGATCATGAAATCGGCGATCACGCGATGGAAGTTCAGGCCGTCGTAGAACCCGCGCTGCGCGAGGTTGACGAAATTGGCGACCGTCACGGGTGCCTTGTCTTCGAACAGGCGGACGTGGATGGGGCCCTTGGAGGTCTGGAAGGTTGCGGTGAGGCTCATGTCGATTCCCGTTGCTCGGCGCCACGCGACGCCGGACCCGCAAGGATAACGTGTCGTGCCGGTCGCGGCCGTGGGCCATTGCACGTGCGTAACGCCGATTGGCGATCCGGCGGTGCGGTTTCGGGCCCCTGTTCAGTTTCAGTGGCCAAAATCCGCTAGAATACGCAAATCCTTCTTGTATCTGCCGTCGTGGTCGGATGACCGCGACGGTTCGTGTGTGCCAATGTCCATCAAAAACCTCCGCAACATCGCGATCGTCGCCCACGTCGACCATGGCAAGACCACGCTGGTCGACCAGCTGCTGAAGCAGTCCGGCACCTTGTCGGAACGCGCGGTGGTGCCCGACCGCGTGATGGATTCGAACGACCTCGAACGCGAGCGCGGCATCACCATCCTTTCCAAGAACACCGCGATCCGCTGGACCGACCCGCACGGCGAAGAATGGCGCATCAACATCGTCGACACGCCCGGACACGCCGACTTCGGCGGCGAAGTGGAGCGCGTGCTGTCGATGGTCGATTCGGTGCTGATCCTGGTCGACGCGATGGATGGCCCGATGCCGCAGACGCGCTTCGTGACCCAGAAGGCGTTCCAGATGGGTTTCAAGCCGATCGTGGTGGTCAACAAGGTCGACCGCCCGGGCGCGCGCCCGGACTGGGTTGTCAACCAGACCTTCGACTTGTTCGACCGCCTCGGCGCCAACGAGGAACAACTGGATTTCCCGATCGTGTACGCCTCGGCGTTGCATGGTTACGCGGGCCTCGAACCCGATGTGCGTTCGGGCGACATGACGCCGCTGTTCGAAGCGATCACCAGGCACGTGCAGCCGCCACAGGTCGATCTCGACGGTCCGTTCCAGATGCGCGTGTCGTCGCTCGATTATTCGAGCTACGTCGGCGTGATCGGTGTCGGCCGCGTGCAGCGCGGCACGGTGCGCACCAACATGCCGGTCGCGATCGTCGACCACGAAGGCAAGCGCCGCAACGGCAAGGTGTTGCAGGTCATGGGCTTCATGGGCCTGGAGCGCCGCGAAGTGCCGCAAGCGCAGGCCGGCGACATCATCGCGATCTCGGGCATCGAATCCCTGAGCATTTCCGACACGATCTGCGATCCGTCGGCCGTGGAAGCGCTGCCCGCGCTGACCGTGGACGAGCCGACCATCAGCATGACCTTCCAGGTCAACAACTCGCCGTTCGCCGGCAACAGGGACCTCTCGGGCGGCAAGTTCCTCACGTCGCGACAGCTTCGCGAACGCCTGACCCGCGAAACGCTGCACAACGTCGCGCTCAAGGTCGAGGAAACGGCCGATCCGGACAAGTTCAAGGTGTCGGGCCGCGGTGAATTGCATCTTTCCATCCTGATCGAAACGATGCGGCGCGAAGGCTACGAACTGGCGGTGTCGCGCCCGGAAGTAATCGTCCGCGAGATCGACGGCGTGCTGC
>DATNAW010000174.1:0-14120 GCA_035572335.1 Rhodanobacteraceae bacterium
TGGTGTCGAGGATGCTTTCGTGCAGGGACATGGCGGGCCTCGTGCGCTGTTCGGGGGAACGCGCAGCCTAGTCGTGCAGGGATTGCAAATCCGTTATCACCCGCCGTGTCAGGCAACCTGCCTTGCAGGCTCTTCCGGAAAGGCGCGGTCCAGCCATGCGGGCACCGGAATGCCCTTCGCGCGCAGGAATTCCGGATTGAACAGTTTCTTCGAGTAGCGCGTGCCGGCGTCGGCCAGCACGGTGACGATCACGTGGCCAGGGCCGAGTTCGCGCGCGAGTCGGATCGCGCCTGCGACGTTGACGCCGGACGAGCCGCCGACGCACAGGCCTTCTTCGGCGAGCAATGCGTGCAGCAGCGGCACCGATTCACTGTCCGGAATGGCGTACGCGGTGTCGACCTGCGCGCCCTCGAAGTTGGCGGTGATGCGGCTGGAACCGATGCCTTCGGTGATGGAATTGCCTTCGGCGATGAGTTCGCCGCGGTTGATGAAGTTCGCCAGCGCGGAGCCGGCCGGATCGGCCAACGCAATCCGCACCTCCGGTTTGCACGCTTTCAATCCCTGCGCGACGCCCGCGAGCGTGCCGCCGGTGCCGGCGGCGCAGACGAACCCGTCGATCGCGCCGCCGGTTTCGCTCCAGATTTCCACCGCGGTCGTCGCGGCGTGGAAATCGCGATTGGCGGTGTTGTCGAACTGGTTGGCGAACCATGCGCTGCCCGGTTCCTTTTCGTTCAACAATTCCGCCAGCGCGCGCGCGACGTGAACGTAGTGTTTCGGATCGGCGAATTTCGCCGCGGGCACCAGCCGCACCTCGGCGCCGGTCAGCCGCAGCGCGTCGATCTTCTCGGCACTCTGCGTTTCCGGCATCACGATGATGCTGCGATAGCCGCGGCTGGCACCCAGCAATGCAAGCCCGATGCCGGTGTTGCCGGCGGTGCCTTCGACCAAGGTACCGCCGGGCCGGATCAGGCCGCGTTTCTCGGCATCGGTGAGCAAACCCAGGGCGGTGCGATCCTTGATCGAACCGCCGGGATTCAACCACTCGGCCTTGCCCAGGATTTCGCAGCGCGTCGCCTCGGACGCACGCCGCAGGCGAATCAGCGGCGTGTGCCCGACGGCGGCGGCGAAATCGGCGCGGGCGTCGATCATGCAATCGCTGCCTTGGCGAAACGCAGGTAGGGCTTGATCTTGCGCACGCCATCGAAACGCGCGTCGACCTCGGCGTCCGAAAGTTTGGGCGACGCCACGATGTCTTCGCCCGGTTGCCAGTTCACCGGTGTCGAAACCGGATGCCGGTCGGTGAGCTGCAACGCGTCGATGGTGCGCAGGATTTCATCGACATTGCGGCCGACGCTGGGCGGATAGGTGAGCGTGATGCGCACCTTGCGCTGCGGATCGATGATGAACACCGAACGCACGGTGACCTTGGGATCGGCTTCGGGGTGGAACATGCCGTACAGCCGCGCGACCTCGAGGTCCGGATCGGCGAGAATCGGGTAGTTCACCTCGGCGCCGCCGACGTCGGCGATGTCCTTCGCCCACCTCATGTGATCTTCGACGGGATCGACCGACAGCCCGAGGATTTTCACGCCGCGCTCCTCGAACTCGCCCTGGCGGCGGGCGAACGCGCCAAGCTCGGTGGTGCAGATCGGCGTGAAATCCTTGGGGTGCGAAAAGAACACGACCCAGTGGTCGCGCGCCCAGGCGTTGAAGTGCAACGATCCCTGCGTGGAATCGAGGGTGAAGTCGGGGGCGGTCTGGCCCAGTTGCAAACTCATGGTGGTTTCCTCGGGTTGAAAGACATCAGGCAGCATGTGCGACAGAGGGGGCTTCGTCGCAACATCGTTCGGCGTTTACCGCGCGCTGCGCTTGCGCGGCGACCTCGCCGACGATCAGCAGCGCTGGCGCGCGCACGCCGTGCTCGCGCGCCAGCGCCGGAAGCCCGAGCAATGTGCCGGTCAGCTTGCGCTGCTGCGGCAGCGAACCGTTCTCGACCAGCACGCACGGAGTATCCGCGGCGCGGCCCTTTGCGATCAGCGCGCGCGACAGGGTTTCAAGCCCGCCGACGCCCATGTAGATCGCGAGCGTTTGTCCCGGCAATGCCAATGCGGCTTCGTCGAGTACGGTGTCGCCGCGCGGACTCAGCAGGGTCACGCTGCGCGCGTGGCGGCGATCGGTCAGCGGCACGCCGGCCGCCGCCGCGCAAGCGAGCGCGGCCGTGATGCCGGGGACCACTTCGTATGGAATGCCGTGCGCGCGCAGGAATTCGAGCTCCTCGCCGCCACGGCCGAACACCAGTGGGTCGCCGCCCTGCAGGCGCACGACGCACTTGCCCGCGCGCGCGTGCTGCAGCATCAGTCCATGGATGCGCGCCTGGGTCGCGTCGTGATCCTCGCCCACGCGTTTGCCGACGTCGATGCGTTCGGCGTCGCGACGCGCGCGCTCCAGGATGCCAGGACCGACCAGGCGGTCGTGCAGGATCACGTCGGCGTCGTGCAGCGCACGCAATGCCTTCAGGGTGAGCAGACCGGGATCGCCCGGACCCGCGCCGACCAGCGCGACACTGCCGGATCGCGGCTCGATACGGCCGGTATCGAGGACACGTTCGAATGCTTGCCGCGCCTGCGCTTCATTACCGCTTCGCAGCCATCGCAGCACGTCGCCGTCCAGCAGCAGCTCGAAAAACCGCCGGCGCTTGGCCGGTTGCGGAAAGCGCCAGCGAATGCGCGCACGCTCGCGCCCAAGCAGGTGCGCCAGTGTTCCGAGGGAATCATCCAGTTCGGCGTCCAGCCGTTCGCGCAGGCGGCGCGCGAGCACTGGCGCGACGCCGCCCGACGAGATGGCGACCTGCAGTGGCCCGCGCCTGACCCTGGCCGGGACGTGGACGCTGGAAAGCGCGGCATCGTCGACCACATTGGCGAAGATGCCTCGAGTAGCGGCGGCGTCCGCCACCGCATGGTTCACGGCAGCGTCTCCGCTGGCCGCGATCACCAGCCACGCGCCTTCCAGATGCACCGGCTCGAACGTGGTTGCGCGATGCCGCACCCGGCCGGCCCGCACCCACGCATCCAGTCCGGAAACCAGTTGCGGCGCGACCACCGAAATGTCGGCGCCAGCTTCGAGCAACGCCTCGATCTTGCGGCGCGCCACCACGCTGCCGCCCACGACCAACACGGCACGACCACGCAGGTCCACGAACAGCGGAAACAGCGGTGTTGATTGAACCGGTGGCGGCGAAGCGTTCATGTCAGCAGTTTGCATTCGGGCCACCGCCGGCGGAAATGCGCATCGGGACTCGGCTCATGTCACGCGGTTATGAGTCGTTATGGACGTCTGGACGTCCATCTGTTAGCCTGCTTGTCCATGCCTTCCATGCGGGATGGCCGATCGGCCCGCGTTCCATGACCCTGAAACGTTCCGCGATGTGTTGTCGACTGTCTTCGATGTGGCGCCGTGCGCGCGCCCGCTTCGCCAGTCCGCAATCACTCCCGGAACATTCAGCATGACCCTCAACCAACTCCGCTACTTCGCTGCCATCGCCGATGCCGGCCTCAACATCACGCTCGCGGCCGAGCACGTGCACGCCACGCAGCCAGGCCTGTCGCGCCAGATCAAGCAACTGGAAGACGAACTCGGTTTCCTGCTGTTCACCCGCAAGGGCCGCAGCCTCACGTCACTGACGCAGGCCGGCGAACACGTGCTGGTGCATGCACGCCGGTTGCTCGACGAGGCCGGCAACATCCGTGCACTCGCGGCCAACCAGCGCGGCGAACGCAAGGGCCGGCTGACGCTGGTCACCACGCATACGCAAGCGCGTTACGTGTTGCCCGATGCGATCGCCGCCACGCGCCACGCGTTTCCGGCCGTGAGCATCCGCCTGCAGCCTTCCGAAGAAAGCGAAATCCTGGCGCAACTCGCGCGCGGCGGCGACGAGTTGGCGGTGATCAGCACCAGCGGTGCGATGCCCGCCGCCGGCATCGCGGTGCCGTTGTTCCGCTGGCGCCGCGTGGTGTTGGTCACGAACGGACACGCCCTCGGCAAACGTCGAAAGGCACCGACCCTGCGCGAATTGTCGGCGCTGCCGCTGGTGAGCTACGAATCCTCGCGCCGCGCGGAATCCTCGTTGCAGCGCGCGTTCTTCGGCGCCGACCTGCCGATGCAACTGGCAATGACCGCGCACGACGCGGACCTGATCAAGACCTACGTGCGCGCGGGCCTGGGCGTCGGCATCCTGGCCGAGATGGCGATATCGCCCGACGACACTGACCTGCATGCGCTGCCCGCGCCGGACGCGCTGCCCGAATGCATCACCTGGGCGGTGTTGCCGCGCGGCCGCGTGCTGCGCGATTTCACGGTGCGCCTGCTGCGCGAACTCGCGCCGCAAATCGATGCCACCGACCTGCGTCGCGTCGTGGCCGGCAACGCCGAGCCGGCGTGGCCCGAGCCGCCGCAGTGGAGTGAATTGCGGCGCGTCGCGGCCTGAATCCGACGCGCTCAGCCGCTCGCCTGCGGAAACCCCTGCAACGGAATCAGCGACATCAACTTGCCGATGTCGATGTATCGCAACAGCGCGCCGGCGCCCTGCATCACATGCGGTTCTTCCGCGATGCCCGTGATCGCCCAGCGTGCCCACGCTTCGAATGCGGTGCGCGCGGCGCCCGGTCCTTCGAACATCAAGGCCTGCTGCACCGGCTGGCTGCATGCGCCCGCGAGCAGGTTCGTCACGACGTCCCCCGCCTGCCGGTTGATTGCTTCGCGCTGCGCGGGGGAAATCGCCGCCATCGATGCCACGTCCGGATCGAGCGCCATCGTCGCGAAAGCCCAACGCACCACGATCTTCTGGTCGGCTGGCGTGGTCGCGCGGATCAGGCATTGCGACAGTTTGTCCGCGTAGGCACCCGCGTGCGCCTTCATCGGCCACGGCGCCAATGCGGCCAACGCGACCAGCCACGGGAAAATGCGACGCATGGCGCGTCCTCGTCCTGGGAATGCAACTGGGACAGCGGGATCGCGCGCGGGTTCAGGTCACCGCAACCGGGTACGAGCCCAGCACCGTCACCTGCGAGGCGAAATCGCCGAGCTCGGCCAGTGCGTCGCGCAATGGTGATTCATCCACGTGGCCGCCGACGTCGATGAAGAACGCGTATTGCCACTTGCCGGTATGCGCGGGACGCGATTCGATGCGATTCATGCTGACGCCGCGCCGCGCCAGCGGTTCCAGCACGCGATACAGCGCGCCGGGCTGGTCGCGCACGAACACCAGCAGCGAAGTCCGATCGTTGCCCGACGGCGGAAACAGCGCGCGGCCGAGCACCAGGAAGCGCGTGGTGTTGTCAGGGCGATCCTCGATCGGCCCCGCCACCACCTGCAAGCCATACACGTGCGCTGCGCTTTCGCCGGCGATGGCCGCGGTGTCATCGGCCCTGCGCGCGCGCCGCGCGGCTTCGGCGTTGCTGGACACCGCTTCCAGTTCCACGCGCGGCAGGTTCTGGCGCAGCCAGCCGCGGCATTGCGCCAGCGACTGTCCGTGCGAGTACACGCGTTCGATGTCTTCGATGTGGCCGCTGCGCGACAGCAGGTACTGGTGCACGTGCAGTTCGACTTCGCCGCAGATCTTCAGCGGCGACCCCAGGAACAAGTCGAGCGTGGACTGGATGGTGCCCTGCCCGGAATTTTCGACCGGCACCACGCCGAAATCGGCACGTCCATCGGCGACTTCGTCGAACACTTCGTCGATGCTCGCCAGCGGAAAGCCCTTGGCCGAATGGCCGAAGTGCTTGAACACCGCCTGCTGCGAGAACGTGCCTTCGGGACCGAGGTAGCCGACCTTCAGCGGTTCCTGCTGCGCGAGACACGCCGACATGATTTCCCGGAACAGCCGCACCAGCACATCGTCGGCCAGCGGACCGTCGTTGCGGTCGAGCACGCGGCGCAGCACCTGCGCTTCGCGCTCGGGCCGGTAGTAGTCGACCGCGGCGGCGAGCTTGCCCTTGGCGCGGCCGACCTCGTGCGCCCAGTGCGCGCGACGCGCGATCAATGCCTGGATCTGCCGATCGATGCCGTCGATCTCGGCGCGCACCGCCGCGAGATCGGGCTTGGAGGCGGACGCTTCGTGCGTGTCCGGACTTTTCGTGCGCGCCGGTTTTGCGGCGGCGGCGCGCGGACGCCGGGTTTTGCCAGCCATGCAGGCTCTCCTTCAGGGAACCCGCAGCTTGACGGCTCCACGTCTGCGGCGCAAGTGTTTGGACGTCCATACGTCCCGATCAGAGATGCAGTCCACACTCGCGAGCCAATCCGAAGAAGCGCGTGTCCTCGTCTCGCATGCCGGGCTCCCGGCGGCGCGTGGTATGCGCGTCGCCGATCGAGACGTAGCCTTCGTGCCACAGCGGGTGGTACGGAAGATCGTGGCGATTGAGATAACGCCAAACGTCGTGGTCGCGCCAGTCGGCAATCGGGTGCAGCTTCCAGCGGCCGCCGTGCAGTTCCAGGAAATCCGCGTGCGCACGGCTTTGCGCCTGGCTGCGCCGGATGCCGGCAATCCAGGTGCGCACGCCGAGTTCGTCCAGCGCGCGCCGCATCGGTTCGACCTTGCGCAGCCGGTTGTAGCGCGCGATGCCGTCGGCCCCCTGCTCCCACAACTTGCCGAAGCGCGCTTCCATCCACGCGGTGCCGACGTCCGGGCGATACACCTTGAGGCTGAGGCGCAGGCGTTCGCGCAAGGCATCGATGAAGCGGTAGGTTTCCGGAAACAGGTAACCCGTGTCGACCAGGATCACCGGGATATCCGGACGTGCTTGGGTGACGAGATGCAAAGACACTGCTGCCTGCGCACCGAAACTGGACGACAGCGCGTGTTCGCCCGCCAGCGTGGCGAGGCCCCATTCGATGCGCTGTTCGGCCGTTCGCGCGGCGAGCCAGCGGTTGAGTTCCGCCAACGCTTCGGAAGACTGCGCAGCGGTGACGGGGTCGGGCGGCGTCATGCCGCGGCCTCGCGCGGAAGCGGCGGCGTCACCACGCCGGTGCGCGCCATGAAATCCCCGAAACGTTCACCGGCTTCGCGCTCGGTCGCGAAGCGCGCGAGCAGTTCGTCCAGCACGTCGAGGATGTCCGGCTCGGTGATGTTCTCGCGATACAGCGCGTTCATGCGCTGACCGCGGTGGTCGCCGCCCAGCATCAGGTTGTAGCGGCCCGGCGCCTTGCCGACCAGCGCGACCTCGGCGAGGTACGGCCGCGAGCAGCCATTCGGGCAGCCGCTGATGCGCAGGTCGATGGGTTCGTTGCACACGCCATGCTTGTCGAGCAACGCCTGCAGTTTCGGCAGGAATGCCGGCATCCAGCGCTCGGATTCCGCCATCGCGAGGCCGCAGGTCGGCAAGGCGACGCAGGCGATGGTGTTCAACGCAAGCCGCGATCCCGCGCGATGCAAGGCGAGGTCGTGCGCGCCGGCCATCGCGTCGACGCGTTCGCGCAGGTTCGCCGGTACACCAGCGACGAAAGCGTTCTGATTGGGCGTCAGGCGAATCTGCGCGTCGGGCGCCAGTTCGGCGAGCAACGCCGCGATTTCGCGCATGCCCGTCTGGCGTGCGATGCCCTCGCTGTCGTGTACGCGTCCGAACGGAATGCGCAAGCCGAGATGCCAGCGGCCGTCGCCGCCTTCGCGCCAGCCGAAACGGTCACCGCGCTGCGTAAAGGCGAAGTCGCGTGACGGCTGCAACGCAAAGCCCGTGCGGCGTTCGATCTCGGCCTTGGTCCAGCCGAGTCCTCGATCGTCGACGGTGTATTTGAAACGCGCGTGCGCACGATCGGAACGATCGCCGTGGTCGCGCTGCAGCGTCAACGCCGCTTCCGCCAATGCGACCACCTGGTCAGGCGTGATGAAGCCGATCGGGCTGGCCAGCCGCGGATACGTTCCGGCATTGCCGTGCGTCGCGCCCATGCCGCCGCCGACCAACACGTCGTAGCCTGACAACGCGCCGTTTTCGATGATGGTGACCAGCCCGACGTCCTGCGAATACACGTCGACGTCGTTGTCAGGCGGCACCGCGAAGCCGATCTTGAACTTGCGCGGCAGGTAGGCGTCGCCGAGCAGCGGTTCGGGCTCGTTGCCATCAGTCGGCGGCTCGTCCAGCCAGGTCTCGTGCCATGCGCGCGATTGCGGCCGCAGGTGCAGCGATAAAGCCTGCGCCTGTTCGAAGATTTGCGCATGCACGCGCGACAGCAATGGATTCACCGCAGCGACCACGTTGCGGTTGTCGTCACCGCACGCCGCGATGGTGTCGAGGCCGCATGCGTGGATGGCCTGCGCGGCGGCACGCAAATCGACTTTGCGGATGCCGTGCACCTGGATGGTCTGGCGCGTGGTCAAGCGCAGGCCGCGCGCGCCGTAGCGTTGCGCCATCGCGTCCATCGCCAGCCACTGCGCCGGCGACATCACGCCACCCGGCAAGCGCAACCGCAGGAAGAACGAATAATCGGGTTCCAGCCTGGCGAGACGCCGTGCCTCGCGCACGTCGCGGTCGTCCTGCTGATACGCGCCGTGGAACTTCAGCAGCTGCACGTCATCGGCATGCAGCGCGCCGGTGACCGGCTCGGCGAGGCTTTCGCGCAACGTCCCGCGCAGGTGACGGCTTGCGCGCTTGATGCGTTCGAGATCGGAAGGCTCGGACATCAGTACACGTCCCGCGCGTAACGGCGTTCGTCGCGCAACGCCACGATGTATTCATCGGCAGCTTCGGCATCGCGTGCGCCGGCCTGGACGATCACGTCCCGCAACGCCTTCTCAACGTCGCGCGCCATTGTGGTGGCGCCGCACACGTACAGGTGCGCGCCATTTTCGAGCCATGCGTAAACATCGCGGCCGTGTTCGCGCAATTTGTGTTGCACGTAGGTTTTTTCGGATTGATCGCGCGAGAAGGCGAGGTCGAGGCGATGCAGCGAACCGTTCTTCAACGCGGCCTGCCATTCGACCTGGTAGAGGAAATCGCTGCGGAAATGCGGGTTGCCGAACAACAGCCAGTTGCGTCCGCGCGCGCCGATCGCGGCCCGCTGCTGCACGAACGCACGGAACGGCGCGATGCCAGTGCCAGGTCCGATCATGATGATGTCGCGGTCGGGATCGGCGGGCAGGCGGAAACGTTCGTTGCGTTCCAGGTACACCTCGACGGTGTCGCCCTCCGCGCGCGTGGCCAGCCAGTGCGAAGCAGCGCCCCAGCGGGTGCCTGTTTCAGTCGCGTATTCCACGTGCGCGACGGTGAGGTGCGCTTCGTCATCGACCGACGCCCGGCTGGATGCGATCGAATACAGCCGCGGTGCCGGTGGCCGCAACGCGGCAACCAGGGCTTCGCCGGTCCACTCCGAAGCATGGCGCTGGAGCAGGTCGATGGGTTGTTGCGTTTCCAGCACCCGGCGCAGTGCTTCGCCATTTTCAGGGTGCAGCAATGTTTTCACCGCGGCATCGCCTCTGCGTTTGGCCAGCGCGGCCACGAGGGGACGGCCGAGACGCGTGAGTTCGCGTTTGGACGTCAGCCATTCGCGCAGCGGATGCGTCGCATCGGCATGCGTGACGGCGGCCTCTCCATCCAGATGCAGCGCATGCAGCACCGCGTCGACCAGCGGTTCCGGATTGCGCGGCACGACGCCCAGCGCATCCCCGGGTTCGTATTCAAGCCCCGAACCCGAGAGATCGATTTCGAGATGGCGCACGTCCTTGCGGCTGCCCTCCGCGGTGATGCGCTGGTTCGCCAGCACTTCGGCCTTGAACGGCCGTGCAGCCGACCATGCCGTGGCTTCGACATGCCGGCGCAGCGGCGTGACGTTGTTCGCGGGCGCAAGCACTTCCAACCGCTCGCGCGCACGGACGAGTGCGTCTTGCGCCCATGGCCCGGCGACCGTTTCGACATCGATATCGGCCTCCGCGAAACCGAGCAGACGCTTCGCCCCGAGTTCCGCCAGCCGTGCGTCGAGCTTGCGGCCGATCACGCAGAATTGCGGATAGCTGGAATCGCCGAGGCCCAGCACCGCGAACGAAAGTGCATCCAGCTTCGGCGCCCGGCGGCCGGCAAGGAAATCGATGAAGCCGCGCGCATCGTCCGGCGGATCGCCATCGCCTTGCGTGCTGATGACGAGGTACAGCAAACGTTCCGTCGCCAGTTCGCGGATCGGATACGCATCGGTCCCCAGCAGGCGCACCGAAAGCCCCGCGGCTTCGGCCTGCCGCGCCAACTGCGTGGCCACGCGTTTCGCGTTGCCGGTCTGGCTGCCGTACACGATCGTCAGGCGAGTCGTTGGTTCCGCCGCCGTACGCATCTCGAGCGCATCCGGTGCCGGAGCCAGCTTGCACGCGAGGCCCGCGGCATAGCCCGACAGCCACCACAGGCTTGCCGAATCGAGATCCTGCGTCAGCCGTTCGAGATGCTGCATTCGATCCTTCGGCAAGGGCAGGCGCGGCAGGGGCGCGGTGACGGACATGACGGAATGGCGTGCGGCGACGGAGAACGCACGTTACGCTCACGATGCGGCCGCGGTGAAAGGACGGGACGCTATGCGCTTATGCGCTGGCGCGCATTTCTCGGCCGCGTGTCAACCGACGCCCGCCGCCGCACGTTGCAGACGGGCGGGGGCCTTTCAGCAATCAGGGGGATCACGATGAAACTGCCGACGTTCCGGATCACGAACGGCTTCCAGCCGGCCAACCTCGCGGCTTGCAGCGCCCGCGCGCAGCAGGCCATCCACGACGAACCGCCGCGTCCATCGCCGCTGCGAAACGCATGGCACCGCGTGCTGGCGGCGGGCCGGTTCGTGCACCTGCCGTTACCCGCGAGCTGGGTCGCTTCGACCAAATCGTGATTGCCGGCGGCGCTCAGGCGCCGCGCGCCAACTCCGCCGCGACGTCCTGCGCCGCCGCGAGCGTCTGCGCGATGTCTTCGTGGGTATGCGCCGTCGACACGAACAGGTTTTCGTACGCGCCCGGATGGAACAGCACGCCGCGCGCCAGCATGCCGCGCCACCAGCGATCGAACAGTTTCTGGTCGGCGTGGCGTTCGGCGTCGCGGTAGTTGTGGATGGGTTGCTTCGCGAACCACACCTGCATCAGCGGACCCACGCCGACGACGTACGCGGGCAGGCCCGCCTCATCGAGCACCTTGCCGAGGCCGGCGCGCAATTCATCGGAAATCGCGTCCAGTTTCGCGAACAATCCCGGTGCCGCCAGCTCGTCCAGCGCAGCGTTGGCCGCCGCGATCGCGATGCCGTTGGCGGCGTAGGTGCCGGCCATCGACACCTTGCCGTTGGCTACCAGCGCCATGATGTCGGCGCGTCCACCGCAAGCCGCGACCGGAAAACCGCCGCCGAGGCCCTTCGCGAACACCGACAGATCCGGCGTGACGCCGAGCCGCGCCTGCGCGCCGCCGAGGCCCAGCCGGAAACCGGTGATCACTTCGTCGAACAGCAGCACGATGCCGTGGCGCGCGGTGAGTTCGCGCATCGCTTCGAGGTAACCGGACTTCGGCAGGATGCAGCCGGTGTTGCACATCACGGGCTCGGTGATGACCGCGGCGATCGCGTCGCCTTCGCGCTTGATCGCGTCGGCCAGTGCATCCGCGTCGTTCCACGGCAGGATGATCAGGTTCTCGTCGAGGCCATGTGGCAGGCCCGGCCCTTGCGGCACCGGCCGCGGATGCGCATCGGGGCCGGCCTTGGCGATGTCCGGATGCTTGCTCCAGTACACCTGGTCGGAGAAGCCGTGGTACATGCCCTCGAAGCGGATCAGCTTCGGCCGCTTCGTGAACGCGCGCGCAAGGCGCGTCGCGTACAGCACGGCTTCGGTGCCCGTGTTGCACAGGCGCACCTGCTCCACGCTCGGCACGGCCGCGATGATCTTGTCGGCGAGCTTCGCTTCGTCCGCGGTCGGCAATGCGAATACGGTGCCGCGCTGCTGGATGAAATCGACGACCGCTTGCGTGACGCGCGGCGGCCGATGACCGAGCAACATCGGACCGAGACCCAACAGGTAATCGATGTACTCGTTGCCATCGACGTCGGTGAGCCGCGAACCGGTTCCGCTTTGCACGAACAACGGATAGGGCGTCCAGCCCGACCACGTCGCGCGCGCGGTGCTGTTGACGCCACCCGGAATGGAACGGCACGCGATGTCAAACAGCTTGCCGCTGCGCGCAGTGTCGAGGCCGTCGGCAAGCTGGGCGGCGGCGGCCGAGGCCGCGGCGTTTGCGGAATTCATGGTTGACCTGCCTGGATCAGAGGACGGACGCCGGCGCCAGCACGCGCCGCGGCGTGTACAGCTTACCGGCCAGCAACGCGGGCAGCAGTCCGATCGCATCGGCGAAACCGACGATCGACGTGTGCGGGATCGCCGCGTGTCGACAGTGTTCGATCAAACGGTGTTTGGCGAACACGTAATCGGCCTCCCCCGCGGCGCAGAAATCCGACGCGCCATCGCCGATCAACAGCACGCGATGGTGCCGGTTGTGCTCGCGCACCGCGCTGGCGCACTTGCAATGGCCGCTGCCGATGCGGCAATGCGGATCGGAAAACGGTGTCTCCAGCTTCCACTTGCGCGGGCCGGCCTGTACCAACCGGTTGGCGAGGATCGGCAGGTCGTCGAGCTGGTAGCGCGAGAGGATCGCGCGGATCGCGTAATCGATGCCATCGCTTACCACCCGCAACGTGGCGCCTGCAGTCAATGCCGACTCCACGAATTGCGGGAACGCAGGATCGATGCGCAGCGCCGCCAGGTGTTCGTCGATCTCGTCGCGCGTGGCATCCAGCAACGCGACCTGCCCCGCCATGCATTCGGCCGAACCGATCTTGCCGGCGCGCCAATCGCGTTCCAGCACCTGCCATTCAGGCGGCGCGAAACGGTCGAGCAGCGAGTCGGTGACGTCCTCGACGGCGATGGTGCCATCGAAGTCGCACAGGATGTTCCATTGGGTCACGGGAATTTCTCGGGAGCGGCATTGCCGCAAAGTGGGGCCGATTCTAGCCCCGCAGGCTTTCGAATGGCTTACGGGCACTATCCGGGAGCTTAACGAGCGCGTTTGGGAAACCGCACCAGCACCCGCTGCCCGATCCGCAGCGGCTCGACGCCTTGCTTCGGGGACGCCAATTCCAGCGTGCAATCGACATCGTTGGCGAGCGCGCGTTCCAGCGGATCCTGGGTGAGGCCGGCCGGCTGCAGCACCTGCCCGACCCACGTCACGGTGGCGTCGTACACCGGGCCGGAGCCCGAATCGCGCACCACTTCGGCGCGCATGCCGGCGTGGATCGCGCCGGCGGCGTCCACGTCGAGCTGCGCCTGCACGATGTGCGGGCGGTCGGGTAGCAATTCGAACAGCGGCTGGCCCGATGCGCCGGAAACCGATTGCCCGACCGCGACGTGCCGCGCGACCACGCTGCCCGCCACCGGCGCGCGCACCGTGGTGGCGTCGAGATCGAGTTTGGCCGCGGCGAGCTTCTGTTGCGCGGCATCCAGTTCGGCCTGCGCGGCCGCCTGCTTGGCTTTCAATCCGGCGACGGTATCGCGCGCCTGCTCGGCGGCTTCGCCGGTCGCGGCGCCGGCCTTGGCGGCGGCGACGATGCGCGGCGCGCGCTGCTCGGCCTGCTTCAGCGACACCTGCAATTCGGCCAGTTGCGCCTTGGCCTGCGCCACACCGGCCTGCGCGGTGGCCTGCGCGATCTTCGCCGCGCGCGGATCGAGCGTCGCCAACACCTGGCGCGCCTGCACCGCGTCGCCCTGCTTCACCGCCACCGATTCGACCACGCCATCGGTGCGCGCGGCGACCAGCACCATGCCGCCTTCGACGGCGACCTTGCCGCGCGCCACCGCCAACCATTGCGACTGCGCGGCCGCGGCAGTGGAATCGCCGTGCGACGACGAACACGCAGAGAGCGCCAAGGTCAATGCGGCGAGCGCGATGACTGCGCAGCGAATGGATTTCACGATGGACTCTCCTCGTAGCTGACGTTGAAAAAGTGCTTTCCTGCACTTTTTCAACACGTCGGGTGCGGCACATGTCCGGACCCGGCTTCGTCGGATCAAGCGCTGGATGCGCTTGATCCGCGGCGGGCCATCCTTGGCCCGCGCATCAGGGCATTGTTCAACGCCC
>DATNAW010000175.1:0-12513 GCA_035572335.1 Rhodanobacteraceae bacterium
ATTAAGAGTCTCCTGCTCTACCAACTGAGCTAACGGCCCGCAAACCCTGCATTGTACAAAAATTGGGGTGGATGATGGGACTCGAACCCACGACAACCGGAATCACAATCCGGGACTCTAACCAGCTGAGCTACATCCACCACTGATACGTTTTCGGCGAACCATCCATGGTGCGCTCTCCAGTCGCCATCCATGCCTCCTCCTCATGCCTCGCGCGACAGTCCACTGGACTGTCGCAAGCGCTCGGCATTCGACCAGCTGAGCTACATCCACCACTGAACGCTTTGCGAGCATCCATCCATGGAGTGCCCTCCGCTCGGCATCGATGCCTCACCCGCGCATTCGTCGCGACAGTCCACTGGACTGTCGCAAACGCCGAATGCGCGACCATCCATGGTGCGCGCTTCACCAAGCGAGCCGGCAATTTTCATCGACCCGCCCGAAACTTGCAAGCACGGGCGCGCCGGGGCGATTGCTTCACCCTTGCGCCTGCGCTAGTTTGCGCGGATGCCCAAGTCGCCCATCAAAGCCGCAAACCCTTCGCCCGTCGCGGAGTTCGAGCAATCCCTGGCCGAACTCGAGGCGCTGGTGGCGAAGATGGAGAGCGGGGAACAGAACCTGGACGAATCGCTGCGCGCATTCGAGCGCGGCATCGCGCTCTACCGCCAATGCCAGTCGGCGCTTGAGCAGGCCGACGCGCGGGTCAAGTTGCTGCTCGACCCCGAGCACCCGGAATCAGCCCGGCCGTTTGCGCCGGACGAAGATTCCTGACGCGAATCGGGCGCGCCGGAATGCCGGACGCGCTCGACCCATCGATCCCGTGTCAACGCCCATCCATGGACTGCACGGATGAGTGCATCCTGCACTCACTTGATCAGCCGCAACGCGAACGGGTAGCGATAAGCCACGCCTTCGTTGGACTTGATCGCCGCGATGATGATGAACACCAGGGCCGCGATGCCGATGATGACCATCAAAGGTCCGGCAATCAGGAAGCCGATGCCCAGCGTGGCGAAGCCGAGGATCATCAGGATCACGAAGATGATCGCAACGGTGATGTTGAAGTTCAGCGCTTCCTTGGCTTGATCGTTCACGAACGGCATGGTGTCTTTTTTCACCAGCCAGATGATCAGCGGGCCAATGAACCAGCCCCAGCCACCGATCCAGCCAGTGACCAGGCCACCCAGCAGCGCCGACAAATGCGCGAACATCGCCCACTGGCGCTCTTCCGCGGTGGGTGCGCCCGCGGGCGGCGGCGGTGCGCCGGCGGGGGATGAAGACGTCGGAGGTGTCACGGATTCCGGTGGAACACTCATGGCTGTTCTCCCTCAAACAGTGGTGGACGGACGGACCGCGCGATGACTCTCGCCCTGTCCGGGGCGCCTGTCAAGCGCCGTCCACCGGCGCCGAAAATCACGCCGCGGCGCGCGCCGGACCCACCAGATTGCCCAGCGGTTTCGCCACCGAGCTGCCGGGGAAAATCCGCGATTCCAGCAGCGACTCGGCGATACCCAGATGCGCGGCCAGCACGCCCTTGAACACCGAGCGGAAATCGGTCGTCGCGTGCACATCGCGGTCTTGGTACAACTCGCGCGAACCGATGCCGGGCCACTTGCCCGCGACGCGTCCGCCGCGCAGCGCGCCGCCTGCGAGGAACATCGCACCGCCGGTGCCGTGGTCGGTGCCGCCGGTGCCGTTGATGTGCGCCGTGCGACCAAACTCGGTCGCGACGACCACGATCGTGCGGCTCCACATGGCTCCGACCGATTGATGGAACGCCTTCACACCCGCGTCGAGTTCGCCGATCTTGCGCGTCACGATCGCCGCCTCGTTCGCGTGCGTGTCCCAGCCGTCGTCTTCCACGAACGCGATGCGCGGGCCATCGGCCTTGCCCATGAAGCCGCCCGCCGCCGCCATCATCACCGGCAGGCCGCCGGTTTGTTTCTTGCCGGACTTGCCGTTCGTCATCATCCCTGCGCCCGACTCGGGAACCGGCGAATCGGTCTGCCGCGCGACCGCGCGAGCGAACGGTGCCGCCAATTGCGTGTCGGCCGCGTACAGTGGTTGCAAGCGTTGCAGCAGGATCGGGTTCACTTCGGTCGGCAGCGGCGGCGACCAGGTTTCCACCTTCGCGCTGCCGCGCATCGTCAATGGCATCACCGCCGCGCACGCCAATCCATCCACGCCCGGCATGCACGCGATGCAGCGATTCAGCCAGCCGGTCTGCGCGCCATCGGGTTTTGCGGTGCCGTTCTCGACACAGTTCTGCGCCTGGAAATGCGAGCGACCCCAATAAGGCGGCGCCGCCGCGACCACCGGCATGAACTGGCCTTGCGCGTACAACTGCGCCGCGTAATCGAACGACGGATGCAGCGCGAATACGTTGTCCAGTTTGTGGGCGGGTTTCGCAGCCGACGGCGACAACGCCAGAGCGCCGCGGATCGCCCGGTAACCGGGATCGCCATACGGCGGCACCGATTCAAGACCGTCGAGTCCGCCGCGCAACAGCACGAACAGGAAGCGCGTGTCGGAGCCGGTGGCGCCGAAGGTCAGCTTCGGCCAGATCATCAACGTGGCCGCGCCGACCGCTGTGTTCGCGAGGAACTGGCGACGAGTAAGCACGATCAAACCCTCCACTGGAACGCGGGACTCGCGAACAACGTCGCGTGCGCCTGTCGTGCCGATTCCGCGCGCCGGATCGCCTGCGCTGTGTCTTCGTCCAGCAAGGGACCGAGAATGTCCTGCGCGAAAGCAAGCGGCTGCGCGCTGCCTTGCGCGACGCGCGCGGAAATCGCCTCCGCCGCCTGCACGCGCTTCCACAAGCCGTCTGCGTCGATCCAGTTGGCGGAGTCGTCGGTGAAGCCGGCGGGCGAACGCGGGTCGAACATCGGCTCGCCGAGATTCTGGAGCAACGCCAGCACCGGCTGTGGCCGGTCGTCGAGGTCGATCTGCGCTGCGCGCAGTGACGAAATCACGAAATCCTGCGGCGTCTTGAACTTGCGCGCCTCGGCCTCCCACGCTTCCGGACTGGCGATGAGCGTGCGATACACCGCGGCGAGATCGGTGTCGTGTTCGAGATAGGTTTTCGCCATCCGGTCCACCAGCGATTGCGGCGGATGATCCGAAACGAAGTGCTGCGCAAGCTGCAATGAGAGGTGCTTGGCGGTCGCGGGTTGGCGCGCGAGGAATTCCAGGATCGCCTTGCCCTGCTCGATTCCATCTTCTGCAAACGCTCGACCCATCACCCGGCGCGCTCCGGGTTCGTGCGCGTTGACGCGGAACACGAAAGCCGATTGCGGCCGCTTGCCGTTCGCGAAATCGCGCGGATAGGGAACGCTCCAGCCGGTCAGCGCACGCGAGAATTCGGTGACGTCGGCCTGCGTGTAACCGCCATTCACACCGACCGTGTGCAATTCCATCGCTTCGCGGCCCAGGTTTTCGTTCAACCCACCAGCCTTGCCCTTGTCCATGTCGCCGTTGCGCGCGAGGCGCATCGCTATGCGCCGGCCCAACATCGAATTCGGTCCCACCGAACGCGCGTTGTCGAGGTACAACAACATCGCCGGATGCGTTTCGACCGCCAGCAACATGTCGGCGAAGCGGCCGGTGACGTGCGGGCGGATCGCCTCGCGCTCCATCGGCGCCGCGAACAATCGCGCCGGGCGCCTGTCCACCGACACCGCGAAATGGTTGGACCAGAAATGCACCAGCCGTTCGACGAACGGCGTGTCGGTGACGGTCGCGACCCGATAACGCGCCGCCGCTTCGGCCAGCAGTTCGCCACGCTCTTCCTTGCGATAAGGCTTCAGTGCCTGCTTCAAGGCATCCGCATTGGCCTGCCCGTCCTGCGATGCCGACTGCACGCCTCCCGTCAGAAATGCACGCCGGCCACGGGCGCCCTGCTTGAACTCGCGCCGCGTCATCTGCAGTTGCGCTTCTTCGCGAAGGTAGTCGAGGCTGCCGGGCAAGCCCGCAAACGCATTGCCGGCGTCGGAACCGCGTGCGACCTGCGCCTTCAACCAGTCGCGCGGATCGTGGATGCCCGCCAGCTCGCCCGGCTTGGCGCCCAGCCCGAAGCGATTGACCGCCGCGGTGACATCATTGCCGGATGCATTCATGGACCGTCCCGTGCCGTGCCGATAGACGCGATAACGTTGCGCGCGCGGGTCCGGTTGACCGGGAAACCGGCGCGTTCAGCTTGCGGCTTATTCGCCCGCGACGGTCATCTTGCCGACAAGGACCGAGCCGGTCAGGATCGACGAGCGCGGATCGATGTCCGAGCCGATCGCCTGCACGTCCATGAACATCTCGCGCAGGTTGCCGGCGATGGTGATTTCCTGCACGGGATACGCGATCTCGCCGTTCTCGATCCAGAAGCCCGCCGCGCCGCGCGAATAATCGCCGGTGATGATCGAGATGCCCTGGCCGATCAGTTCGGTGACCAGCAGGCCCGTATGCATGCGTTGCAACAGGCCTTGGAAATCCGCTGTCTCGCCGTCCACCGACCCTGGCGCCACCACGAGGTTGTGCACGCCGCCCGCGTTGCCGGTGGTCTGCAATCCGAGTTTGCGCGCCGAATAGCTGCCCAGCACGTAGCGCTGCAGCACGCCGCGTTCGACCAGTGCGGATTCGCGTGTCGCCACGCCTTCGGCGTCGAACGTGCCGGACGCGTGGCCGCGCGGCAGGAACGGCTTCTCGAGCACGTCGACGAACGCCGGCAACACCGGCTTGCCCGCATGGTCGAGCAGGAAGCTGGCGCGCCGGTACAACGACCCTCCACTGACGGCCGACACCAGGTGTCCGACCAGCGAACGCGCGACTTCCGGCGCGAACAATACCGCGCATTCGCGCGTCGAAAGTTTGCGCGCGTTCAACCGCGCCGCCGCGCGTTCGGCCGCCTTGGCGCCGATGCCCGCAAACGCCGGGAACGTGTTCGCGTCGCGCACGTATTCGTACCAGCCGTCGCGCTGCATCGCCTCGCCCGTGCCCGCGATCACCGAACACGAAACCGAATGGTGCGTGCCGCGCTCGCGGCCGATGAACCCGTGCGAATTCGCGTACACGCCGAGCGCGTCGCCGCACTGCACGCTGGCGCCTTCGGAATTGGTGATCGTCGCGTGGTCGCGGCCGGCCGCTTCGACCTCGCGACCGATATCGATCGCGCGATCGACATCCAGTTGCCACGGATGCCACAGGTCGAGATCGGGAAACTGCGTCTGCATCAGCGCCGCATCGGCCAGGCCCGCGCAGGGATCGGGCTCGGTGTAGCGAGCGATCGCGCAGGCCTGGGCGATGGTCGCATCGATGGACGCGGGTTTCAGGTCGGCAGTCGAGGCGCTGCCCTTGCGTTGCCCGAAATACACCGTAAGCCCGAAACCGCGATCGCGATTGCGTTCGACCGTTTCCACTTCGCCCATGCGCACATTGACGGAAAGCCCGGTGCTGACGCTGGCCGACACTTCGGCCTGCGATGCACCCGCGGCGCGCGCGCGCCGCACCACATCATCGGCGAGGTCGGCGAGACGTTCCAGTTCCGCAACGCTGTCGTCAGCTGTCACAATGTCGGTATTCACACGGATTTCCATTCGAACGGTTCGACCACGCCGCAATGCGCAGTCAGGAAGAAACGCAGGACAACGAACGCCCCAGCCGCAGTGCGCGCCGCCGCGAAGCGCTGGACGTGCTGGCGTTCGCGAAGCAACTGTCGGAACTGCCGCCGGCGCGTCTCGCCAAACTGGGCTTGCCGGACGACGTGCGCGACGAACTCGCCGAAGTGCAGCGCACGCCTTCGCACATCGCACACAAGCGCCAGCTCGCGCACCTGGCAAAACTGATGCGGGCGCACGACGACGAAGCCTTCGCGTCCGCTCGCGCGGCATTGGCCAACGACCGCGGCAAGAACGCCCGCGAAACTGCGGCCCTGCATCGCGCCGAAGCGCTGCGCGAAGACCTGCTGGGCGACAACGCCGATGCCGCGCTCACCGCATTCATCACCGCGCATCCAGACGTTGACCACCAGCGCCTGCGCGCGCTGATCCGGCAATCGCGCCGCGAGCGCGACACGAACAAACCGCCGCGCGCGCAACGCGAACTGTTCCGGCTGCTGCGCGATTTTGACGCCGGCTGATCACGCGGCCGTTCCACCCACCGTCATCGCGGTGATCTTGGTGGTCGGCATGCCGACGCCGACCGGGACGCTCTGGCCTTCCTTGCCACACACGCCGACGCCCTCGTCGAGCTTGAGGTCGTTGCCGAGCATCGCGACGCGCGTCAGCACATCGGGACCGGACCCGATCAGCGTCGCGCCCTTCACCGGCCGCGTGACCTTGCCGTGCTCGATCAGGTAGGCCTCGTTGGCGCTGAACACGAACTTGCCATTGGTGATGTCCACCTGGCCACCGCCGAAATTGACCGCGTACAAACCGCGCTCGACCGACGCGATGATTTCCTGCGGATCGCGTTCACCCGGCAGCATGTACGTGTTGGTCATGCGCGGCATCGGCAGGTGCGCGAACGATTCGCGGCGGCCGTTGCCGGTCGGTGCCATGCCCATCAGCCGCGCGTTGTGCTTGTCCTGCATGTAGCCGACCAGGCGGCCGTTTTCAATCAGCGTGGAGCAGTGCGTCGGCGTGCCTTCGTCATCAATCGACAATGAACCGCGCAGGCCCTGCAAGGTGCCGTCATCGACCACCGTGACGCCATCGGCGGCGACCTTGTCGCCCATGCGCCCGGCGAACGCGGAGGTGCCCTTGCGGTTGAAGTCGCCTTCGAGCCCGTGTCCGATCGCTTCGTGCAGCAGCACGCCCGGCCAGCCCGGGCCCAGCACCACGTCCATCGTGCCGGCCGGTGCATCGACGGCTTCCAGGTTCACCAGCGCCTGGCGAACGGCCTCGCGCGCCCACGCATGCGCGCGTCCCGAGTCGATCAGTTCGCGATACGCACAACGTCCGCCGCCACCGGAATAACCCGATTCGCGCCGGCCGTTGGATTCCGCGATCACCTGCACGTTGACGCGCGTCAGCGGACGCACGTCTGCGGCCAGCGTGCCGTCGGCGGCCGCGATGAGCACCGAATCGTGCGTCGCGTTCATGCTGACGATCACCTGCTTGATGCGCGGATCGAGGCTGCGCGCCAGTGCATCGAGTTCGCGCAGCAGCGCAATCTTGGCGGCGTTGTCCAGCGCGTCGATGGGATCCTCCGCGGGATACAACGCGCGTGCACCGCGAATGCTCAGCGGCTTGCCGGCGCCGTTGCCGTCGTTCGCGATCGCGCGTGCCGCACCGGCCGCTTCCAGCAGCTGCGGCAGCACGATGTCGTCGGAATAGGCGAAGCCGGTTTTCTCGCCAGACACCGCGCGCACGCCGACGCCCTGTTCGATCGAATGGCTGCCGTCGCGCACGATACCGTCTTCCAGCACCCACGATTCGCTGCGCGAATGCTGGAAGTACAGGTCCGCTGCGTCGACGGACGGCGCCATCACCCGCGCGAACACGCGTTCAAGATCATTGGTGGACAGGCCGCCGGGCGCGAGCAGGTTGCGTTCGGCGAGAGCGAGTGGAGAATCCATGGAAGTCGAAATCCTGCGGGGATCACGTCAACGTAAGGGCGCCGTCGCCCGATCGCAAGCCGAAAACGGCCCACGCATCCGCTCAGTTGTGCATCACGCCGCGCGGCATCAGGTGGATTTCGTAGTGCATGCCGATACCCGCGGTGATCGCCGGATCGCGGTTGGTCAGCCCGCGCACGGCGGATTCGTCTTCCCTTTCCATGACGGCGATGCCGAATGCCGCGGCCGGATCCATCACCAGCCCCAGCGCGAACACGCGGACCACGCCGCGCGTGATCAAGTCATTCCAATACAGCGCGTGCTGCTTCATCACGTCGGCTTCCGCCGGCGACAGATCCATCGCAAAGGTCGGACGCGGCGGAACCAGCTTGCAAAAGAACGACGCCATGACGGTGCCTCCGAACTGGGCGGCGTGATCTTACTGTGCGGACGCCGGTGGCGCGGAAGGCGATGCAACCGGCGCGGGCGGAGTGCTTCCGGACGGCGCCGGCAACGCCGCCGACGTCGCAGGTGACGGCGTCGGACCGGTAGAGGTTGCGGGCACCGGAGCCGATGCCACGGTCACGATCTTCGGCTTGTCCCAACTGCCGGTGACACGATAGATGCTGCCCGCGGCCTTGTTGATGCCCTTGCCGATCAAACCCTGCACCACCAGTCCCGCCGCCGCGCCGACCGGGCCGCCGATCACCGCGCCGACCACCGGCAAGGTGCCGCCGACGTGCGGCGTGACATCGATGGTTAGGTCGTAGTCGCGCGCGCGGAATCCGGTGCGGCCCTGCATCACGATGCGCGCCGCGGGCGCGGTGATCACCATGTCCTGCGTGAAGGCGTTGCCATCCTTCAACGCGAAATTCGCCGACGCATTGTCGAAACCGAAACCCGACTTGAACACGTCGCCGAAGTGCAGCATCAACCGGCTCGGCAAGTCGCGCAGCGACAGCAAACCCAGCAAACGGCCGAGCCCCGGCTTCACCGCGAGGATGCGGCCCTCCCCCACCTTGATGTCAAGCTTGCCGCTCATCCACGCCAGCGAAAATCCCGACGGCGCACCCGGCCACGCGCCGTCGATGTGCACGTGCGCATCCTTGCCGCCGGCGAGCAAGCCGCTGAATCCGAACGCCGCAAGCGTCTTGCCGAAATCGTGCGAGCTGATGTCGATGACCATCTGCGACGTGCTCATGCGCGTGCTGCCGTTCCAGTTGCCGTGCGACTGGATGGTGAAGTCCGCGCCCTTCGAATCGAACTTGCTGATGTACATGCCCTGCAGCGTCGGCGTGCTTTCGAACGTCGTCGTGCCGAGCTGTGCCTTGCCCAGCCTGAGATCGCCGATATGGACATGCAGCGGCGGAATCGAGAACGGCGCGACGGGTGATGTCACCTGCGGCGGTGGCGGCGGACCGGGCTGTTTCGATTCCGGCGGTTCGGGCCAGTACAGGTGCTGGAAATCCGCCGTGATGCCGCGGGTAGCCAGATCGCTCGTCGGCAGATCGATCGTGCCTTTCACAGCAGTGCCGTCGAACGCGATCGCATCGCTTTGCGCGCCCGCATCAAACGTGAACTGCAGCGCGCCGAGATCGGTGCCGAACACTTGCGCGGCGTCGGTGGAAACCTCCGCGCGCGAAAGTTGCGGGAATGATCCGCCGGATGACCCGCTAAGCGCCTGCTCGATCCAGCCGCTCACGTCCATGCGCGGCGCGTGTCCGCGCACGGCGAGGCCTTGCGCGGGAATTTCCGCCGGCAGCGCGTCGCCGAAATTCATCGCCAGCGCAGTAGGCAGCTTGCGCGCGGGATCCGCCAGGCGACCACGCACCTGCAACACGTCACCCAGCGAAATCGTCAGCGGCGCGCCGGCCGGCGGCAGTTGCAGGCTCAGGTGCAACGGCAGTTCCGTGTTCGCCGGCTTGTCGAGCGGCGCCGGGAAATCCAGCGCGATGCCCGCGAGGTTCGACTTCAGGTCGAGGATCGGCGTCGCCGGCGCACCGCCTTGTCCCGCCACCACGTCGACGCCGATGTGGAACGGCGCAACGCCACTCGCGTGCGCGACCAGGCCAGCGAGATCGGGGTAGCCCTGCACCAGGGTTTGCGCCGACACGCGCGTGTCCAGCGATGCCTCGACGACGTCCTTCGGATCAGCGACGTTGCCACTACCGACCGCGATGGAAAGTTTCGACGGCGCGCCGCGGAACGTCGCCGACAGGTCATTGGCGCGAAAGCCCTTGCCATCGATCTGCAACGGACCGCTGAGATCCTTCAGCGCAAGGTTCCATTTGTCGGCGGTGACGTCGGCGTTGGCCATGTCGACCTTTCCGTCGAGCGTGAAGTTCTCCGCATGCGCGAGCGGAATGGCCAGCTTGATGCCGAACTTGCCGGTGCCGCCGACCTGCAATCCCTGCAGTGCATCGAGCGCGCCCGCGCCGACCGGACTGTGGCGCACGAAATCGAGCAATTGTGCGCCGCTGCCGCCGCCCTGGATGTCGAGGCCGAGCGTGCCGTTGTGGAGGTCGGGTATCGACGCCACCGCATGCGTGGCGGTGACGCCCTGCACTGTTGCATGCGTGGCGACGATGCCCATGCGGTTGTCGACGAAGTCCACCGCCGCATCCACACCGGTCGCGCGCGGCCAGTTGTCGGCGAAATCGAACGTGGCGTTGTGCACCGTGCCGGTCGCCTCGAAGCGGCCCGCGTGGTCGAGGAACGGCCAGTGGTCGAGATCCCCATGGATCACCACGCGCCCCGACGTCACTTCGCCGCCGACCAGCGCGTGGTCGAGCCACGCGACCAGCGAGGGCGGCATGCTGCGGTACGGCCAGAACAAATCCGCGTCCGTGACCTTGGCGCGCTCGACCACCGCCTGCGCGGAAACGAAGGGACGGTGTCCGCCGCCAAGCCAGACCAGCCGCGCGCGCGCGTTGCCGGCGAGTTCGCCGTTGTCGAAGTGCAGGCCGTTGGCGGCGATGTTCCACAAACCGTCTTGGCGCCACGCCACGAAGGTGCCGGCCAGTTGCCTGAACACGAACGGCTTGCGGAACACGTCGGTGAGCGCGAGCGTCGCGGCCTGCGGCGGAAGTTCCAGCGACAGTGCCCGGTCATCCGCGCGCACGACGCCGCCTGCGAGGACGAAGCCGGGCACCGCGCCCGTCGCCACCGCGCCGAGGTTCGAGAAGCGAACCGTCGCGTCGTAGCGTCCGTCCTGCTGCCACGCCACCGCGGCATCGTCGATCTTCGCGTAGGGGCGCGCATGATCCACCCATTGCGCGAACGACGGCGGCGCCTGCGGCGCCATCGCCAGCAACGAAAGCCACGGCGCGATGTCCATTGCATGCGCGGCCGCGCTGATCCGCCACGCGCCGGAGTGACCCCGCACGTGCACGATCACGCCGCCGGCCTGATCGATGTTCGCGCGCGGCTTGCCGGGCCCGCGCCATGCGATGTCCCAGCCGTCCTGCGCGCGCGTCAACTTCGCCACGCCCGCCAATGACGCCAGATCGAGCATGCGGCCATTCGGCCCCGTCGCCGCGAGACGGCTGAGGCTGTAGCGCGCCGCCGCGGACGCAAGCTTCCCGTTTTTCCAGCTGCCCCAAAGTTCGATGTCGCCGCGGCCACCCTGCACCGCATAGCCACGCAGGTCCAGTCCGTGCACGGCTTCTGCAAGATCGAGATCCCGGGTCGCGACGTGCAGCGTGTAATCGTGCGCGGCCGCGCTCATGCTTCCGCTGATCGTGACCGCCTGCCGCGTCCCCATCTGCTGCACGCTGCCGCCGAAGCGGATCACGTCGCCGACGTTCACCACCCGCAGGCGCGGTGCCAGCAGTTGCCACGATCGCTGCGTCGCATCATCGATGATGTCCACGCGCAGATCGCTCAAATCCAGATCGACCGGCAGCGATTGCAGCGGCGCGTGCGTTTCCCCAGACGAGTTGCCGAACCCGACCACCTGCCAACCCGACGCCGCGTGCTCGACGCGCAATTCCATGCCGCTCAAGCGCAAGGTGATCCAGCGATGCGCCGGCCGCAGCCACGCACTGAAATCGAGTTTCAGCGACGCGTGCCGCAAGGTAATCGACTTGCCGCCCGGCTGCGCCGGTCCCAGCGTCAGGTCACGCACCATCAGCAAGGGACCGGCCGGCTGCCACCGGCTGGAAATCGCCGCGAAGCTCACCGGCCGATGCAGCCGCGCGGACAACTGGTGCGCAATGAACCCCGGATAGTGCGTGGCCACCGGCAGCAACACCTGCACGACGCCCATCGCGACCGCCGCCGCGATCAGCAGACCGGCGATCAGCGCGGTCAGCGCGAAGCGCGCGCGGCGCAAGTGGTGGCGCCACACACTCACGACGACACCGTCGCGTGTTGTTCAATGATGTGCCGCGACGTCCATGTCTTTTTCCGCGCCCCTCCCGGGGGCGCGGGTAACTTTCTCTTGCATGGCCAAGAGAAAGTCACCAAAGAGAAGGCCACCCCGCGAACACGTCCTGAGCACATCCCTGTGCTCAGGATGCGCGAGCAACCACCGGGTTCGCCGAAGGCACATCCTTGTGCCTGCGGCGAACTGGCCCGCATCCTGCGGGCCATCCTTTGGACTTTTCCGTCGGCCGCTCGCCGTATTCGAGGGGCCCCATAGAGCGCGCATCCTGCGCGCGTGGCGGCGCGAAGCGAATGGCCGTTGCTTGCTTCGAGCGAGGCCAGGATGGCCGTCATCGAAGCAAAGCTTTTCTGGGGCCCCTGTGCTGCGGTGAGGGCCGGACGATCAGGCCCGCAGGGTGGGCGCAAGGGATTGCGCCCACTTGCCGCCGCGCCAGGGATGGCGCGTCGGCAAGCCCGGCCGGCCCGATCGCACCTTTCGTCCATGGATGGACGAAAGGCGCAGCACCGGGGTGGCCTTTCTTTGGGCCACCTTTCTTTGGCCACGCAAAGAAAGGTGGCTCGCCCGCCCGGGAGGCGGGCGA
>DATNAW010000176.1:0-6915 GCA_035572335.1 Rhodanobacteraceae bacterium
ACGGCAGCGCCTACGTCGGACGCAGCGTGGTGCAGGACATGCGCCGCCGCATCTTCGACAAGTACCTGCGCATGCCGACGACGTTCTTCGACCGCGAATCGTCGGGCCAGCAGATCTCGCGCATCACCTACACCAGCGAACAGGTCGCGCAGGCCACCACCGACTCCGCCAAGATCGCGATCGTGGACGGACTGACGGTGGCCGGGCTGGTCGCGATGATGTTGTGGACGAGCTGGCTGCTGACGCTTGCGCTGCTGGTGATGGTGCCGTCGATCGGGATACTCGTGACTTACGTCAGCCGGCGCTATCGCCGCATCAACACCACCATCCAGGACGTGGTCGGGCGCGTCACCGGCGTGGTCGAGGAGGTGGTCGGGGCGCATCGCGAAGTGAAGGTGTTCGGCGGGCAGGAGTACGAAGCGAAACGCTTCGACGACGTCACCGACCGCACGCGCAAGTTGAACATCAAGGTTGCGGCGACCAATGGATTGTCCACGGCGTTCGTGCAGCTCGCCGCCGCGATCGCACTGGCGTTGATCGTGTTCTTCGCCACGCGGCCGTTCATGGCCCATCGCGGCTTGACCGCGGGCGGATTCATGCGCCTGTTCATGTGCATGGGCGGCATTCTCCCGTCATTGAAGCGACTGACCACGGTGCAATCGAACATCCAGCGCGGACTCGCCGCGGCGCAGGAATTGTTCGGCATCATCGACGCGCCGGTCGAGCGCGACGACGGCACACGCGTGATCGAGCGTTGCCGCGGCGATATCGAATTCCGCAATGTGCACCTGACCTATGCGGGCGCCAGCTCGGCCGCCTTGCGCGGCATTTCACTCGACTGCCCGAGCGGCTCGATCACGGCGCTGGTCGGGCGCTCCGGCAGCGGCAAGTCGAGCCTCGCCAGTTTGATCCCGCGCTTCTACGAACCCACTTCGGGCGAAGTGCTGCTGGACGGCCATCCCCTGGGTGAGTACAGTCTGCGCAGCCTGCGCGCGCAGATCGCGTGGGTGGGCCAGGACGTGGTGTTGTTCGACGATACCATCGCGAAGAACATCGCCTACGGCGCGCTGGCGAACGCCGGCGAAAGCGAAATCATCGCGGCCGCCGAAGCGGCGAACGCTATGGAGTTCATCCGCGAACTGCCGAACGGCATCCACAGCCGGGTGGGCGAGGGCGGTACGCTGTTGTCGGGCGGCCAGCGCCAGCGTATTGCGGTCGCGCGCGCCCTGCTGAAGGATGCGCCGATCCTGGTACTGGACGAGGCCACCAGCGCGCTCGATACCGAATCCGAACGCCTGATCCAGGACGCGCTGTCGCGTCTGATGAAGAACCGCACGACGATCGTGATCGCGCACCGCCTTTCCACCGTCGAGCACGCCGACCAGATCGTGGTGCTCGACCAGGGCCACGTCGTCGAACGTGGTACCCACGCCGAGTTGCTCGCGCGCGGCGGCAAGTACGCCGCGCTGCACCACCTGCAATTCCGCGACGCGGCGACGGCCGCGGCCTGAGCGCGGACGCCGTGGCCATCGCGGACGACCTGCAAAGCTGCTGGTACGGGGATTGCGCGCCGCCGTGGTGGACGCGGCCGTTGGCTGCACTGTACGGCGGCGTCACCGCAGCTCGGCGCGCGATGTATCGCCATGGCTTGTTGCGCAGCGAACGCTTGCCGATTCCGGTGATCGTGGTCGGCAACATTGTCGCGGGCGGCGCCGGCAAGACACCGTTGACCATCGCGCTGGTGCAGGCGTTGCGCGAGCGCGGCTTCAGGCCCGGCGTCATCAGCCGCGGCTACGGCGGAAACGCACGTGCGCCACTTCTGCTCGATGCGCAGCCCGATCCTGCGGTGGCGGGCGACGAACCGGCTTTGATCAAACTGCGGACCGGCGCGCCGGTGGCAGTCGGCGTCAAACGTGCCGACGCCGCACGGCTGCTGGTGCCCGAAGGCGCGGATGTCATTGTCGCCGACGATGGCTTGCAACATTACGCGCTCGTGCGCGACATCGAGATATGCGTGGTCGATGGCGTGCGCCGCTTCGGCAATGGGCGCCTGCTGCCCGCGGGTCCGCTGCGCGAACCCGAGTCGCGTTTGAGTGATGTCGATTTCGTCGTGTGCAACGGTGGTGTGTCGCTGACCAATGAAGCTCTGATGCATCTGGCGTTGGCCGATGCGGTCGCACTCGCCGACCTTGCAGCACATCGTCTGCTCGCGGCGTTTTCGCGACAGCGCGTGCACGCCGTCGCCGGGATCGGCCATCCGCCGCGTTTCTTCGACGCGCTGCGCACGTTCGGCATCGACGTGATCGAGCATCCGTTTCCCGATCACCACCGCTACGTGGCAGCCGATCTGGAATTCGCGGATTCGCTTCCCGTGCTGATGACCGAAAAGGACGCCGTCAAATGCCGCGCGTTCGCAAAACAGAACTGGTGGAACGTGCCGGTGACCGCCGAACTTCCGGCGACGTTTTTCGACGCCGTGGCGGCGCGGCTGAAGCGGCCTTCAACCTGAGCCGGCCTCGGCGGAAGCTGGCGCCGGTTGCTTCAACAGCAGTGCCAGGAACGGCGGCGCGATGATCGACGTCAACAGGGACATCGCGATGATCACCGCGTAAATCAAATCGCCGAACACGCCCGCGGACAATCCCAGCGCCGCGACCACGATGCCGACTTCGCCGCGCGGGATCATGCCGACGCCGACGATCAGGGCGCTGCGCGGCCCCAGCCGCAATGCGCCCAGCCAACCGCCGGCGAGCTTGGTGGCGAGTGCCAGCAGCGTCGCGACCAGCAGCAGCCACAACGCTTCGCCGCTGGCGAGTTTCGCAAGATCCACCTTCGCGCCGGTCAGCACGAAGAAGAACGGCGTCAGCAACGCCAGCAGCGGCTGCATCTGTTCTTCCAATTGCACGCGTTGCCGCGTTTCCGACGCGATCATGCCGGCGAGGAAGGCACCGATGATCGCGGCCAGTCCGAAGCGTGTCGCCACCCACGCCAGCCCGAGGCAGAGCACCAGCACCACCAGCAGCGGCGACATTGGATTGCGCGAGCGTTCCAGCCACTTCGATCCGCGCCGCATCATCAGCGTGCCGAACCAGCCGACGACGAGCACGAAGCCCACCGCTTCACCGGCGACGACGAGCAGGCTGCCGACGCGCAGCGTGCCACCCGCCTGGATCGCGACCACCACGCCCAGCAGCAGCATCGCCAGGATGTCGTCGATCACCGCGGCGCCCAGGATCACGCGACTCTCGGTGCGACGCAACGCGCCCATCTGTTTCAGCACCGCTGCGGTGATGCCGGCCGAGGTCGCCACGAACGCCGCGGCGACGAACAGCGAACGCGGCCAGTCGGGCCCGATCGAATGCGCCCAGAACGCGCCGGCAACGAACGGGATGATCACGCCGATCACGCCCACGGCGAACGCGCTGCCGCCCACGCGTTTCACGTCGTCGAGGCGCGTCTCCAATCCCACGGAAAACAGCAGCAGCACCACGCCGATTTCCGACAATACTTCCAGCGGTTCGCCGGGCGTGACCCAGCCGAGCACCGAAGGACCGATGACGCAGCCGATGACGATCTGCCCGACCACGTCCGGCAGGCGTATCCAGCGCGCCGCCACGCTGCCCGCCTGCGCGGCGGCGAAGATGATGAAGACCTCCAGCAGGATCGCGGTGGTGTCGGCCATCGCGCGATCCTACAGGACGACCCGAGCTGACGTGCTGCTCGGCTGCCGCCAAGGGAAGTACCGGGCGGCTGTTGTGAATGTCAGGCCAGGGAGCTCTCGGCCATCGATGGCGGCTTTGGCCGAGGTGGACTTGATGGCCCAAGGCGCTAGGGATTGCCGTGCAGCCGTGATATGCAGCGATCCGGGAAGACCGCAAAAACTACGCCGCTGTTTCGGGCGTCGTGATCGACCGCCGCAGCGGCCGGTCGTGGCGCAGCCGCGTGAACACGTACACGGCAACCAGCGACAGGGCGGCCATCACCAGTACCGCGGCGCGGAAGCCATGCACGTAGGACGCGGGGTCGTGATGATGCCCATTGAGGAAGACCGCCAGCAGCCACGACGACAACGCGATGCCGAAGCTGATCACCAGGTACTGGGTGGCCGAGGTCACCGACGACGCCTGCGCCGCGCGATCGGGCGCCAGGTCCACGAAGGCGAGCGTGTTCATCGCCGTGTATTGCAGGCTCATCACGAAACCGTAGGCGAACATCAGTGCCGCGATCGCCCACCACGGCGTGGCGGCGTCGAACAACGCGAAGCACGCGAGCAGGGCGGTGGCGATGGCCGTGTTCACGAACAACGTGCGCCGGTAGCCGTAGCGCTTCAGGATGCGGTCGATGAACAGTTTCATCAGCACCATCGCGACGGCCTGCGGCACGATCATCATGCCTGCCGCGGTCGGGGTCCAGCCGCAGCCGACCTGCAGGAACAGCATCAGGATGAAGGACAGGCCCGCGGTTCCCAGCCGCATGCACATGCCGCCGCCCACCGCGATGTTGAAACTGCGTACCTTCAGCAGGGTGAGGTCAACGACCGGATGCCTGGCGCGCCGTCCGTAGTGCCAGTAGGCGAAGCCGCAGACGAGCCCGGCCAGCGCGGCGATGCCCGCGCTGCGGTAGTCACCGTCGCCGGCGGTTTCCGCGGCAGTCAACAGCATGCCCGACGCCAGTGCGAACAGCACGAAGCCGATCCAGTCGAACGG
The DNA here is from genome assembly GCA_035572335.1 of Rhodanobacteraceae bacterium. Taxonomy (GTDB): domain Bacteria; phylum Pseudomonadota; class Gammaproteobacteria; order Xanthomonadales; family Rhodanobacteraceae; genus 66-474. Next base: position 4,707 of record DATNAW010000176.1, read on the forward strand.
ACGACGCTCACCCCGGAAATCCGGCATCTCGCGGCGGTTGAGCCACAGTCCGATGACGCCCACCGGCACGTTGACCAGGAAGATCAGCCGCCACGACGCGTACTGCGACAGCACGCCGCCCAGCAACGGACCCAGGACCGGGCCCAGCAGTCCGGGAATACCGGCCGTGCTCATCGCGGCGACGAAATCCTTCGGACCGAACGCGCGCACCAGCACGTAACGGCCGATCGGCATCAGCAGCGCGCCGCCGACACCCTGCAGCACGCGCGCGGCGACCAGTTGCGTGAGATTTTGCGACACGCCGCAGGCCAGCGAACCGGCCGTAAAGATCAGGATCGAGGCGGCGAAGACCCGTTGCGTTCCGAATCGGTCGGACAACCACGCGCTTGCCGGAATGCAGATCGCCAGCGTCAGCACGTAACTCGTCAGCGCGGTCTTCAACGAAATGGGCGGCACCGCCAGCGCGTGCGCGATGCTGGGCACGGCGGTGTTGACGATGGTCGAGTCCAGCGTCTGCATGAAAAACGCGGCCGCGACCAGCCAGATCAGGCCGCGCATGCGCGCCGTGCCTTCGGGAGCACTCGCTTCGGACATCAGGGAACGTTCGCGTGGTCGGCGTCGCGAAAAGAATCCGCCATTTTAACCGCTTGCGGGCTTGCGCTGCCCGCACGTGACGCCTGCATGCGGAGAGGCTTTTGTGGAAACAAGGCCATGGATGGCCGGGGTGGTCTGCCACGAAACGCGTGGAGTTCGGCGACGAATGAGCAACGGGGCGCCGCGATCAGGGATGATCGCACAGATAAAACCCAGGGATGGCCGAGGTGGTCTTCCACCGGGCTGAGTGGCTGATTGCTTGCGAGGGAGGCGGGTCTGCCGCGATCATGGACGATCGCACACATAACGGCGCCGCGATCAGGGATGATCGCATAGACAAACATGCCCGGCCTGCGTCACCGGGGAGGGGTTCGACGCAGGCCAGGCACGGGGGTGAGACCATGAACAGCCGGTAGCACGAGGGTTGCTCCAAAACTGCTCACTGACAAAGAGGGACCGCACCTCACCCGCGATCGATACTGCGCCAGCAACCTTTCTGTCACCTTTCGTTGCGTGATTCCCGGCGTGCGGAAGCGCACGAAACGGAGGTGCCGGGAACGCGGGTTAAACTTGGCCGATCCACCCGAGCAACCTGCAACGTGGCCAAGGCACCCATGACCCAGCAAACCGCCGCGGCGCGCCAGGCCGCAGCCCTGCGCAGCGCGATCGACGACGCCAATCATCGCTATTACGTGCTGGACGACCCGTCCATTCCGGACGCCGAGTACGACCGCCTGATGCGCGAGCTGGAGGCGGTGGAGGCCGCGCACCCGGAACTGGCGACGCCGGATTCACCCACGCGCCGCGTTGGCGCACGTGCGAGCGGCGGCTTCGCGCAGGTCGAGCACGCGCTGCCCATGCTTTCGCTGTCGAATGCGTTCACCGACGAAGAAGCCGCCGCGTTCGTGCGCCGGATCGCGCAGACGCTGGGCCGCGATGAATCGAAACTCGTGTTTTCCGCCGAACCCAAGCTCGACGGCCTGGCCATCAGCCTGCGCTATGAAAACGGTGTGTTCGTGCAGGGCGCGACGCGCGGCGACGGTGCGGTGGGCGAAGATGTCACCGCCAACCTTCGCACCGTGAAGGCGATCCCGCTGAAACTGCGCGGCGACGATTGGCCGGGCGTGCTGGAAGTGCGCGGCGAGGTGTACATGCCCAAGGCTGCGTTCGAAGCCTTCAACGAACGCGCACGCAAGCGGGACGAGCGCACGCTGGCGAATCCTCGCAACGGTGCGGCAGGTTCGCTGCGCCAGCTCGACCCCGCCATCACGGCTTCGCGGCCGTTGGCGTTCTACGCCTACGCGATCGGCGAGGTACGCGGCGGCAAGCTGCCTTCGAATCACCTGGAGACGCTGAAGCGGCTGCGCGCGTGGGGCCTGCCGGTCAGTCCGCAGGTGGAACGCGCGGAAGGCCTGGACGGCTTGCTCGATTACTACCGCCGCATGGGCGCGCAGCGCGACGCATTGCCCTACGACATCGACGGCGTCGTCTACAAGCTGGATCGCTACGACCAGCAGAACGAAATGGGTTTCGTGTCGCGCGCACCACGCTGGGCGCTGGCGCACAAATATCCGGCGCAGGAAAAGAGCACGCTCATCGAAGCGATCGAGATCAA
>DATNAW010000177.1:0-18853 GCA_035572335.1 Rhodanobacteraceae bacterium
CGTTCGCGCGTCGCCGCTGGCGGCGCTTCCCCGGCAGCCATCGCGCGGCGGCCTTCCGCGCCGGCCAGTCCCAGCCATGACTTCACGTGCAGGTCGCGCTGCGGGAACGGCATTTCAAGGTGATGCTTTTCCAGTGCGTTGTGCAGCGCCCAGTTGTAGGCCGCCGTCACGCCGCGGTAGCGCCGTGCCGCGCCGGCGTTGAGCCACACCACCAGCGCGAAATCCATCGCGGATTCGCCGAAGCCGGTCAGCCAAACCTGCGGCTGGCGCGATTCATCATCGGTGAGCGTGAACGGCACTTCGGCGGCCGCTTCCAGCGCGGCCTGTCGCACCTTGTCCTTGTCGGCGCCGTAGGGCACGCGGAAGGGAATGTGCGAGCGGCGCGACACGTCGCGCCAGGTCAGGTTCACCACGTTGTCGGTGATGAAGTGCGAGTTCGGCACCAGGATGTCGATGTTGTCGTTGGTGGTGATGCGTGTGGCGCGGATGTGGATGTCGCTGACCCGGCCGTGCACGCCGTTCGCCAGCTCCACGAAGTCGCCAACCTTCAGGCTGCGGTCGAACAGGATGATGAGCCCGGAAATGAAGTTCGAAAAGATCGCCTGCAGGCCGAAGCCGAGGCCAACGCCCAGCGCACCCGCGAAGAACGTGAACTCGTTGAGCGGTATGCCCGCGACCGAAAGCGCCCACAGCACGCCGATCGCCAGCACGATGTAGTGCAGCACGCGCGACAGTGCGTAGAGTGTCGACTGGCTGGTCTGGTGGCGTTGTCCGTAACGCGTGAGCCCGGCCTGCAACAGCCGCGAAACCGCGATGGCCACCAGCACCACGATCACGGCGACCAGCAGCGATCCGAGGTTGAGCGTGACGCCGCCGACCTTCAGGCTGATGCCGAGGAAGTGGTTGATCGCGCCGACGACGTCGTGCAGCGGCGAACCGGCCGCGGCTTGCGATGCAGGCGGGGCGGCCGGCGCGGCCATGCGGCCTTACAACAGCGCCCGCCGCATGTCGGCGAGCAACTGCGCGAGATACACCGCGAAGCGCGCGGCCGCGGCACCGTCGATCACGCGATGGTCATAGGAAAGCGACAGCGGCAGGATCAGCCGCGGCGCAAATTCCTTGCCGTTCCACACCGGCTGCATGGACGAACGCGAAACGCCGAGGATCGCGACTTCCGGCGCATTGATGATCGGCGTGAACAGGGTGCCACCGATGCCGCCCAGCGACGAGATCGAGAAGCAGCCGCCCGACATTTCTCCCGGCGTCAGCTTGCCGTCGCGCGCCTTCTTCGCCAGCGCCGACATTTCCTGCGCGATGTCGAGCACGCCCTTCTGGTCGCAATCGCGGATCACCGGCACGACCAGTCCGTTCGGCGTATCGGCGGCGAAGCCGATATTGAAATAGTGCTTCACGATCAGGTTTTCGCCCGACGCATCCAGCGATGCGTTGAAGTCGGGATATTTCTGCAGCGCCGCGACCGAGGCCTTGATCAGGAACGCCAGCATCGTCACCTTGATGCCGGCTTTCTCGTTTTCCTTGTTGAGCGTGCCGCGCAGCGCCTCGAGGTCGGTGATGTCGGCGTCCTCGAACTGCGTGACGTGCGGGATCATCGCCCAGTTGCGCGCGAGGTTGGCGCCGGAGAGCTTCTTGATGCGGGACAGCGGCTGCGTCTCGATCGCGCCGAACTTGCTGAAATCGATCTGCGGCCACGGCAGCAGGTTCAGGCCGGTCGCGCCTCCCGTGGCGACCGGGCCGCCGCCCGCCATCACGCCCTTCACGAACTTCTGCACGTCGTCCTTGGTGATGCGCCCGCCGCGTTCGCTGCCGGTCACGCGCGCAAGATCCACGCCCAGTTCGCGCGCGAACGCGCGCACCGCGGGCGTGGCGTACGGCACCTTGTCCGGCATGATCGAGTCGGCATCGAACGGAACGGGAGGCGCGTGGCGCGACGACGCATTGTCGTCTGCGCGGGCGGCTGCGGGTTTGGATGGCGCAGGCGCTGCGGGCTTGTCGGCCTTGGCCGGTTCCGCGGGTTTTTCGGGCGCCTTCTTTTCCGGTTCTTTTTGTGCGGCTGGCGCCTTGGCGGCTTCGCCGCCCTCGGCCTCGATCGTCGCGATCACGCTGCCTTCGGCAACTTCGTCGCCGACCTTGACCTTCATCTCCTTGATCGTGCCGGCGAACGGTGCTGGGACCTCCATGGTCGCCTTGGCCGATTCCAGCGTCACGAGGCCCTGGTCCTTTTCCACGCGATCGCCGGGTTTGACCATCACCTCGATCACCGGCACGCCCTGGAAATCGCCGATGTCGGGTACCTTCGCCTCGCGCACGTCTGCCATGTCCGCTTCCTTCGATTCTAAGAAAAGCTGCAAGACGCCAAGTTTCGCGCATTTGGCTGCTTTCGTCATGTACGGGCGGCCTGACCCGAAAGTCACAGTGACCACTGGCGGATGGCAAAGCCCCGGTTTTGTCGGCAGACTGCGGGAACAGGAAGCCAAGGGGTGAAGCGATGCTGACCATCCGCAACCTTTCCAAGACCTATCCGAACGGCGTGCGCGCGTTGAACAACGTATCGCTGGACATCCCGAACGGGATGTTCGGATTGCTCGGCCCGAATGGCGCCGGCAAGTCCACGCTGATGCGCACCATCGCGACCCTGCAGGACGCAGACGAAGGCAGCATCAGGCTGGGCGACATCGATGTGCTCGCCGACAAGCCCGCCACGCGGCGCGTGCTGGGTTACCTGCCACAGGAGTTCGGCGTGTATCCCAAGGTCAGTGCCGAGGCGATGCTGGACCACTTCGCGGTGCTGAAGGGCGTGACCCGCCGCGGCGAGCGCCGCGATCTGGTCGATGCGCTGCTGAAGCAGGTCAACCTGTGGGACGTGCGCAAGCGCAAGCTCGGTGGATTCTCGGGCGGCATGCGCCAGCGTTTCGGCATTGCGCAGGCGTTGATCGGCGATCCCAAACTGGTGATCGTCGACGAGCCTACCGCCGGTCTCGATCCCGAGGAACGCCAACGCTTCCTCAACCTGCTGGCCGAGATCGGCGAACGCGTGGTGGTGATCCTCTCGACCCACATCGTCGAGGACGTGACGGAACTGTGCCCGCGCATGGCGATCATCGCCCAAGGACAGGTGCGCCTGACCGGCGAGCCGCGCGAAACGATCCGCGCACTGGAAGGCCGCGTGTGGCGCCGCGCGATCGACAAGGCCGCGCTGCCGCAATACCGCGAACGCATGATCGTGCTGTCCACACGGCTCGCGGGCGGCGCGACGCTGATCCATGTGCTGGCCGACACGCAACCCGATGAGGGGTTCGAGAGCGTGGCGCCGGACCTGGAAGACGTGTATTTCGGGCAGCTGCACCACGCCAGTTCGAACAAGGCGGCCTGACATGCTGCGCGAAATCTTCCGCTTCGAGTTGCGCCAGCAGCTCAGGAGCCCGCTGTTCTGGTTGGTCGCGATCGCGCTGGCGGCGCTGGCATTTGCGGCCGCCAGTTCCGACTCCATCCGGATCGGCGGCGGCATCGGCAATGTGCATCGCAATGCGCCGATGGTCGTCATCAGCATGTTGGGATTCTTCTCGGTGATCGGCCTGTTCCTGATCACGATCTTCGTGGCCGGCGCGGCCTTGCGCGATTTCGGCGCGAATACCGCCGAGCTGATGTTCGCGACGCCGATGTCACGCGGCGCTTACCTCGGCGGACGCTTCGCCGCGGGCTGGCTGGTCAGCGTGGTGGTGCTGGTGGTGGTCGCGATCGGGATGTGGCTGGGTTCGCTGATGCCGTGGCTCGATCCGATGCGGCTCGGCCCGACACCCTGGAACGCGTACGGCTGGGCGCTCGCCGTGGTGGTCCTGCCCAACCTGTTTTTCATCGGCGCGCTGCTGTTTTTGCTGGCCACGCTGACCCGCTCGATGCTGGGCACCTACATCGGCGTGATCGCGTTCTTCGTGTTGTGGCAAATCGCGCTGATCACGCTGGGCAACGGCAACATCGAGCACCAGACCGTCGGTGCGATCATCGATCCGTTCGGGCTGGGTGCGCTGGACCTGGCGACGCGCTACTGGACGCCTTCCGACCAGAACCTGCGCATTCCCGAACTCACCGGCACGTTGCTGGGCAATCGTGCGTTGTGGCTGGCGGTGGGCGCAGGATTGCTGGTAGCAGCCTTCGCGTTGTTCAAGCCGGATCGAGAAGGCCTGCGGCTGTTCCGCCGGCGCAAGCGCGCGAACGCGCAGGATGCCGTGCCCGTCACGAACACCGCGCCGATCGTGCTGCCGGTGGTGAAGCTGCGCAGCGGATTCGCTGCACGCTTCAGGCAATTCCGGAAGCTCGCGTGGTTCGACACGTCCTTCGTGCTGCGCGGTGTTCCGTTCCTGGTGATGCTGGCACTCGGGCTGGCCAACCTGGGCGGCAACCTCGCTTTCACCGGCGAACTGTACGGCACCCGTGTGTGGCCGGTGACGCACCTGATGGCGCAGGCGATGAGCCAGAGCTACACCTTTCTGTTGGTGATCGTGCTGGGCTTCTACGCGGGCGAACTGGTGTGGCGCGAGCGCGACCGCCGCGTCGGCGAGGTGATCGATGCGTTCCCGACACCGGACTGGATTCCGCTGCTGTCGAAGGTCGCGACGCTGGTTGTCGTGATTGTGGTGTTCCTTGCGGCAGGTTCCCTGTTGTGCATGGCCTGTCAGCTGATCCGCGGCTACCACCATCTGCAGCCGCTGCTGTATCTGCAATACATCGGGCTCGACCTGTTGTCCTGGCTGCCGTTCGCGATCCTCGCGGTGGTGCTGCAGGTATGGAGCAACAACAAGTTCGCGGGCTACGGCCTGACGGTGGCGTACATCGTGCTGGTCATCGCGCTGGCGCAGTGGCACCTCGAGGATCACCTGTATCGCTACGGCAGCGCGCCGGACACGCCGTATTCCGACATGAACGGGTTCGGTTCGTTCTGGATCGGTGCGTTGTGGTTTCACGCGTACTGGTACTGCTTCGCGATCGCGCTGCTGGTGATGGGCGCGTTGTATTGGGTGCGCGGCACCACCAGCGGCTGGCGCGCGCGCGGCCAGGTTGCGCTGCAACGCTTCCGCGCGCCGGCGCGGATCCTGCTGGCGGCGTCGCTGATCGGCTTTGTCGCGATCGGCGCGTTCCTGTTCCACAACACCCACGGGTCGTATCGCTACCAGACCCACGACCAGGATCTGCGCCAGCGGGCCGATTACGAAAAAACCTATCGCAAGTACGTGGGCATGGCGCAACCGCGCATCACCGACGTCAACGTGGACGTGGCGATGTATCCCGCCGCGCGGCGGATCGACGTGGACGGGCACTACGTGCTGGTGAACAAGCACGACAAACCCATCGACGAATTGCTGGTGCAGCTGCCGACGCTTCCGACTCGTGACTACAAGGTCGACCTGGATTTCCCCGCGCATACCGTCGCGCTCGCGGACAAGCAACAGGGTTTCTTCCTCTACAAGCTCGCGCAGCCGCTGGCGCCTGGCGCGTCGATGGATTTCGGTTTCCGCATCCATGCCGCGTACGACGGTTTCTCCAATGAACCGACCGGCACGCAGATCGTGCACAACGGCACCTTCGTCAACAGTTTCGCGTTCCCGCATTTCTGTTACGACGAAAGTCGCCAGATCACCGACAACAACGATCGCCGCAAGTACGGTTTGGGTCCGGTGCAGCGCCTGCCGAAGCGCGATGACGCGGCGGCGCACGGCAACAACCTGATCTCCTGCGATGCCGACTGGGTGCATTTCCAGGCGACGCTTTCCACCAGCGCCGACCAGATTGCGCTGGCGCCTGGATACCTGCAGAAGGAGTGGACGGAGGACGGCCGCCGTTATTTCCATTACGTGCAGGACACGCCGATCCTGGATTTCTTCTCGTTCCAGTCGGCGCGCTACGAGGTTGCGCGCGACAAGTGGCACGATGTGAACCTGGAGGTCTATTACGACCCGCAGCATCCCTACAATGTCCAGCGCATGTTCAAGGCGATGAAACTGTCGCTCGATTACTACACGCATCACTTCGGGCCGTTCCAGTTCCGCCAGCTGCGCATCCTCGAGTTCCCGGATTACTCCAGCTTCGCGCAGTCGTTCGCCAACACGATTCCGTTCTCGGAATCCATCGGGTTCATCGCGAACGTACACAAGCCGACCGACATCGACTATGTCACCTATGTCACCGCGCATGAGATTGGCCACCAGTGGTGGGCGCACCAGGCCATCGGCGCGAACGTGCAGGGCGTGACGATGCTGGACGAGTCGCTGGCGCAGTATTCGGCGTTGATGGTGATGAAGCACCTGTACGGTCCGACGAAGATGCGCAGGTTCCTGAAGTACGAACTGGATCGCTATCTGTCAGGGCGCAGCACCGAGGATGTCGCCGAGGAACCGCTTGCGCTGGTGGAGGACCAACCGTACATCCATTACCGCAAGGCGTCGGTGATCCTCTACGCGCTGCAGGATTACATCGGCGAGGACAAGGTCAACGCCGCCTTGCGCACCTGGCTCGACAAGGTCAAGTTCCAGCAGCCGCCTTACACCGATACGCGCGAACTGATCGCCGACCTGCGCGCGCAGGCCGGTCCTCAATATCAAAACCTGATCACCGACTTCTTCGACAGGATCACCCTGTTCGACGATCGCATGGTTTCCGCCACGGCGAAGAAACGCGCGGATGGCAAGTACGATGTGACGCTGCACGTGCACGCGGCCAAGTACTACGCCGACGGCAAGGGCAAGGAGACGCGGGCGAAGGTCGACATCCCGATCGAGATCGGCGTGTTCGCGCAGGCGAAGGATGACGCGGAACAGGACGAGAAGCCGCTCTATCTCGCGAAAGTGCCAGTGAAGGATGGCGACAGCACGATCACCGTGACCGTGGATGGCAGGCCTTACGAAGCCGGCGTCGATCCGTTCAACGAGCTGGTCGATCGCGTGTCCGACGACAACCGCGCGCCCGTGACGGTGCAATAGCGCGGCGACGTTCGAGGCCGGGTGGCCGCGCGTGCTTCGTGCATGCGCAGGTGACGTGCCATTCGTCACGGACTGCTCCTGGTATGCCGTTGGTCATGGGCGGATCGCGATCCCAATGTGTTAGCGTCGAAAGGTTGGGGTGCGGGGCAACCAGGAGTCGGCCATGAAGATGTCGCAGCGCGCGTGGGGTTTCGGATTGATGGCGGGTCTGGTCGCGATGGCGGGCTTGCCATTGGCAGCGCCGGCTGCGCATGCCGCGCAAGCTTCCACGGAACAACTGACCAGCGCGCTGCACTGGCGCAACGTCGGACCGTTCTATGGCGGACGCGTGACCAGCCTGGCCGGCGTCGCCAGCCAGCCGTACCACTTCTATGCCGCCTATGCGGGCGGCGGCATCTGGGAAACCACCGACTACGGCGTGCACTGGAAGCCGATCTCGGACAAGCACTTCACCACCGGCAACGTCGGCGCGATCGCGGTGGCGCCGTCGAATCCGAAGATCATCTATGCGGGCACCGGCGATCCGGCGATCCGCAACACCTTCCTCACCGGCGACGGGATGTACAAGTCCAGCGACGGCGGCAAGACCTGGAGCCATGTCGGCCTGGAACAGACGCACGTCATCAGCTGGATCGCGATCGATCCGCGCAATCCGGACGTGGTGTACGCGGCGGCGCTTGGCCACGTGTGGGCGCCCAATCCCGAACGCGGCGTGTACAAGACCACCGATGGCGGCAAGCATTGGGAGAAGGTGCTGTTCGTCGATGACAAGACCGGTGCGATCACGCTGGCGATGGATCCGTCGAACCCGCAGGTGCTGTATGCAACCATGTGGGAGACGTACCGGCGTCCGTGGACGTATTCCAGTGGCGGCCCGGGCAGCGGCATCTACAAGACCACCGACGGCGGGGCGCACTGGAGCAACATCAGCCACAATCCCGGCCTGCCCACCGGCATCTTCGGCAAGGTCGGCGTCGCGGTCGCGCCCAGCAAGCCGGACGTCGTGTATGCGCTGGTCCAGGCCAGGTACAAGGGCAAGCCGGGCGGCCTGTTCCGTTCGGAAGACGGCGGCGCGACGTGGAAGCTGATGAGCGACGACGAGGAGATCACCCAGCGCGCGTTCTATTACATGCGTGTGTATCCCGATCCCAGGGACGCCAACACGATCTACCTGCCCAACGTGAACCTGTATGTGTCGCACGATGGCGGCAAGACGCTGAAGCGCCTGCATCCGCCGCATGGTGACAACCACGCGTTGTGGATCAACCCCGCAAATCCGCAGACGCTGATCGAAGGCAACGACGGCGGCGCGACCGTGTCGTTCAACGCGGGTGAAAGCTGGAGCACCGAAGAGAACCAGCCGACCGGCCAGTTCTACCACGTGAACCTGGACGACCAGTTCCCGTTCCACATCTACGGCGCGCAGCAGGATCGCGGCTCGGTGGAATCACCGACCGCCGTGGACGCGGGCGGCATTCCCGGCGAGTGGCAGGAGATCGTGGGCGGCGAAGAAACCTGGGTGGTGCCGACGCCGGACCGGCCATGGGTGAGTTACGGCGCCAGCTATTACGGCAAGATCTGGCGCGAGAACCGTCGCCAGGGCATCACCACCAACGTCAGTCCGTGGCCGGAATGGAAGTTCGGACTGGCCGGCAAGGCGGTGCGCTACCGCTTCGGCTGGATCCATTACCCGATGGGTTTCTTCTCGGCGCAGGATCCGAAGCAATATTTGTTGGGCTCGAACGTATTGCTGGAAACGCGGGACGAGGGCATCCACTGGAAAGAGTTGAGTCCCGACCTCACCCGCAACGACAAGAGCAAGCAGCAACGCCCCGGCGGTCCGATCAGCGCGGACGTGACCAGCGAGGAGATGTACGACACGATCTCCGCGATCGGCGTTTCGCCACTCGACAAGAACGTGATCTGGGTCGGTTCCGATGACGGTCTCGTCAACGTCACCACCGATGGCGGCGCGCACTGGAACGAAGTGCGTCCACCTGAATTGCCGACGTGGTCCACCATCACCGCCGTCGAGCCCTCGCACACCGATCCCGGCACCGTGTTCGTGTCGGCGAGCCGCTACATGTGGGACGACTACAAGCCGTACGTGTACAAGAGCACGGATTACGGCAAGCACTGGACCGACATTTCGAACGGCCTGCCGCAGGATCAATACCTGCTCAGCGTGCGCCAGGATCCGGACCAGGCCAACCTGCTGCTGGTGGCCACGCGTTCGACGGTTTACATGAGCCTCGACGGCGGCAGCCGCTGGCAACCGCTGAAGCTCAACCTTCCGGTGGTGGAAGTGACGGACCTTCACTTCCAGCCGCAGCAGCACGCGCTGGTGATTTCCACCTTCGGACGCGCCTACTGGGTGCTCGACAACGTGCAGTTCCTCGAACAGCTCGCTTCGGCGCGGGTCAGGGACAATGCACCTTACCTGTTCAAGCCGCAGCAGACCTGGCTGGTCAAGCGGCGTGTCGGCGGATTCGGATCGGCGACGCGGACCGGCAACGCCGCCGGGAACCTGCCGCCGGGCGCGACGGTGTTCTTCCACCTGCCCCAGAACTACGATGGCAAGACGCCGGTGAAGCTCAGCTTCACGGACGCGGACGGCAAGCTCGTCCGCAGCCTCACGCTGCCGCTGAAGCCCAAGCCGACCAAGTCGGCGTCCGGCGAGAAACCGAAGAAGCCCGAGCCGCTGCATCCCGGCATGAATCGCTTCCAGTGGGACATGCGCTACGTCGATGCGACGGACGTGAAGGGCATCTTCCATTCCGGCTTCGCGGCCTCCGAGCCGGTGGGACCGGAAGTACTGCCGGGTACCTATTACGCGGTGCTTAGTTATCGCGGCACGACGCTCAAGCAGCCGTTCACGGTGAAGCTCGACCCGCGGCTCACCACCACACCCGCGGAGTTGAAGGAACGTTTCGACCTGCTGATGCGGGTGCACGACACGATGGACAAGCTCAATGCCAGCTTGAACCATGCGATCGACGCGCGCGATGCGCTGCAGAAAGCGGTGACCGACAAGAAGGCCACGGGCGATGCGTCGCAGCAGGCGTTGGCCGCGTTGAACGGCGACATCGATCGCTTCGTGAACCTCGACATCCAGTCGAGCGAAGGCGCGCTGGTGTATCCGCCGCGCCTGCGTGCGTGGCTGTCGTACATCTCCGAGGCGCTGGGCGAGCAGTTCGTCAAGCCCACGCCGGCGATGGTGCAGGTCGCGGACGCGTTCGTCGGCGAGGCGAACAAGGCCGTCGCGAGCCTCGATGCCGACGTCGCGAATGCAAAGACGGCGCTGGGACGCAAGCCCTAGCGCGTTTCGGGAGGAATCGGACGCGGCGGCAGGGAAGCCGCTACAGCATGCGTCGTCAGGCGGGATGCTTCTTCGACAGCTTGTCGATCAGCTTCACGACGATGGTGCCGCCCGGCACCACCATGCCCGCGAAATCGGCGCCGAGGTCGAACAGGGCGTCGCGGTTGGTGAGCGCGCGCACCGCGCCGCCCAGCATGTCGCCTTCCTTGTTGACGCGGCCGGAAAGGCCGTCGATTTCGATCACGCCGGTCTTGTCCTTCCACGCGAACTGGAACGCGTACACCGGGCGATAGAACAGCGTCAATGATTCGATGTCCACTTCGTCGCTGGCGATCGCGTCGGCTTCGACCGGCGCTGAAAGTTTCGCCTTGACCTGCTGCAACACCGAGGCCGCCGTGACGGTCGGCGCGATGAATTGCGGCTGGCTGCTGTCCTCGAGAACGTGGAACGGGAAACGGGCGGCGTAGTCGATCAGCGTCTTCTCCGGCGTGTCGCGGCGCAACGCATCGACGTAATGGGCGAGCGTGGTGACGCTCTCGCAATCCTCGACCGCGGCCAGTTGCAGTTCACGACGCGCATCCACCGGCAACTTCTGGCCCAGCAACTCCACGCTGACGACGTGCGGATGTTCGACCTTGACGTGGTACGCAAGCTTGCGGGTGTAGCAGGTGCGCCGCGTGGCCCTGGCCAGCCAGAATGGTTCGTAGCGTTTCTCCGTGTTGGCCAGCGTGATGTCGGCTTCTTTCGGCCGATCCCACAATTTCATCCGCGCCAGCATGCCGAAGGCGCCGGCTTTCTCGTGCTCGGCTTGCGCGCGCGCGGAAACCTCGTTGTACACGTCTTCGAAGATGCAGATCTTCTCGTCCATCCCCGGCTCCCCGGTCGCGCGCGCCACCTTCGGTGGCGGGATATTGCGCGCGGCAAGGGCCCAATTCAACCGGCCGCGCGGATCACTTCTTCGGCAGTGGCGAGAACTTCGATGGATCGTAACCGCCGACCTCGAATTTCAGGGTTTCCTTGCCGTGATCCTTGGTCGTCACGTCCATCTCGATCAACTTGGCTTGTCGCATCGCCGCGATGAAACCCTTGTCGTCCTTGATGAACATCGCGGGCTCGCCGGTCTTGGGCAGGTAAGCCTTCCAGGTTTCGCGCTTGCCGTCGAAACGCATCGTGATGTTGCACAGATCCTTGCACACGAACCCCTTGCCGCCATCCGGCGCAAAAAGGTAAACGCTGAGGCCCCACTTCACGTGCCGGCGCAACACCAGGCGCGTGCTGTCGGCGCTGCGCGGTTCGGAATAGGTGCTGGCAGTCGATTGTTCGCCATCGACGTTCGCCGTCTGGTAATACCAGAGGCTCGCCAGCCGCGCGTGCTCGGTCTTGGACTTGGCCGTCGCCTCGACCTGCGCGAGCGTCTTGTGCACCTCGGCCGCCGCGGGCGTACCCGGATACTTCTTGACGACGTCCTCGCCGACGGGCGCTGCCAGTTCCTCGGCATGCCGGTCCAGCATGTCCTGGTAGAGCTTGAGTTCCTTGTCAGCCGCCGCCGCGTTCGCGGCTGCCTGCGCCGAAGCCGACGGCGCGGTGGGCGGCGCGGGTGCCTGCTGCGAACAGGCGGCTACCAGCACCGACACTGCCATGGCAACTGGAAGAGGAAACAGGCGACTGGCGAAACGGCGAGCATGCGTGTCCATGGCCCGCAGTATAGCCACTGCGTCCACTTGCCAACCGGCGGATCATTCCACCTGATCATCCGGAACATGATCGGACGTTGGCGGTCCCGTGAACACGGTTTGCGCATGTCGCTTCTCGAACGTGACATTGACCGTGCGTCCGATTGCCCGGGTGCGATGCACCATCCCCGCTGGCACGACCATGTATTGCCATTCCGTCAGTTCGACGGTGCCGGTGCCTGCAAGGTCAATTTGCAGTTTGCCGGTCACCACCATGAAAAGTTCGTCCGAGTCGGGGTGCTGGTGCCAGCGGTACTCGCCCTCGAATACAGCCAGCCGCAGGCATTCGCCGTTGACGTTCGACAGCACGTCGTTTCGATAGGGCTCGCTGATGGCCTGCTGGAGGACGCGGATGTCGATGACCCTCGAGTCGGGGTAACGGGCATCCTGCGCCGTGTACTCGTCCGCGGATGGGAAATGCATTTCCATGCTCCTGTGGCAGGACCCGGTTGTGTGCAACTCTCGTCAGCCGTGGCACTCGGCGCTGGATTCATCCAGAGCGGTGCGGCGGAGGACAGCCGCACCGCGCGGCTTACCCTGCGCGAACAGCATGCCGCCCAGGATCAAGGCGCCGCCCACGGCCATGCCCAGCGTCAAGGGTTCGCCCAAGGCCAGCCATGCCCACACCACGCCGAAGATCGGCACCAGGTAGGTGACAGTCGTCGCCCGCGGTGCACCGACGCGCTGGATCAGTCGGTAGTAGAACGCGTAGGCGATGCCGGTGCAGACGACGCCCAGCGCGACCACGCTGAGCCAGGCTTCCGTCGAAAGGCGCGCCGAAGGCCACTGCCACACCGCGAATGGCGACAGCAGCACCGCGCCGCAGGCGAGCGTCGCCGCGGCAACGGCGGCAGCGGGCAGTCCCGAGAAATGGCGTTTGACGAGGTTCGCCGAGATTCCGTAAAGCAACGCCGCGCCGGTGCCGGCTGCGACCGCGGGGCCAAGGCCTGCACCGCCGATGTCGCCGCCTGCGAGCACTACGACACCGACCAAACCGGCCGCCAAGCCCGTCAAGCGGCGCCCGCCGATGCGTTCGCCGAACATCGCGAACGCCGCCAGCGCCGCGAATGGCACGGCCATGCTGTTGACGATCGCGCTGACGCCGGCCGGCGCGCGCTCGGCACTCCACGCGAACAGCAGGAATGGCAGCAACGTGTTCACGACACCGATCGCGGCGATCTTGAGCCAACCGGTCGCGGCGAGCTGGTGGCGTGCGCGCCACAGGAACGGGGAGAGCACCAGCGCGCCCAGACCGAGCCGCAGGTCCACCAGGGCAACGGGTCCGAATTTCGGGGCGGCGATCCGCAGGAACAGGAACGAGCCGCCCCAGATCGCGGCGAGCACCAGCAGTTCAACCGGCGTTCGCCAGTCACGAGGGGCCTGCCTGGGCGCGCGTTGGCGATGTCCACCGCGCGGCCCGCGGGTTGGCGAAATTTCATCGCGAGCCAGGCGGCGTATCGTCGCAAGGTCGGTCACGTGTCCGTCCAGGAACAACATGCCGCCCGAAAGCTTTGCCAATTCCCTCAACATGGGACACCTCCATCCGGCTTGCGCTGAAGTTGTACAAGGCGCAAAAATAGGGCGCATGCGCCGTCGGCGGAAGCGACGATTTTTCAAACGAGCTTTGAATAAAATCGAACATGAGCCGTAGCCCGCTGAATCCCCTCCAGACCTTCGTCGTGGCCGCGCGCGCGCACAATCTCACGCGCGCGGCCGAACAGCTGCACCTGACCGTCAGCGCCTTGAGCCATCAGGTCCGGTTGCTGGAGGAACGGGTCGGCTGCAAGGTGTTCGTGCGCGGCCCGCGCGGATTGAAGCTGACCGAGGTGGGACAGCGCCTGTTCGACAAGGTCGCGCCGCACCTCGATGCCATCGATGATGCGCTCAAGCCGCTGTTCGCGCGCGATGACAACGCGCTCTCGCTGTCGGCGATGCCCTCGATGACCTCGAGCTGGCTGTTGCCGCGGCTGCCGCGCTTCGTGGCATCGCATCCCGAGGTCGAACTGAACCTCGATTCGTCGATCGAACTGGTGGATTTCGCCGATGGTCGCTGGGACGCGGCATTGCGTTACGGCATGGGGGAGTGGCCCGGGCTCACCGTCGAGTTGTTGATCGAAGAGTGGCTGACACCCGTGGCCAGCCGCTCTTTGCTGGCCGGGCGCAAGCCACCGAAGTTGGCGGAGCTCGGCAAGCTGCCGCTTCTGGGACCCGAGGAGATCTGGCAGAACTGGTTCGCGCTGCATGGCGGTCAACCGCCCCGGCGTTACGTGGCGTCATTCAACGACGCCGAATCGCGCCAGCGTGCCGCACTCGGCGGGCTCGGCGTGGCGCTTGGCCGGACCACGATGGTGCGGCCGTTGATCGAAGCCGGACAACTGGTGACGCTGTTCCCCGAGATGATGAAGGGAAAGCGGGCCCACTACCTCGTGTATCCGGAACGCTCGCGCAGGCATCCCGGATTCATCGTGTTCCGGGAATGGCTGCTGGACGAAGCCGCCCGTTTCCGCGCTGCTCCGCCGATCGGGTTCGCCGGAGCATCGAAGCGCACGCGATCGACGCGCATACTGCGCCGAACCGCGCGCGCTTCCTGAACGACCGCGCGTCAGCGTCAACCAGCCCGAGGGAGCAGCTTTTTTTGAAAACAAGGCCAAGGATGGCCGAGGTAGTGCTTGTGACTCGACTCGATCCGATTTCCCTCGACCCCGTCTACAGCAGCGTTCATGGATGCACGCACAAGTTTGAAAACAAGGCCAAGGATGGCCGAGGTAGTGCTTGTGACTCGACTCGATCCGATTTCCCTCGACCCCGTCTACAGCAGCGTTCATGGATGAACGCACAAGTCATGCCCCGTTGCAGGAATCGCGGCCCATCAGGTGGTCGTAAGTCGACACGGTTTCGTCGCGCGCATGACCGTCGCGCCCCGCGGCGCCCGCGGAATGGATGCGCCGGCACGCTTCCGCGCGGGTGATCTTCTTGCCATGCACCGGCACGCGGCCCCATGCGCCCTGCCGATTGCGCGTGCGCGAGCTCGACAATTTCTCCGCGTAACCGCTGCGCACCGTGCCGTCACCCGGCACCGAGCCCGGACAGCGCGTGTGCCGATAGAACACCTCGCCGTCGACGGCATGGCATTCCCAGGATGTCGCGGGTTTGGCGCGCGTGGTGCGAGCAGATTTCTTGCGGACACGCGCAACGCTGCGCTTGTGTGGCGTCGCGGCAATGCGCGCCGCGTGTTCGCCGGGCGCGCCGATCAGCGGTTGCGGCTGCACATCCAGTTTGCGCTGACGCGCCTGCGTGGCGCACGGCGTGTCCTGGAATGCAAGGCGGCCATTCGCATCGACGCATCGGTAGACCGAAGCCGCGCGGGCACCGAATCCCAGCAGCAGCAACGTCGTGCAAACCAGCCACGCGAAACACGCGCAAGCGCCGGCCCTTGCGCGCATGCGGTTGCTGTCCAGGTCGACACACGGATTCATGGCTTTCCCCTTCGCTTGCCGGAAGTGATGGTCGACCATGTGCCCATGCCGTGCCATCGGATGGTGTCTTCGGGGCGCGTAGGGAAATGCCGATGGCCAGGCCCGGAACGCTGGCGCATGTCGTGGCGGTCTGCAGGTGAGAGTGGCTTGGGAGCTGCCATCCCGTTTGGTTTGACACACCCACGTCGCCGGAGTATTACGCAATACGAAAATAGTCGTTGAAAGAAGAAAAGAAGAGTGGTGATGACGAAGTCATCGACTGCCATAGGTGCGGCCCTATCGGGTTTGCTGGCTTGCGTCGTGGCGCTGGAAGGGCCGGCGCATGCCAGTACGCCGAAGGCATCTGCCGTGTCGGTCAATACGCCGGTTTGCAGTTACGGGCGAGTCGACGTCGCCTCCCTCGACGGCAGGCCGGGCATGAAATATTTCCTGGATGGGGCGGAGGCGTTCAGCAGGAAGGACTACCACCACGCGATTTACATGTACAAGGTTGCCGCGTCCTGGGCGGACAAATCCGCCGAGTACGATCTCGGGCTGGTGTACTTCAGGGGCGAGGGGGTACCGGTCGACCGGCCGCTGGGTGCGGCCTGGATGGTGCTGGCTGCTGAAAGTGGCAATTCGCTTTACGTGCGTGCGCGCAACCTCATGGTGTCCCTGTTGACCGACGCCGAGTTCGAGCGAATGAACGAGCTGTGGAACGGCCTGGAAAAAACCTATGGTGATGACGGGCCGGCGTTGCGACGAGCGAAGTTCTATTCGGCCTGGATGGCCGCCCACCGAACCGGTACCCATTTGCCAAACGGAATCGCCGGCAACGTTCGTGACGCCCTCCTTGAGCCGGGCGGCTCGCTGCAACAGACGCCCATCGCTTCCGTCGATGATGCGATGGACCACGCCCGCACCGGGCGAGGCTATCGTCTCGATGATCCCGAATCCCTGAAATGCCCCACCGGCACCGTCAAGGTGGAGCCGTTGCAGCAAGTCAAGGTGGACGGCGGCGGCGCTCCCGAATCATCGGCGCAGCCAGCCCGGTCCGGCGCGCCCGCACTGAATCGCGATCCAATCAGGAAAAACCCGGGAGGTCCAGCATGAAAAGACAACATGCGTTGTTCGTCACTGCGTTGACAGGTGTGGTTGGGTTGGCACTGGCGTTGCCCGCACAGGCGCAAATGCAGGTGGTTGTCCCCGGCCAGATCGCCTCGCCGGACTACGGGTCAGACAGTTCGGTTGGCAGCCTGTCGAACCGGAATTTCAATACACCGGAGTCCGACGGTCGGCCCGGGGAGTATTACTTCGAGCTGGGCGCCCAGGCGTTCCGGAAACGCGATTACCGGCATGCGATCGACATGTACAAGGTCGCCGCTTCCTGGGCCTACAAGACCGCCGAATACAACCTGGCGATCATGTATTTCAAGGGCCAGGGCGTGCCGGCCGACCGCGCGCGTGGGACAGCCTGGATGATCCTGGCGGCGGAACGTGGCGATCCACTGTATGTCAAGGCGCGTGACCTGATGGTCACGGCATTGACGAAAGCGGAGTTTGCGCAGGCGGACGAGATCTGGAATCAATTGAAGCCGACTTACGGCGACGCCGTCGCACTGCAGCGCGCAAAGGGCAGATGGGCGCAGGTCAAGGCGGGCACGACAGGTTCCCGTGTCGGCGCCGCCGCCTCGGAGCATCTGATGGTGGGAGGCCCCCCCGGAGGAGGTCCGGGTTTTCACGTCACGGATCCGACAACGGGCGCGGTCGGGGTGCCCGTGCCCGTCACGGGAGGCGGCGTCTTCAAAAGCGCGCTGGTTACCGATGGCTCGGTTGCCTACAAGCAATTCCAGCAAAGCAACAATCCGTACGATCCCGCTTTCATCAAGAATCGGACCGGCACCGCGACGGTCGGGGCATTGCAGCAAATCAACCCCGGCAGCGGTGCCCCGCCTTCGAATGCGGGCGCTCCCGCATCGGCATCGTCGTCACAGCCGCCTCCACATCCTTGATGCAAAGCCGGCACGCGGGATCGCGCCGGCTTTGCGCGCGAACACGATGGCGCAGCGTAACTGCACTGCGCCGATCTCGAGCTCTGCTCAATCCCGCTGCTCGGAAACCACGCTGCCGTCGTTGGGATCGACCAGCAGGTCAACGTCCTTGCCTTGCGGGTTCTTGGCATCGGCCTTCCACAGGCCCTTGTCGAACTTCACGTGGCCGATGTTCTGGTAGCCCTGCGCCGTCAACTTGGCCTTGACCTCGTCTTCATCGAGCTTGGAAGGTGCATCGGCTTCGTAGACCTTGCCGGTGGTGGGGCCGACCTTGATGTGCGTCCACTTGTCGTTGCCGCCACGCGCCTTGGCTTGCCACACGCCATCCTTGAACTCGAGACCCTTCACCTTCTTGTAGCCGGCATTGGCGATGTCGGACTTGATGGTGGCTTCGTCCAGCGCGCCCGCCGACGTTCCGGCGCGGGCCGTTGCGGCGGCAGGCGGGGGCGGTTGCGCCGGCGCGTCCTGCGCCAGGGCCACGCCGCCCGAACACGACAGGATCGCGGAAAGCGCTGCGGTCAGTACATGCTTCTGCATGGCGATACCTCCTTCTGGAAATCTCCGCCAGCTTGCGAACGCGCCATTCAACGATGCGTGAATGCCGACGGCGCGGCTCAGGAAGCATTCACGCTCGCGGCGCCTGTTAACCTGCGGCATTCGTTCATGTTGCGGCACGCATGCGCATCACCTTCCATCATCCCTTGGCGTTCTGGCTGGGTTGCGTCATCGTGGCGGCTGGCGTGTGCCTGCATCTGCCGATGTACGTGATGGCGGCACCGATGCATTTTCATCTGGCCGGCATGCCGATGGATCCGGGCATGCTTCTCGGGATGGCGCTGATTCCGGGTGGCGTGCTGCTCTCGGGATGGGGCCTGATGCCGCGTCTCGCGCAGATTCGTCTGACCGCGCACGGCGGCAATCGCCTGCACTGGCACGTTGCCGACGGCGTGCCGCTGAACCGCGCGCACGGGACGCTGGTGGCGGTGCTGGCGATTGCGCTGACGATCGACGTAATGAAACCTGCGTCGATTGCATTCGTGATGCCCGGCATGGCGCGCGAATACGGCATCGGCATGTCGAAGGCGGGTTGGCTGGCGCTGTCCGCACTGATCGGTACGGCGGTGGGTTCGGTGGTGTGGGGCCGCCTGGCGGATGTGTTCGGACGCCGCGCCGCGATCCTGCTCTCCGCGCTGCTGTTCATGGGCACCGCGATCTGCGGCACGATGCCGTCGTTCAACTGGAACCTGGTGATGTGCTTCATGATGGGCGCGGCCGCGGGCGGCATGTTGCCGATCGCGTTCAC
>DATNAW010000178.1:0-10092 GCA_035572335.1 Rhodanobacteraceae bacterium
GCTTCGACTTCGCGGCCGATCTCGATCGCGTGATCCACGTCCAGTTGCCACGGATGCCAGAGGTCGAGTTCGGGGAAGGACGTCTGCATCAAGGCTGCATCGGCCAGGCCGGCGCAAGGATCGGGTTCGGTGTAGCGCGCGATCGCGCACGCCTGCCCAAGCGTCGCTTCGATCGATTCGGGTTTGAGATCGGCGGTGGAAGCGGTGCCTTTGCGCTGCCCGAAATACACGGTCAGCCCGAAGCCGCGATCGCGGGTGCGCTCGACGGTTTCCACCTCGCCCATGCGGACGTTGACCGAAAGCCCGCTGCTGACGCTCGCGGATATTTCCGCCTGCGAAGCGCCGGCCGCGCGCGCGCGCCGGATCACGTCCTCCGAGAGATCGGCCAGACGGTCCAGTTCCGCGCTGCCGGTTTCGGCTGTCACAATGTTCGTGTTCACTTTCGTTTTCCGTTCAGACCCGCGACCATGCCCCGCACCGAAGAAGACGCCGACGACGAACGCCCCAGCCGCAGCGCGCGCCGCCGCGAGGCGCTGGACGTGCTGGCATTTGCCACGCAATTGTCGCAGTTGCCACCGGCGCGCCTCGACAAGCTGGAACTGCCCGACGACGTCCGTGACGAACTCGCCGAAGTGCAACGTACGCCATCGCACATCGCGCACAAGCGCCAGCTCGCGCATCTTGCCAAGCTGATGCGCGCACATGACGAGGAAGACTTCGCACGCGCACGCGCCGCGCTGGCCAACGATCGCGGCAAGAACGCCCGCGAAACGGCCGCGCTGCACCGTACCGAAGCACTGCGCGAAAACTTGCTGGGCGACAACGGCGACACGGCCCTCACGTCGTTCATCGCCGAGAATCCCGGTGTCGACCACCAGCACCTGCGTTCGCTGATCCGGCAGGCGCGACGCGAGCGCGATGCGAACAAGCCGCCGCGGGCGCAACGCGAACTGTTCCGGTTGCTGCGCGAAATCGAACCCTTGTAGGAGCCAGCCAGCTGGCGACCGTGGTGCGGTACCTGTCGCGCGCAGGCGCGCTCCTACATGATTCCGACCGAATCACGCGGACGTTCCGCCCACCGTCATCGCGGTGATTTTCGTCGTCGGCATGCCGACGCCCACCGGAACGCTCTGGCCTTCCTTGCCGCATACGCCGACGCCTTCGTCGAGCTTGAGGTCGTTGCCGAGCATCGCGACGCGTGTCAACACGTCGGGACCGGAGCCGATCAATGTCGCGCCCTTCACCGGCCGCGTGATCTTGCCGTGTTCGATCAGGTAGGCCTCGTTGGCGCTGAACACGAACTTGCCGTTGGTGATGTCGACCTGCCCGCCGCCGAAGTTCACGGCGTACAGTCCACGCTCGACCGACGCGATGATTTCCTGCGGATCGTGCTCGCCCGCGAGCATGCAGGTATTGGTCATGCGCGGCATCGGCAGGTGCGCGAACGATTCGCGCCGTCCGTTGCCGGTGGGCGCCATGCCCATCAAGCGTGCGTTGTGCTTGTCCTGCATGTAGCCGACCAGCCGCCCGTTTTCGATCAGCGTGGTGCAGTGCGTGGGCGTGCCCTCGTCATCGATCGAAAGCGAACCGCGCCGACCCGGCATCGTGCCGTCGTCCACCACCGTCACGCTGTCGGCCGCGACCTTGTCGCCGATGCGGCCGGCGAACGCGGAGGTGCCCTTGCGATTGAAGTCGCCCTCGAGGCCATGGCCGATCGCTTCATGCAGCAACACGCCCGGCCAGCCGGGGCCGAGCACCACGTCCATGGCGCCTGCGGGCGCGTCGACCGCATCCAGATTCACCAGCGCCTGCCTCACCGCTTCGCGTGCCCACCCGTGCGCGCGGCCGGAATCGATCAGCTCGCGATATGCGCAGCGCCCGCCGCCACCCGAATATCCGGATTCGCGGCGGCCGTCGTGTTCGGCGATCACCTGCACGTTGACGCGAGTCAGCGGACGCACGTCCGCCGCCAGCGTGCCGTCGGCCGCGGCGATCAGCACCGATTCGTGGGTGGCGTTCATGCTGACGATCACCTGCTTGATACGCGGATCGAGGCTGCGCGCCAGCGCATCGAGCTCTCGCAGCAGCGCGATCTTGGCGGCGCTGTCCAGCGCGTCGATGGGATCGTCGGCCGGATACAGCGCGCGGGTGTTGCGCATTGCCAGCGGCTTGCCCGCGCCGTTGCCGTCCCGCGCGATTGCGCGCGCCGCACCGGCGGCTTCCAGCAACTGCGGCAACACGATGTCGTCCGAGTAGGCGAAGCCGGTCTTGTCGCCGGACACCGCGCGCACGCCCACGCCCTGCTCGATGCTGTGGCTGCCGTCGCGGACGATGCCGTCCTCCAGCACCCACGATTCGCTGCGCGAATGCTGGAAGTACAGATCGGCCGCGTCGATGGACGGCGCCATCACCCGCGCGAATACGCGTTCGAGATCGTTGGTGGACAGGCCGCCCGGTGCGAGCAGGCTGCGTTCGGCAAGCGTCAGTTGGGAATCCATCGAGTCACGCAAGGAGATTGCAATCGGACTGAACGTAAGGGCGCGCCACCGGAATCGCAAGCACGGCGACGTTCAACCGCCGCTGCCGGCGCTGGCAGGCGTCGCGACTGACGCCCCCACCGCGGGCGGCGGCACACTCGGTGCGGATGACGCGCTTGCGGCTGGCGACGGCAGCGCCGTGCCGGCCGGAATCGGCGCGGAAGCGGCGGGCGCGGCAGTGCTCGCGTCGGGTGCGGGCAGCGGCAGCGAGGCGATCGTCTCGATCTTCGGCTTGTCCCAACTGCCGGTGACGCGATAGATGCTGCCCGCGGCCTTGTTGAGCCCCTTGCCGATCAGGCCCTGTACCACCAGTCCGGCCGCCGCGCCGACCGGACCGCCGATCACCGCGCCCACGACCGGCAACGTACCGCCGACGTGCGGCGTGACGTCGACCGTGAGGTCGTAATCGCGTGCACGGAACCCGGTGCGGCCCTGCATCACGATGCGCGCCGCAGGCGCGGTGATGATCATGTTGCGGGTGTGGGCGCTGCCGTCCCGCAACTGGAAATTGGCGGTCACGCTGTCGAAGCCGAAGCCCGACTTGAACACGTCGCCGAAATGCAGCATCAGCCGGCTCGGGATCTCGCGCAGCGAAAGCAGTCCCAGCAACCGTCCCAGACCCGGCTTCACCGCGAGGATGCGGCCCTCGCCCATCTTGATGTCGAGTTCGCCCGACATCCATGCCAGCGAAAACCCCGATGGCGCGCCGGGCCAGGTGCCGTCGATGTGCAGGCGTGCATCCTTGCCGCCGGCCAGGAGGCCGCTGAAACCGAACGCCCCCAGCATCTTGCCGAAGTCATGCGATGCGACGTCGATGACGAGGTGCGACTGGCTGGAAGCCATGGTGCCGATCCAGTCGCCGTGCGACTGGATCGTGAAATCCGCGCCCTTCGATTCGAACTTGTCGATGCGCATGCCTTGCGGCGTCGACGTGCTCTCGAACGTGGTCGCCCCGAGTTGCGCTTTCCCGAGTTTCAGATCGCCGATCGTGACGTGCAGCGGCGGCACCGTGGCCGGCGCGATCGGTGAATTCGCAGGCGGCGGCGTCGGTGGCGGCGGAGGACCGGATTCCTGCTTCGGTTCCGGTGGCTCGGGCCAATGCAGGTAATCGAGTTTTGCGGTGATGCCGCGCGTGGCGAGATTGCTGGTTGGCAGATCGATCGTGCCCTTCACGGCCGTGCCATCGAAGGCGATGGTGTCGTCCTCCGCGCCGGCATCGAACGAAAACCGCAGCGCGCCGAGATCGGTGCCGAACACCTCGGCGGCGTCCGTCCCGACGTCTGCCTTCGCAAGTTCCGGGAACGCGCCGCCCGATTCGCCACCCAGTGCCTGCTGGATCCATCCGCTCACGTCCAGCCGCGGCGCGCGCCCGTTCACCACCAGCCCCCGCTCGGGCACGCTCGCCGGCATTCCCCTGCCGAAGTTCATCGCCAGCGCCGTGGACACGCTGCGCGCGGCGTCGCCCAGACGTCCGCGCACCTGCAGCACGTCGCCCAGCGACACCGTCAACGGGGCACCGGCGGGCGGAAGCTGCAACGTGAGATCGAGCGGCAGTTCCTTGTCCGCGGGTTTGTCGAGCGGCGCCGGAAAATCCAGCGCCAGCCCGACGAGGCTGGACTTCACGTCAAGCATCGTCGTGGCCGGCGCGCCGCCTTCGCCGTTCATCACGCGCACCGCGATGTGGAACGGCGCCGCGCCAGTGGCGTGTTCCACCAGATTCGTCAGGTCGGGATAACCCTGCACCAGCGCCTGCGCGGAAGCCATGGTGTCCATCGACGCTTCCACCATGACCTTCGGATCGCTCACCGCATTGCCGCCGACCGCCATTGACAGCTTCGCGGGCGCGCCGCGGAACACCGTCGAGAGGTCCTGCGCACGAAAGCCCTTGTTGTCGATCAACAACGGCCCGGTCAGATCCTTCAACGCGATGTTCCACTTCGCCGCGGTCACGTCCGCATTGGCCAGATCCACCTTGCCGTCGAGCGTGAAGTTTTCCGCCTGATCCAGCGGAATGGACAATTTGATGCCGAATTTGGCCTTGCCGCCAACCTTCAGTCCGTCCAGCACGTCCTTGGCGGTCGCGCCGACCGGGCTGTGGCGCACGAAGTTCAGCAACTCGGCGCCGGTGCCGCCGCCCTGGATGTCGAGACCGAGCACGCCGTGGTGCAGATCCGGAATTTCGGCCACCGCGTGGGTCGTGGTGACGCCTTGCACCGTCGCGTGCGTGGCGACGATGACCATGTGGTTGTCCACGAAATCCAGCGCGGCATCCACGCCGGTCGCGCGTGGCCACTCGTCGGAAAAATCGAACGTGGCGTCCTGCACGGCGCCAGTCGCCTCGAAGCGACCCTCGTGATCGAGGAATGGCCAGTCATCCAGGTTCCCGCGCACCACCACCCGCCCCGCGGTCACCGCGCCGCCCACGAAGGCGTGATCCAGCCACGCGATCAGCGAAGCCGGCATGCTGCGATAAGGCCAGAAAATCTTCGCGTCGGTGATCGTGCCGTGCTCGAGCGCGCCGCACGCGGAAATGAAAGGCTTGTGCCCGTTGCCACGCAAGATCAAATACGCCTGACCATTGCCGGCGAATTCGCCGGTATCGAAGTGCAAGCCATCGGCCGCGATGTTCCACAGCCCGTCCTCGCGCCACGCCACCATCGTGCCGCCGAGCTGGCGAAACTGGAACGGTTTGCGAAACACATCCGTCAGCGCGAGCGTCGCGCCCTGTGGCGGCAGCTCCAGCGACAGCGCCTCGTTGTCCGCGCGAACGATGCCCCGCGCCAACGCGATGCCCGGAATGGCACCCGTCGCGCTCGACTGCAACCCGGAAAAACGCACCGTCGCGTCGTAGCGTCCGCCCTCGCGCCATGTCAGCGCCGCGGCATCCAGCCGCACGTGCGCCTGCGCCTGCGCGGCCCAGTCAATCAGCGCCTTCGGCGCCTGCGGTGCCATCGCGGCCAACGCCAGCCACGGCGAAAGGTCGATCGCACGCGCCGCCGCGGACACCCCCCACGTGCCGGCGTGACCGCGCACGTGCACGATCGCGCCGCCGGCCTGATCGATGTTGGTGCCCGCCTTGCCCGGCCCCCGCCAGGCAATGTCCCAGCCGTCCGCGACATGCTTGGCCTCGAACCTGCCCGCGAGTGCCGCAAGCGTGACGCTTCGGCCTTCCGGTCCCGACGCCACCAGATCGCGCATCGCGTACCGGGCCGCCACGGATTGGAATTTGCCGTCCCGCCAATGGCCCCAGATTTCGATGTCCGCCAACCCATTGCGCACCGCGTATCCCTTGAGATCCAGCCCGCGAACGGCTTCGGCGAGATCGAAGTTGTTGGTCGTCACATACAGGTCGTAATTGCGCTCGGACGCGTCCATGCGTCCGCTCACGGTGACCGCCTGGCGGGTCCCGAGCTGCTGCAGGCTGCCGCCGAAGCGCACCGAATCGCCGATGTTCACCACCCGCAGCCGCGGCGCCAGCACGCGCCACGAGCGTCCCGTCACCTTGTCGACGATATCGACGCGCACCTCGCTCAGGTCCAGATCCACCGGCAGCGATTGCAACGGCGCGTGCGTTTCGCCCGGCGAATTGCCGAACCCGGCCACCCGCCAGCCGGACATCGAGTGCTCGACCCGCAGCTCGATGCCATTGAGCCGCAGCGTGACCCAGCGATGCGACGGGCGCAGCCACGCGCCGAAGTCGAACTTCAATTGCGCCTGCTTCAGCGTGACCGCACCGCCGCCCGGCTTTTCGGGGCCAAGTGTCAGGTTCTTCACCGTCAGCAACGGACCCGATGGCTGCCAATGGCTCGTCACCCCCCTGAAGGTGACGGGGCGGTGCAGCCGTTCGGACAGTTGCCGCGCGATGAACTCCGGATAGTGCGTCGCCACCGGCAAAAGAATCTGCACCAGTCCCATCGCGACCGCCGCCGCAATCAGCAGCACCGCCACCAACACGGTCAGCGCGAAACGCCCGCGGCGCAGGTGATGGCGCCATGGCGTCATTGCGGAGTCCAGCCTGCAAATCCGCGCGTACACCGATAAACCAGCGTGTAGGGCGGGAGTAGCGCAGCGAATCCCGCCAACCACGCGGACGGCGGGTTGTCACCCGCACTAACAGAGCTGCAGGGCCCGACCTCGGGCAAGAAAAAATCAAAGCAGCACGACATCGAACTGCTCCTGCCCGTACTGCTCCTCGGGTTGGAAGCGGATCGACTTCCCGATGAAGGCTTCCAACTCGGCAACCGCGGCGGATTCGTCTTCCAGCATCCGCGCGACGACTTTCGGCGCGGCCAACACCAGCAATTTCTCGGCCTCGAACTGGCGCACCGCGCGGGTAATCTCGCGGAAGATTTCATAGCCGACCGTCTCGGCGGTCTTGACGATGCCGCGGCCCGCGCACGCGGGGCACGGTTCGCACAACTGCCGCGCGAGGCTTTCGGTGGTGCGCTTGCGGGTCATCTCGACCAAGCCCAGGGGGCTCATTTCGTACACGGTGGTCCTGGCGTGGTCGCGCGCCAACGCCTTTTCGAGCGTGCGCAGCACCTGCCGTTTGTGCTCGTCGTCGTGCATGTCGATGAAGTCGATGATGACGATGCCGCCGAGGTTGCGCAGGCGGAGCTGGCGCGCCCCGGCCTGCGCGGCTTCGAGGTTGGTGCGGAATGCGGTCTCTTCCAGATTGCGCGAGCCGAGATAGGCGCCGGTGTTGACGTCGATCGTGGTCATCGCCTCGGTCTGGTCGATCACGAGGTAGCCGCCGGATTTCAGCGGGACTTCCTTGAGCAGCGCCTTCTGGATTTCGTCCTCGACACCGTACAGATCGAAGATTGGACGCTCGCCGGAATAGTGCTCAACACGATCGGTCAGGCCCGGCATGAACTGCCGCGCGAACGCCTGCGTGCGCTCGAAGGTTTCATGCGAATCCACGCGCACCTTTTCAATTTCGTCGTGCATCAGGTCGCGCAGCACGCGCAGCGGCAGCGGCGGTTCCTCATAAACGCGATCGCCGGGTTGCGCGCCTGCGATCACTTCGGACACCGTCTGCCATACGCGCGACACATAGGCGACATCCTCGGCCAGCGCCGGGGAATCCAGCCCTTCGGCATTGGTACGCGCGATCAGGCCGAAGCTGCCGGCTGCCAATCCGGCCAGCACGCCACGCAGGCGTTCGCGCTCGGCTTCGTCCTCGATGCGGACCGACACGCCCAGCGTGGTGCTGTCCGGCAGCAACACCAGATAGCGTGACGGAATGGAAAGAAACGTGGAAAGCCGCGCGCCCTTGCTGCCGATCGGGTCCTTGATCACCTGCACGACCACACGCTGGCCTTCATGGACCATTTCGGTAATCGGCCGCACGCTGATCGGCGCGGGCGCGCCGCCGTCGATCGGATAACTGGGATGCGCCATGTCGCCCGCGTGCAGGAATGCGCTGCGCTCGAGCCCGATGTCCACGAACGCCGCCTGCATGCCGGGCATCACGCGCTTCACGCGTCCGCAATAGATGTTGCCGACGTATCCGCGATGCCCGCTGCGCTCGACGTGGACTTCCTGCAGCATGCCGTTCTCGACCACGCCGACCCGCGCCTCGCGGGGCGTCACGTTGATCAGGATTTCCTCGGTCATGTCGGGCGCTCGTGGGCTGTTGGAAGGCAGTCGTCACTGCCGCGATCATCGTCCGCACTTTCCTGCGCGTGCGTCGGCTGGCAAAAGGCACCCCTCGAAGGCATCCCGCAAACCGGCTCACCCGTTATAGCCCGGGCGGTCTGTACCTGTCGATGCAGCAATCGCGCCCGTTCAGTCGCGGTCAGGCCGCACCGCCGGCACCGCGCAGCAGCCGCGCGGTTTCGAACAGCGGCAAGCCCATCACGCCCGAATAGCTGCCCGACAGGTGCGTGACGAAGGCGGCCGCCCTGCCCTGGATCGCGTAACCGCCGGCCTTGCCGAATGGTTCGCGGGTGGCGACGTAATCCGCAATCGCATGTTCGTCCAGGTCCGCGAACGTGACCGCCGACTCGCACATCGCGATGTTTTCGGCAGACGCGGTAGCGCAACACACCACCGAGATCACCACGTGGGTGCGTCCCGACAACGCGCGCAGCATCGCCGCGGCCGCCTCGGCATCATGCGGTTTGCCGAACACGCGCTCGTCCAGCACGACTTCGGTGTCGGCGCCGAGCACGATGGCATGCGGATCACGCGCTATCACCGACTGCAAACCCACGCGTGCCTTCGCGCGCGCCACGCGTTCGACGTACGTGCGTGGCGCTTCGTCCGCGCCACGCACCTCGGGCACATCCACGTCGACGATTTCGAAATCGACGCCGATCTGCGCGAGCAGTTCGCGACGGCGCGGGGATTGCGAGGCAAGGTAAAGCATCGCGCAAGGATAACCGCCACGATCAGGCCGCCGCCGCATCCACGCGCGCGCCCTGCTGCTGCGGCACCAGCGCGATGACCGTCCAGCCGGGACGCGGCTCGGTCTTCTCGCGATTGCTGTTCACCCGCAATTTTCCGTTCGGCTCCAGACCAAACAGCAGCACTGTGTCCGCGCCATGCTGCGCCACGAAATCCGGCCAGCCGAACGCCTCGGTCAACGCATTGGTCTTGATGCGCCAACCGCTGTCCAGCAATTCGACGAAGCGGGTGCGCGTCATGTCGGCGCCGAACAACGCCTTCGCGCGAAGGTTACCGGCGAACGCGGAGCGGTTGTTGGCATCCTCCGGCGCCAGCACGCGCAAACGGTAGACCTGCTCGCGCCCGAACTCCTGGCGATAGTGCAGGCACGCCAGCGAATTCAGTTCGCGCCGGTTCGACATCGCCAGCAAACGTCCGATGCCGGTCAGGTCCAGATTCAACGCCGCGTGCTGCGAGGTGGGATTACCGAAGAACGTGGTCAATCCGGCCATCCGCGCTTTGCTGATGCCTTCCCAGTCGTCGTCCGCCAGCACCACCTGGAACTTCTGATCCGCCAGCGCTTGCGCGATGCCGCGCGCGACCTCGTCGGAACCGAAAATCAGCACGCCATCCGGATCGGGGTCGGCCACCTTGAGCCAGCGCGCCAGCGGCCTTGCCGTCGCGCTTTGCAACACGACGGTCGCGATGATCAGGATGAATACCAGCGGCACCAGCGCGTCTGCGCCGTGCACGCCCAAGTCACCCAGCCGCAGCGCAAACAGCGACGACACCGACGCCGCGACGATGCCGCGCGGCGACACGAAACCGATCAATGCGCGCTCACGCCAATTCAGGTTGCTGCCGAACGTCGCCACCCCAATCGACACCGGACGGATCACGAACTGCGCCACCACGAATATCAGGATGCCCGCCATCAACATGCCCGGCGGCAGCGGCCAGTGCAGGCGCGCGGCCAGCACCACGAACAGCAGCGACACCAGCAGCGTGGACAGGTGCTCCTTGAAGTCCATGATGTGGTCGATGTGGATGCCGCGCAGGTTGCCCAGCGTGATGCCCATGATCGTCACCGCCACCAGCCCCGATTCGTGGGTGATCTGGTTGGACAACGTGAACGCGCCCAGCACCGCGATCAGCGTGCCGTAGG
>DATNAW010000179.1:0-6472 GCA_035572335.1 Rhodanobacteraceae bacterium
CCTTCACGAAGAACTCGAATCCATCCGAGACTCGGGCCTGTACAAGGATGAACGCGTCATCACCTCGCCGCAGTCGGCCGAAATCACGTTGGCCGACGGCCGCAAGGTGCTGAACTTCTGCGCCAACAATTACCTCGGCCTTGCCGACCATCCGCGCCTGATCGAGGCCGCCAAGAAGGCGCTGGATACGCACGGCTTCGGCATGGCGTCGGTGCGTTTCATCTGCGGCACCCAGGATCTGCACAAGCAACTCGAACATGACATCGCGAAGTTCTTCGGCACCGACGACGCGGTCCTGTACGCCGCCTGCTTCGATGCCAACGGCGGCTTGTTCGAACCGCTGCTGGGCGAGAACGACGCGATCATTTCCGACGCGCTGAACCACGCCTCGATCATCGACGGCATCCGCCTGTGCAAGGCCAAGCGTTATCGCTATGCCAACGGCGACGTCACCGATCTGGAAAAACAGTTGCAGGCCGCCGACGACGCGGGCGCGCGCACCAAGCTGATTTCGTCGGACGGCGTGTTCTCGATGGACGGCGTGGTGGCACCGCTGGACCAGATCACCGCGCTCGCGAAAAAGCACAACGCACTGGTGCACATCGATGAATGCCACGCGACCGGCTTCCTCGGCAAGACAGGACGCGGCTCGGCCGAAGTGCACGGCGTAATGGACAAGATCGACATCTTCACCGGCACGCTCGGCAAGGCGCTGGGTGGCGCGGTGGGCGGCTTCACCACCGGCCGCAAGGAAATCATCGACATGCTGCGGCAGCGTTCGCGGCCGTACCTTTTCTCCAACTCGTTGCCGCCGGCATTGGTCGCGGCGTCGATCGAAGTACTGAAGATGCTGGACGAAGCTGGAAGCCTGCGCGAGAAACTCGCGGAGAACACGAAGTATTTCCGCGACGCGATGACCAAGGCCGGTTTCGAGATCAAGCCCGGCAACCATCCCATCGTGCCGGTGATGACCCACGACGCCAAACTCGCGCAAGCCATGGCGGCGGGCCTGCTGGACGAAGGCATCTACGCGATCGGATTCTTCTATCCGGTCGTCGCGGAAGGCAAGGCACGCATCCGCACCCAGATGTGCGCGGCGCACACGCGCGAACACCTGGATCGCGCGATCGCGGCGTTCACCAAGGTCGGACGTGCGACGGGACTGTTGAAGCGCTGACGTCATTGCGTCAGCAGCTGCGCCTTCCCGATCGCCCACATGCCATCGCGTGGATCGCCGGTCGCGAACACGCACAGCGTGTGATCGCCCTGGGTCGCCGGAATGTCGCTCGTCAACGTGGTCTGCAGTTTTGTTTGCGCGGCTTTCGCCAACGGCAGCGTGGCCAGCAACGGCCCTTGGCATGAATCAAGATGCACCTGGAACTCGCCCGCCGGCGTGGCTTTCGACCGCGTGACGACTTTCGCATCGTCGGTCCACAACGCGAAGTTCCATGGCAGGTTGCCGACCGTCAGCGCGATCCGCTTGACGCCATCCAGTGGCGCCTTCTTCCAGAACCAGCACATGTTCTCGATGTCGACCTTGTAAACCGGGCGCGGCCCTTCGAGCGGACGATCGTCTTCCAGCCGCAACACGAGCTGGTTCTTGCAGGCGTCGATTTGGTCGCTGTTGCGGGTGAGCAACGCGGCCGCGTCGACGGTTTGCCTGCGCGGCGCGGCGAGTTCGAAGCCGCCGGCGGCAAACGTCGCGGCGCGCAGCGTGCTGGTGGAACGCTGCGGGAATGACAGCGGTTTCGAGTAGATCGTCGACGCGACATTCGGCGCGGTGCCGTCGGTGGTGTAGCGGATCGTGCCGAAATCCGCCTGGTTGGACGGCACGACATCAACCGTCCCATGCGCACCCATGCTCAATGCGAAAGCCGGCGCGAACGCGCTGTCGGCATACGCGATGCCCAATGCCTGGTAACGCGCCAGTTCCGCGGGCATCCGATCGAGGAACGAACGCCAATCGTGCGCGGCTGCCGGCGACCACGCCACTTCCGCCAACGCCGCAATGCGCGGGAACACCGCGTGCTGGACGCGCGCGAAGGTCGGCATGTATTCCGCCCACAGGTTCGCCTGCACGCCGAGGATGTGTTTCGCCTCGGCCGCCGTCGCCCCCGCGAGCACCGGGTTGTAGTCGTACACGTCCTTCAGCGATTCCACGTCCGGCCGCCCGGGTGGCTCGTCGTGCAAATTCGATTGATAGTGATCGAGGTACAGCGTGGGCGATGAAGCCATCACCACGTCATGGCCCTGCGTCAACGCATCGAGCGCGCCCGCGGGTTCGTGCCACGACATGATCACCGCCGACGCCGGCACCTTGCCTTGCAGGATTTCATCCCAGCCCACCGCGGTGCGTCCGTGTTGTGCCAGGTAATTGGCGACTTGCGTGGTGAACCAGCCCTGCAACTGATCCATGTTCTTCAAGCCGAGCGCGTGCATGTGCGTGCGCACTTCGGGCGAAGCCTGCCACTGGTCCTTGGCCGCTTCGTCGCCACCGATGTGGATGTATTTCGAGGGAAACAGCGCCATCACGTGGTCCATCACGGCGTTGACGAACTTCAGCGTGCGCGCGTCCGGCCGCAGCAGCCAGGTGTTGACGCCCCAATCGGTGCCGACCTGCGGCCGCTTGCCGGTGACGCCCAGCCATGGATAGGACGCGATCGCTGCCTGCGCATGGCCGGGGATATCGATCTCCGGCACGATCTCGATGAAACGTTGCGATGCGTAGTGGAC
The DNA here is from genome assembly GCA_035572335.1 of Rhodanobacteraceae bacterium. GTDB lineage: Bacteria > Pseudomonadota > Gammaproteobacteria > Xanthomonadales > Rhodanobacteraceae > 66-474. The sequence continues at coordinate 2,734 of DATNAW010000179.1, forward strand.
GATCTCGCGCACTTGCGCGTCGGTGTAAAAGCCGCAGTACGACTTGTCCGGACTGCCGGTAAGCGCGGCATCCGGACCCACCGCCTGGCGGCAGGCGCCGATCTTCGTGAGCTCGGGGTATTGCGGAATCTGCAAACGCCAGCCCTGGTCATCGGTAAGATGCCAGTGCAGCACGTCCAACTTGTGCAGCGACATCCAGTCGATCAACTTCTCGATGTCGGCCACGCTCTGGAAGTGACGGGCCGAATCCAGCATCAGGCCGCGCCATGCAAACCGCGGATGATCGGCGATGCTTCCGTCCGCCACTCGGACCGCGCCCTTTGCGTCATCCGGCGTGAGCAATTGCCAAACCGTAACGCTGCCGTAGAACAAACCACGTGCTGCGCGCGCCGTGATTTCGATGCGGCCCTCGCCGATCATGATGCGATAACCCGCGTCGTTCGCGACATCGGCATGTGGATCAAGCCGTAACACGATCGCGGCCGGCAAGGAATTGTCCGCTTGCGTTTCCACGCGCAGATGCAGGCTGCGCGTCTCGGCAACCAGGACCGCGAAGTGCCGCGCGACCGCAAGCGCCTGCGCGTCGCCCGCGGCTTGTACCAGCACGCGATCGCCATCGGAGACCGTCACCGCGCCTTGGGCAGCTGGATGCATCTCGGCAGGCTGGGGCAACAGTGACCATGTCGGCACTGCGGCAGTTGCCATGCTCGCGAACGCCCACGTCACGGCAATGATCGGCAGCCAGCTCATGCGCATGAAGTTTCTCCGAGTTGATGCACCGAACGCTTACTCGTGCGGCAAGCTGATCGCGTATATGTACCACGCCGCATGCGGCAGCCACTGTTCACCCCAACGCCAGTCATCGTCCTTGCCGGTTTGCGCGTAGCCGAGATCGAACGCGATGCCGTCGTCTTCCGCGTCGAGCCCCGAGGTGATGCCGTTGATGATCGCACCGGGCGCGCTGGTGTATTCCCATGAGTCGAAGAACATGTACTGGATGTTGCGGTGCCCGCTGCCGATCAGCATGCTGGTGTCGTAGGGGTTGCGCCCGAGGATCCAGTGCAACTGGTTCCACGCGTATTCCTGCAGCCTGGACTGGAACGCAGGATCGTCCGTGAACATCGGCGCTGCGGCGCGCGCGGCGGCGGCCAACGACGCGAGCCGCGCATCCTCGCCCTGCCACCAGGTTCCTTCTGCACCGTGCGGGAAGAAGAACTTCACGGCGGTGGTGCCGTCCTTCAGGCGCACCAGTTCGCGCGCGTAACCGAACGGATTGTCGGTGTCGGCGGTGATGCGGAGTTGGAATGCCATCGAGCGACGGATCGCGTCGCGCACTTTCCGTGTGCGCGCAGGCGTGGCGATGGCTGCGTATTCAGCCAGCGCTATCACCGGCATGCCGTCGTCGGTGGCATTGAAGAACGGATCGGGGCCCTCATCGACGCGCCAATAGTCGCGAAGGCCGCCGTGCGTGGTGAGTTTCGCCATCAGACGATCCGCCCATGCATCCGCGGGCGTGCGCCAGGTTTCCTCGTGGGTGGCGCGATACAACTCCGTCGCTGCCAGCAGCGCGCAGAAATCATCGACGATGTCCGGCTTGCCGTCGGCCAGCAGTTCGCGATCGTGTTGCTGCAGATAGCGAAATGCATCTTCGGCGGTTTCGCGGTATTGCCGGTTTGAGTAGGCGCCGTGATCCGGCAGCGTGCTCGCCGCCGCGAGCGCGGCGATGGCCATGCCGCCGCCATTGCGGAAGCCCGCTTCGTAATCGCGCGGCCACGCGGCCGTGCCCTCTTCGGCCGCTCCCGCGCTGCCGGGCGTGGTCTTGATGACCTGGCGGTAATTGGTCGGATTGATCAGGCGGTCCTTCGCGAGTTTCAGCTTGCCGGGCGCACCGATGCTTTCGTAAAACGAGCCGTGGGGCACGTGCATGCGGACCAGGAAGTCGGCACCGTAGGTCGCCTCGTCCAGCAGCCGCCGTTCGTATTGCGCGAAGTCCGGATTGTGCGCGGCCTCGAGATTGCGCAGCGTCGCGATGAGGCTCCACGCCACCAGTGACACTTCCTGATGATTGCCTTCGGCGAGATGCACGCCGTAATCACCGGTCGCGGCGAGCCAGCCGCCGCGCAGATCCACGTAAGCGGGCCCTGCCGGATCGAGATTCTTCAGGTGGGCATCGGCGCGATCGAAATCGCCGGTGACGCGCTGACCCTTGAAGTAATAGATGACGTTCGAGAGCGTGTAGCGTTCCAGCACGTCATCCGCGATGCGGAACGGAAACGAGAACGCATCGGCGTTGCCGCCGACCTCCACGCGATACGTGCCAGGCGTCTTCAGCGCGGAGAAGTCGATCGTCCAGTCATGCCAATCGTTCCAGTGATCGACCTGACCCGCCGGCTGCGGCGAGCCTTGCAGCACCGTTTTGCCGGTTGCGACGTCGACGACCTTGTAGACCGCGAAGCGGTCCCCCGCGGAACCTTGCACGATCGCATGCTTGGGTGCCGCGGTGTCGTAGCCGACCTGATCGACCAGCACTGAGGGCGGCGGCGGCGTGTCGGGTCGGGGCGCGCTTCCGGCAACGCACACCGGCACACCGGCCATCCACAACAATCCGAACGCTGTCGATGCAAGACGGCGAAATCCGCGCATGCCGTTTCCTCCCGCTCCGATCCTCGCACCTCACGCGTAAAAAAAACGGGCCGGGATGCCAATACCGGCCCGCAACGCTGGAGAGCAACTCACTTCACTCCGATGAAACCCGGTTGCGCTCGACGCGTGCCTTGCAACACGCGCCGAGGTGCGACTCGATGTTGCCAGTGACATGCGCCACCGGCATCACTTCATTGCTGCTGCGGCTGGCCTTGCTGGATGCCCTCGCCTCCGACCTTGAATTCGACGCGACGGTTGCGCTGGCGGCCCGCCGCGGTGTCGTTGGTGTCCACGGGATCGGCCTCGCCGAAACCCTTGACCGCGGTGATGCGGCTGGCCGCGACGCCGTGCGAGGTCAGGTAAGCATCGACGATGTTGGCGCGACGCTCGGACAGACCCTGGTTGTACTTCTCGCTGCCCTTCGAGTCGGTGTAGCCGTCGATCTCGACCTGCACCTGCGGATAGCGATCGAGGGTATCCACGGCCTGGCTGAGGATCGCGAGCGACTCCGACGCCGGCGGCTTGAGCGTCGGATCGATGTTGTTCTCGCCCTTCTTCGGCCGGTCGAACTTGAAGTTCACGCCACGCAGATCGATGACCACGTTCTGCGGCGGGGGTGGAGGCGGCGCGGCTTCCGGTGCCGGCGGTGGAGGCGGTGTTGCCGGTGGCAACGGTGCCGGCGATCCGCTGCCGAACTTGAAGTTCACGTTGAAATAGTACTGGCGTCCGTTCACGTAGAACGCTTCCGGCGCGGTGCTGAAGCCCAGGCCAGCCTGCGACCCGTTGATGAAATACTTCAGGTGCGGGTTGTTGAGGTTCATCGCGTCGAACGAGAAGCTCAAATGATCGTTGAGCTTGTAGCCCGCGGAGAGCGACAGATAACCCTGCCCCGACTGCCAATACGGCAATAGCGCCATCTGGCCCGTACTGGACATCACGCCGTCGTAGAACTTGGAGCGATAGGTGTAGTTGAGGCGTGCGTTCCAGTGCGCGTCTTCATAGAAGACCGACGCGTTCGCCGTGTTCTTGGAAGTGCCGAACAACGGACGGTCGCCGGCGGCGGCATTGTTGGCCAGCGTGCCGTCCGCGTTGTACA
>DATNAW010000180.1:0-5143 GCA_035572335.1 Rhodanobacteraceae bacterium
TCGGCGATTTCGCGCAACGCCAGCACGGTCGGCTTGTCGTTCTCGGGGTTGATCGTGGGCTCGACGCCGTTTTCCAGCTGGCGCGCGCGGCGGGTGGCCATCAGGACCAGTTCGAAACGGTTGTCGACCACCTTCAGGCAGTCTTCGACGGTGATGCGTGCCATGTGAGCTTCCGCTGTATCGCAAACTTCCAGATTGTACCAGCACCGGGGGATTTGTCGACCGGGCGCCGCCCGTAGCGCAAGCACCCTGAATGCCGGCCGCGGCTGGACTCGTGGCAGATTCTTTTTTGGACCGATGCGTTTAGAATTGCGCGCTTGCAACGCCCACCCTTCGGCCGCATCCACGACGCATGTCCAGCACCCGCCGTTCCCGCATCCTGCATTGCATGACCGTTGCCGCCCTGAGCGGCGCGCTGGCCGCGTGCGCGGTGGCGCCGCCACGCACCGACGATCCGCTGCAGAACTTCAACCGCAAGATGTTCGCGTTCAACCAGTTCGCGGACAAGGTGGCGATCCGGCCGGCGGCCAAGGCCTACACCAAGGTCACCGGCCCGAAGGGGCGCGTGCTGATCAGCAATTTCTTCGCCAACCTGCGCACCCCCGTGACCATCGTCAACGAGGTACTGCAGGGCCGGCCGGAGCCCGCGATGCAATCGACGGGGCGTTTCCTGATCAACTCGACCGTCGGCTTCCTCGGCTTCTTCGATCCGGCCAGCGACATGAAGTTGACCGCGCACCCCACGGATTTCGGGGTGACGCTGGCGCATTGGGGCGTACCGGAAGGTCCGTACCTGGTGTTGCCGTTTGTCGGCCCGACGACATTGCGCGACGTGTGGCGGCTGCCGGTGGACAGTTATTTCGATCCGCTCGGCTGGTACGCGCGCGAACACGATTTCAAATGGCATGCGCAATACCTGCCGTCGATCGCCTATCTCGTGACCCTGCGTGCCAGCGCGCTGTCGATCGACCCGATGATCGACTCGGCCTACGATCCCTACGCGTTCGTGCGCGATGCGTACCGGCAGCATCGCCTGTACGAGATCTATTACGGCAACCCGCCGATGTCGGCCATCGAGGAATTGCAGGGCACGACGCCGAGCGACAATGGCGACCAGGACATCGACCAGTTGCTGCAACAGCAGCAGCAGTACGAACAGTCGCACGGGCTCAATCAGAACGCGACGCCCGCGTCAGGCGCGAGCACACCCGCACCGGCCGGGAGCGCCGCGACTCCGGCACCCGCTGCGCCATCGAGCGTGGCAACGCCGCCTCCGTCCAGCAGCATCAATCCGCCGCCCGCAAGTTCCAGCAGCTGAAACGTCAAGCGGCTGCGCGCGGCTCCAGCAAGCCTTCGACGTCACAAACTTCCGCGAGAGCACGCAGCCCTTCCGGCCAATGCACCACGCCGAGCCGCCGTCCCGCGCGGCTGGCGATCGCGGCAAGCCCCAGGACGCAGGCCAGGCCTGCGCTGTCGGCACGCGCCAACCCGCCCAGATCAAGCCGCGTTTGCGCACCCGACCGCAGTGCACGGGAACCTTCGGCGAAGGCGCGCGCCGCGGTCGCGAACGTCAGCGCACCCGACAACGCCAGCGTGTCGCGGTCGGGCGTGCCGAGCATCACCTTTTCGGCATTGGCGTCCAACCGCGCCATCGTCATTTCCCGGTGTCCTGCTTCATCTGGTCGATGGCGCCGGCGCCTTCACTCTGCAGGCGCCTGATCAGTCCATCGATGCCTTCCTTCTGGATCTCGGCATCGACCTGGTTGCGGTAATTGGTGATGTACGAAATGCCTTCGATGATCACGTCGTAGGCTTTCCATTCACCGGACGCCGTCTTGCGGAACGCGTAATCGACCGAGAGGTTCTTGCCGCTGGTCAGCAGCACCTGGGTGCGCACGATGGTGCGGCGCTGGTCCAGTGAACCCTCCGCCGGCAACACTTTCACGGATCCGCGCGTGTAGGCCACCAGGCCTTCCGCATAGCGGTGGGTCAATGCGTTGTAGAAAGCGCGCGCGAACGCGACGCGCTGTGCCGGTGAGGCTTCGCGTGCGTGCCGCCCGAGCACCAGCAGCGAGGCGTAGTCCGTATCGAAATGCGGCAGCACGATGCTGTCGATGATCTTGATGACGCCGTCGGGATGCTGGCGAAGTTCGGCCTGGTGGCCCTGGATCGCCGTGCCGAGCTGGTCGGCAATCGACTGCACGATCTGCTGCGGCGTCTGCTCGGCGGCGGCGAACGCCGGCACGGCGCACGCAATGCCGAAAAGCATAGCCATCAGCAGCAACATGGAACGCTTCAACATGGAATTCTCCTCATGCTCCACGTCTTGCGGGGAGCAAAAAGTTTCAGGGTTTGCCGGATGGCGGTGGCGCGCTGGAGGCCGGCGCCGAATCGGGACTGCTCGCTTTCGGACCGCCGTTGACGAGGAACTTGCCGATCAGGTTTTCGATGCTCATCGCCGATTGGGTAAGCACCATCTCGTCGCCGTTCTTCAGGAACGTGGGCGAACCGCCCGGCTCGATGCCAACATATTGGTCACCCAGTAAACCGCTGGTGAATATCGCGGCCGACGAGTCGTCGGGAATGTCGTTGTACTGCTTGTCGATCGACATCGTCACCAGCGCATCCATCCGCTGCGGCTCGAGCTGGATCGATTGCACGTCGCCGATGCGCACGCCCGCGATCTTCACCGGCGCGCGCGCCTTCAACTGGCCGATGTTCTGGAAGCGAGCCTTCAGCGTGTAGCCGTTGCCGTTGGAAATGCCGTTTGCGACCGACGTGGTCTGGGTCGCGAGATAGGCCAGTGCGGCGAAGCCCAGCAGGATGAACAGGCCGGTGCCGATGGCGTAGGAAGGTCTTGGATTCATGCGATCACCAATGCGGATGTCAGGTCATGAAGGCCGTCATCACGAAATCGAACGCGAGGATCACGATCGACGAGAACACCACCGTTCGGGTGGTGGAATACGCGACGCCTTCGCTCGTCGGCGGCGCGGTGTAGCCCTGGAACACCGCGATCAGGCTGACCACGCCGCCGAACACGATGCTTTTGTACAGGCCGTCCAGGATGTCCCGGTGCAGGTCGACGGTCGAAGTCATGTTGCCCCAGAACGTGCCGTTGTCGAGGCCGAGCCAGGTCACGCCGACGAGGTGCCCGCCGAAGATGCCCATCGCGTTGAACACGCAGGCGAGCAACGGCATCGCGATCACGCCGGCGAGGAAACGCGGCGACGCGACATAGGCCAGCGGATCGACCGCCATCATCGACATCGCATCAAGCTGATCGGTCGCACGCATCAGGCCGATCTCGGCGGTGACCGCGGTGCCCGCGCGTCCCGCCACCAGCAACGCGGTCACCACGGGGCCGAGTTCGCGGAACAGGCTCAATGCAACGACGGTGCCCAGCGCCGCGGTGCCGCCGAAGATCGACAGCGTGTAGTAAAGCTGCAGCGCAAGCACCATGCCGACGAACAACCCGCAGGTCATCACGATCACGAGGCTCATCGCACCGACGAACCAGACCTGCCGGCACGTCTCGCGCCAGTGGCGCAGGCTTTTCGGCAGCGCACCGAGCACCGCGACGAAGAACAGGCCGCAATCGCCGACCGAGGCGATGCCTTGCAGCAACCAGTTGCGGCGCAGATTCGCGTTCATCGCGCGCGCTCCGCAAACCCGAGTTCGGTCGCATAGTCCGGCGCCGGGTACTGGAACGGCACAGGACCGTCCGCTTCACCGCCGAAGAATTGTCGCGTCCACGGCGAATCCTGGTGCACCAGTTCATCCGGCGCACCCTGCGCGACCAGCTTGCCGTTCGCGATCAGGTACACGCGATCGGCCACCTGCCGGATCGCGGCGAGTTCATGCGCGACCAGGATCGAGGTGATGCCGAGCGTCTTGTTGAGGGTCCTGATCAGGCGCAGCACCTGGTTCAACGCGATCGGATCCAACCCGACGAACGGTTCGTCGTAAAGGATCAGCATCGGGTCGAACACGATCGCGCGCGCGAGTGCCACGCGCCGCGCCATGCCGCCGGAAAGTTCGCTGGGCATCAATTGCGCCGCGCCGCGAAGGCCCACCGCCTGCAACTTGGTCAACACGATGTTGCGCAGCAATTCTTCCGGCAACTTGGCGTGCTGGCGCAGCGGGAACGCGACGTTCTCGAACACGCTGAAGTCGGTCAGCAGCGCCGAGTTCTGGAACAGGAACCCGATCCGTTCGCGCAAGCCGAACAACGCGCGCCGCGAGAGTTTGGGGACGTCCTCGCCATCCACGATCACGCTGCCGGCATCCGGCCGCAACTGGCCCGTGATGTGGCGCAGCAACGTGGTCTTGCCGGTACCCGACGGCCCCATGATCGCGGTGATGCTGCCGCGCGGCACGTCCAGGTCCAGCCCATCGAAAATCGTCTTCGCGCCGATGCGCGTGCGCAGGCCGCGCACCTGCACCAGCGCGTCGGGCGATGTCTTCTGATTGGCGGGGACAGCATTCATCGCGAAGCGGCAAAGCCCGAATCCACAAACGCGCTAGGTTAGCGGAACCGCCATGCGCGCGGCGATCAAGCCAGCAACTGCGCGATCAGTGCTGCATGGCGATCCGGCGGCAACGGACGCCCCGCGCGTGCGTCGCGCACGATGGCCTGCAACGCCGCCGCCGCGTCCTCGAAATGATCATTCACCACGATGCAATCGAACGCGTCGGCATGCGCGATTTCCTCGCGCGACGCGGTCAGCCGCTTCTCGATGGTCGCTTCGCTGTCGGTCGCGCGCGCCCGCAAGCGGCGTTCCAGTTCGGCGCGCGAAGGCGGCAGGATGAAGATCGACACGCATTCCGGCATCGTGCGCCTCACTTGTTCGGCACCTTGCCAGTCGATCTCCAATAACACGTCACGGCCTGTTTCGAGGATCGGCTCGACCGCCCGGCGCGAGGTGCCGTAGTAATTGCCGAACACATCCGCGTGTTCCAGGAAATCGCCGTGCGCGACCATCGCCTCGAACGTCGCGCAATCGACGAACTGGTATTGCACGCCATTGATGTCGCCAGGCCGCGGCGCGCGCGTGGTGTGCGAGATCGACAACGCGATCCCGGGTTCGCGCGCCAGCAAGGCATTCACAAGCGTCGACTTCCCGGCGCCTGACGGCGCGGC
>DATNAW010000181.1:0-2312 GCA_035572335.1 Rhodanobacteraceae bacterium
GATCGGGCGTGATGTTGGTCGAATAGATGATCCCGAACGGCGTCGGTACCGGCCGCCCGCCCGCGTACGGTTTGCCGCCTTCCGCGGTGTGGCACGACTCGCAATCGCCGGCGCGCGAGAGGTAGCGGCCGGTTTCGATGGAAGTCCAGGCGTGATGGGAACGCACAGGGGCATACACCTGCACCGCCGCCACCGCGACGCCAGCGCATGCCAACGCCAATACGCCCGCGATGAGCCGCCGCGCGTTCACGTCCGCACCAGCGGCTGCGGGTTTTTCATGTAACGCTTCATCGCGTCGGCGGCCCAGAACGCCAGCGCGCCCACGGTGCCGGTCGGGTTGTAGCCGGGATTCTGCGGAAACACGCTGGAACCCATCACCCACAGGTTGGGCACGTCCCACGATTGCAGGAACGGATTGACGAAGCTGGTGCGCGGATCGCTGCCCATCGCGGCGCCGCCGGTGTTGTGGGTGGTCTGGTACGGAACGATCGAATAATGGCCCTTGCGCGGCTTGGGATTGATGCCGCGATTCGGGATGGCGTTGGCGATGTCGGTGGCGCGATCGGTGAGGAACTTCGACATCGCGTGTTCGTTGTCGTAGAAGTCGAAGGTCAGGCGCAGCAGCGGATTGCCGTAGTCGTCGGTATAGGCCGGATCGAGGTCGAGATAGTTGTTGCGGTAGCTCATCATCCCGCCGTGGCACTGCATGTGGGTGGAGTAGAGGTAATCCTCGTGCAGCGCCTTCTTCCAGCCCGCGCCCCACTTGGGCGTGCCCTTGGGCAGGTATTCCTGCAGGATCGGCCGGCCGCCGGTGTTCCACAGCGCGATGTAGCCGCCGCCGATGAAACCCTTGCCGGTATGGTCGAAATTGTCGCCGTTGAAATCGTCGACGACCTGGCCGAGCGCACCCGCGCCCATGAACGGGTTCAGGCGTTCCTTGCAGGTGACGTTGACATCGCTCGACACCTGGTACGCGTAATTGCGCCCGACCACGCCGGTGTTGCCGACCGGGTCGTAGGGCGTGCCGATCTTCGACACCAGCAGCAGGTGCACGTTGTGGTGCGCGAACGCGCACAGCACCACCATTTGCGCGGGCTGGATGTATTCCTTGCCATCCTGGTCGACGTACACCACGCCGGTCGCGCGCTTGCCCGCGGAATCGGTCAGCACGCGCACCACGCTCGAATGCGTGCGGAAACTGAAGTTGTCCTTCTTCAGCAGCACCGGCAGGATCGTGCTCTGCGGGCTGGCCTTGGAATAGTTGGCGCAGCCGAACCATTCGCAGTAGCCGCAAAACGTGCACTGGCCCATTTGCACGCCCAGCGAATTGACGTAAGGCTTGGATGTATTCGCCGCGGGCGCGGGGAACGGATGGAAGCCCACTTCGCGCGCGGCCTTGTCGAACAGTTGCGTGGCCGCGCAGCGCTTCAGCGGCGGCAGCGGATAGTCGCGCCGACGCGGACCTTCGAACGGATTGCCGCCCGGCTGGATCGCGCCGCCGAGGTTGCCGGCCTTGCCGGAAATGCCGCACAGGTATTCCCACTTGTCGTAGTACGGTTCCAGTTGCTCGTAGGTGACGCCCCAGTCCTGGATCGTCATGTCGTCCGGGATCGCCTTCTTGCCGTAGCGCTGTTCGTTGTGGGTGCGCAGCAGGAAATCGGCCGGCAGGAATCGCCAGTTCTGCCCATTCCAGTGCACGCCTGCGCCGCCCACCCCCGCGGCCGGCAGGAACGAACCGAGTTGGCGCATCGGCAGTGCGAGCTGGTCGGGCCGGTTGCGAAAGCTGAGCGTGCTGCGCTGGGTTTCCTCGAAGATCTGCTTGCGCACCGCGTAACGCAATTCATCCTGGATGTGGGCAACGGAAAAATCCGGCACGGTGTCGCGCCAGCCGCCGCGTTCGAGCGCCAGCACGTTGGCGCCGGCGTCGGTGAGTTCCTGCGCAATGATCGATGCGGTCCAGCCGAAGCCCACCAGCACCACGTCCACCTCCGACAGTTTCTTCGCCATCAGTGTCCCGTCCCGTGAGCAACTTGATGAAGTCGCCAGCGCATTTTTGTGACTGGCAAGGCGTGGCGACGAGCCATGGCGGCACCATGGTGAGGAGCCGCAACACCGCCAGGCGCAAAAAGGCGCGGCGAATGCGCAAGCTTGTTCACGGGACGGGACACTATAGATTCCCCGCGGGCCAGACTTTTCCGGTCGTGGTGGTGAGCGCGTCGTAATGCACCTTGGCCGGCATTTGCGCGTATTCGCAGCCCGGTCCACGGAAACGGCCGGTCGGCGAATCGCCGAAGCGGCACATCACGGGGCTG
>DATNAW010000182.1:0-11129 GCA_035572335.1 Rhodanobacteraceae bacterium
ACCGCGGCGGCGCCGCCGACGATTTCGGAAATTTCCTGGGTGATGGCTGCCTGGCGCGCCTTGTTGTAAACCAACGTCAGCGTGCCGATGGCTTTGGTGGCGTTGTCGGACGCGGCCTTCATCGCCACCATCCGCGCCGCGTGTTCGCTGGCCAGGTTCTCCAGCGTCGCGTGGTACACCATCGCTTCGAAGTAACGGTTCAGCACGTGCCGGATCACCGTTTCTGCATCCGGTTCGTACAGGTAATCCCAACTTGTCGCGCGCTCGACCTTCGCATCGCCCGAAGCGGGGTGAAGTTCGTCGCCTTCGCCGGTCTTGATTTCCTCGGCCATGGCCGGGATCGGCAACAACACGTCCACCGTCGCGCGCTGCGTCATGGTGTTGACGAACTGGTTGTAGCAAAGATAGACGCGGTCGATCTTGCCCTGCATGAAACCGTCGTCGGCGATCTTCATCACGCCGATCAGTTTTTCCAGGCGCGGATGATCACCCAGATGCGTGAGCGTGCCGACCAGGTTGACCCTGATGCGGCGGAAGAACTGCGCGGCCTTCTGGCCGATCGCGATGATCTCGACGCCGACGCCCTTCTGTTCCCAGCCGTGGATGTCGGCCAGCACCTTGCGGAACAGGTTGGCGTTCAAGCCGCCGCACAGGCCGCGATCGGTCGAGACGACGAGATAGCACACGCGCTTGATCTCGCGTTCGCGCAACGCCGGGTGTCGGTAGTCGGTGTTCGCCTGCGCGATGTGCGCGACCACGTTGCGCATGTGCAGCGCATACGGCCGCGAGGTCTGCATCAGATCCTGCGCCTTGCGGATCTTGGACGCAGACACCATCTGCAGCGCGCTGGTCACCTTGCGGGTGTTCGCGACACTCTTGATCTTGCTGCGGATTTCTCTTGCGCCTGCCATGTGTGCTCGCTTTGCTCGCGGTGAAGAGTGAAGGGTAAGTCGGCCACTTCGTGGCCTGTAAGTAAGGAGCTATGCGGAACCCGCGCTCCTGCTTCTACCCTTTGCTCTTTACCATTGACTCTTTGCCGGCTTTACCAGCTTCCCGTTTTCTTGAATTCGTCCAGCGCCGACTTGAAGGTACCTTCGATGTCGGCGTTCCAGTCACCAGTGTCGACGATCTTCTTCATCAGGTCGCCGTGGTTGGCCTGCATGAACTGGTGCAGCGCATGCTCGAACGGCAGGATTTGCGCAACCGGGAGATCATCCAGGTATCCCTTGTCGGCCGCGTACAACGAGATCGCCAACTGTGCGATCGACAGCGGCGCGTACTGCTTCTGCTTCATCAGCTCGGTGACGCGCTGGCCGCGTTCCAACTGCGCACGTGTCGCGGCATCGAGGTCGGACGCGAACTGCGCGAACGCCGCGAGTTCGCGGTACTGCGCCAGCGCCAGCTTCACGCCGCCGGACAGCTTCTTGATGATCTTGGTCTGCGCCGCACCGCCCACACGCGACACCGAGATGCCGGCGTTCACGGCCGGACGGATGCCGGCATTGAACAGGTCGGTTTCCAGGAAGATCTGGCCGTCGGTGATCGAGATCACGTTGGTCGGCACGAACGCGGACACGTCGCCCGCCTGCGTTTCGATGATCGGCAGCGCGGTCAGCGAACCGGTCTTGCCCTGCACCGCACCGTTGGTTTCCTTCTCGACGTATTCCGCGTTGACGCGCGCGGCGCGTTCCAGCAGGCGCGAGTGCAGGTAGAACACATCGCCCGGATACGCTTCGCGGCCCGGCGGACGGCGCAGCAGCAGCGAAATCTGGCGATACGCCCAGGCCTGCTTGGTCAAGTCGTCGTAGATGATCAGCGCATCTTCGCCGTGGTCGCGGAAGTACTCGCCCATCGCGCAACCGGCGTACGGCGCGATGTACTGCATCGTCGCCGATTCCGACGCCGAGGCCGCGACGATGATGGTGTGCGCCATCGCGTCGTGTTCCTCCAGCTTGCGCACCACGTTCGCGATCGAAGACTGTTTCTGTCCGATCGCGACGTAAATGCACTTGATCCCGGTGCCCTTCTGGTTGATGATCGTGTCGACGGCGAGCGCGGATTTGCCGGTCTGGCGATCGCCGATGATCAACTCGCGCTGGCCGCGCCCGATCGGGATCATCGAGTCGACCGACTTGTACCCGGTCTGCACCGGCTGGTCGACCGACTTGCGCCAGATCACGCCGGGCGCGACCTTTTCGACCGGCGACGTCAGCTTGGTATTGATCGGACCCTTGCCGTCGATCGGGTTGCCCAGCGCGTCCACCACGCGGCCCAGCATTTCCGGGCCGACCGGCACTTCGAGGATGCGGCCGGTGGTCTTGGCGGTGTTGCCTTCGGACAGATGCTCGTATTTGCCGAGCACCACCGCGCCGACCGAATCGCGCTCGAGGTTCAGCGCCAGCGCGTAGGTGTCGCCGGGCAGCTCGATCATTTCGCCGGCCATCACGTCGTTCAGGCCATGGATGCGCACGATGCCGTCGGACACGCTGGTCAGCGTGCCTTCGTTGCGCGTTTCCGCGGAGAGCTTGAATTGCTCGATGCGGCTCTTGATCAGCTCGCTGATTTCGGAAGGATTGAGTGTGGTGGCCATTGCTTTATTCCTTGAGATCGCACGGCAATCTGATACCGCATCGATTCTTCAAAACAGGTTAGTGGTAAGTAGTAAGTGAGTCAGTAAAACGCAGGCCTCGTGCTTTGCTCTTGCTGACTCTTTACGCTTTACTCTTTGCGGCTTCAGCTCGTCAACGCGGTTTCGAGTTTGGCAAGGCGGCTCTTCAGCGACCCGTCGATCACGGTCTCGCCGGCATCGATCACCGCGCCGCCCAGCACCGAAGGATCGACGCTGTGCTCGAGTTCGATGTCGCTGTTGAAGCGCCGCTTGAGCGCTTCGATGAGCCGCGCGGTTTCACCGCCGTCCAGCGGCACCGCGCTGCGCACATGCACTTTCAACACGTGTTCGGCGTCGCGCTTCATCTGCTCGAACAGCGCGGCGATTTCCGGCAATTCGCGCAGGCGGCGGTTGTCCGCCAGCACGCCGATGAAACGCGCAAATTCCGAATCGGCCGCTTCGCCCGGGCGCACGAACAGCGATGCCAGCGTCTGCGGCAACAGTCGCGGATCACCGAACAGCGCAATGACCTGCGGTTCGGCCGCAACCTCGGCCGCGAACGCCAGTCTTTCCGCCCACGCGTTCTGGCTGCCGCTCGCGGACGCGATTTCGAACGCGGCGCGGGCATAGGGACGGGCGATGGTCAGGGGCTGCGTCATCGATCAGATTCCGGAAACCAGCTCGTCGAGCAACGCCTTGTGCGTCGAAGCATCGACCTCTCGGCCGAGGATCTTCTCGGCGCCCTGCACCGCGAGCGTGGCGACCTGGCCGCGCAACTCGGCGCGCGCACGGTGGGCCATGTTCTCGATGTCGGCCTGCGCCTGCGCCTTCTGACGTGCCGCTTCCAGCAATGCATCGGCGCGCGCCTTGTCGACGATCTGCGCCGCCTGCTGGTTGGCGCGTTCGATGATGCCGGCGGCTTCCGCGCGCGCGTTCTTCACCTCTTCGGCGGCCTTGTCGTCGGCAGCGGCGAGTTCCTTGCGCGCACGATCGGCCGCTTCAAGGCCTTCGGCGATCCTGCGCTGGCGCTCCTCGATCGCACTGGTCAACGGCGGCCACACGAACTTGACCGTAAGCGTGACCATGATCAGGAACGCGATCACTTCGCCGATCAGGGTTGCATTGATGTCCATCGCTATGCTCCCGCAACGGTTTCAGATACTCGAACGCGAAGCCGTCAGTGGGGCAGTGCCGCGGCGTGGGTCAAGGCCGAGGTCAGCAGCGGGTTCGCGAACGCGAAGAACATCGCGATGGCCAGGCTGATGAAGAAGTCGGCGTCGATCAGGCCGACCAGCAGGAACATGCGGCCGGTCAGCATCGGGCTCAATTCCGGCTGGCGCGCCATCGATTCGAGGTACTTCGAACCCATGACGCCCATGCCGATGCAGGCGCCCAGCGCGCCGAGGCCGATCATGAGGCCGGCCGCGATGGCGGTGTTGGCCTGGATGAGTGCAATCAGTTGTTCCATTTGAATCTCCCGGTAGAACGTCGTGGTGAAAAGAGGTCGTGGCGGCAATGCCTTGTTTAATGTTGCTGTTGCGCCATCGCGATGTAGGTGACGGCGAGATACATGAAGATGAAAGCCTGGATCAGGATGATCAGGAGCTCCACGAAGCTCCACGCGACATACCCGATGATGCCGATGGGATACCACAGCGAAATGAAGTGGGTCATCAGGCCCGCGATCAGCATGAACAGCAGGTCGCCCGCGAAGATGTTGCCGAAAAGACGCAGTGCCAGGCTGACCGGCTGGGTGACCATTTCGATCGTGAACATCAGGATATTGAAGGGCGCCAGCAGCACCTTCATGAAGATGTTCTTCGACACGAACGGATGCGACACCGCGCCCTTGATGTAACCGCCGATGCCCTTGGCCCGCATTCCGTAGAACAGGGTCAGGATCAGCACGCTCAGCGACATCGCGAACGTCATGTTGACATCGGCCGTCGGCACCGGACGGAAGTGTTCGGCGCCGGTCGCTTCCGCCGCGGCCGGGATCAGGTCCACCGGCAGCACGTCCATGAGGTTCATGAACAGGATCCAGAAGAAGATCGTCAGCGCCAAGGGACCCAGGAACTTGCGGCTGCCGTGCCATGCGTCCTTCACCTGGCCATCGATGAATTCGAGCGCGAGCTCGACGAAGGCCTGGCCCTTCCCGGGCACGCCGGAGGTCGCGCGGCGCGCAAACCACCCGAACCAGAACAGGAAGATGCTGCCCAGCACGCACGACATGATCAGCGTGTCGACGTGCAGCGACGCCAACGCGCTGGCGTGCTCCGGCGCGTTCCAGAACGTCAGGTGATGCTGGATGTATTGGGTGAAATTCTCACCGCCCGACTCGGCACTCACTCATTCATCCTCGTTTCTCGCACCTCGCGGCGCGCGCCGCGGGCGCGCAGGCGCCTTCAGCGTCTCTTGATTCCCAGAACCACCAGATTGACCAACAGCGCGGCCACCAGGCCGATCAACGCCGGCAGCGCCGGTAGCCTCCAGTACGCCAGGATCAGATAGAACCCGACGATCACTACAATCCATTTCAGCAAGGTCCCAAAAGCGAACCGCGCCAGCATCGTGCCGCCCCCCGCCAGTGCCGGCGCAAAAACCGGCAGCGCTAGCAGGAGCGTACCCAAGGCGACCACCAGCCCCCCGGCCAGCGCACCCATGGCGGCCGGAACACCGCGCGTCAAGAACGCCAAACCGGCGATGACGGCCACCGTGACCTGCGCCAGCACCACCTGCATCGCGAGCCGCCGGCCGGCGGCCTGGGAGTTGTCCATGTTCCGCCACCTGAGCGCGCCTTTCGACCCGCCTGAAACCTTGCAATCAAGCTGTGGAATTGTAGCAGCGGACTTCACGCCGTAGCAACCGCACGGACGGCTGTTGTGCCGGAATTTCAAAGGATTTTTCGGTGCGCGCACCCCGAGCGTGTGTGCTCCTTGCGGTCACTTCCCGATGCAGAACATCGAGAAGATCGCGCCAAGCAGGTCCTCGCTGGTGAAGTCGCCCGTGATTTCGCCCAATGCCTGTTGCACGGCACGCAGGTCCTCGGCGATCAGTTCGGGCGTGGCGCTCGCCAGCGCGGCGCGCGCCGCCGCCAGGTGCACGCCCGCGCGCTCCAGCGCCAGCACGTGACGGCTGCGCGCGCTGAACGTGCCTTCGACTTCACCGCCCGCCGCGACGCGTTTCAGCTCGCCGCGCAGCAGGTCGAGCCCGGCGCCGGTGCGCGCCGACAGCGCGATCGTCACCACGCCGCCCGTCTCGGCGCGCAAAGGCAAACTGCCATCGAGGTCGATCTTGTTGGCGACCAGGATCCGCGCAGCGCTTTCCGGCATTCCCGCGAACACGGTTTCGAGCGCGCGTTCTTCGCCATGCTCCGCCACGACCAGCACCAGGTCGGCGCGAGCCAGTTCCGCGCGCGCGCGACGGATGCCTTCGCTTTCGACCACGTCGCCCGACTCACGCAGTCCCGCGGTATCGGCGAGCGTGAGTTCGACGCCGTCGAACACGACCGATTCGCGCAGCACGTCACGCGTGGTGCCCGGAATGTCGGTGACGATCGCCCGGTCGCTGCCGGCCAGTGCGTTCAACAGGCTCGACTTGCCCACGTTCGGTGCGCCGGTGATCACGGCGTGCATGCCGCGCGTCAGGCGCGCGCCGTTGCGTGTCGCGATCAGCAACGCATTGAATTGTTCGCCGGCCGCCGCGAACAGACGTTCGAGCCGCGGCAACGATGCGCCTTCCGATGCGTCGTCGGAAAAGTCGATCGCCGCTTCCACTTCGACGCGCAACTGCACGACCGTCTGCACCAGCGCTTCGACACGGCGGGAAAATTCGCCTTCCAGCGAACGCAGCGCAGCGCGCGCCTGCGCCTGCGAGCGCGCGGCGATCAGGTCGGCGACCGCTTCGGCCTGGGCCAGGTCGAGCTTGCCATTGAGGAACGCGCGTTCGGAAAACTCACCCCCGCGCGCGGGCCGCGCACCGAGCTCGCAGGCGCGTCGCACCAGCGCATCCAGCACCACCGGGCTGCCGTGCGCATGCAGTTCCAGCACGTCTTCACCGGTGAAGGAATGCGGCGCGGGAAAAAACAGCGCAAGGCCGCGATCGATCGTCGCGCCATCGGCCTCGCGGAAATTGATGAGCCGCGCCCGACGCGGCGACGGCTCGAAACCGCAGATCGCCTTCGCGATCGTGCGCGCCGCGCCGCCCGACACCCGCACCACGCCGATGCCGCCGCGCCCGTTCGGGGTCGCGACGGCAACGATGGTTTCAGCTGGCTCGCGCATGGCGGCGCGGCATCAGGCCCGCGCGCGCGCGTCGGCCCGGTCGATCTTGCGAGTGATGTACCACTGCTGCCCCAGCATGCAGAGGCCGCGCACCACGTAGTAGAGCGTGAGGCCCGCCGGGAAGAAGAAGAACAACACCGCGAACAGCACCGGCATCGCCTTCATGATCTTGGCCTGGGTCGGGTCCATCCCCTGCACCGGCGTCAGGAACTGCTGCCCGAGCATCGTCAGCGCGTACACGACGGGCAGGATGAACAGCGGATCGGCGGCCGACAGGTCGGGGATCCACAGGAACGTGGCGTGGCGCAGTTCGACGCTGAAGATCAGCACGTAATACAGCGCGAAGAAGATCGGGAAGGTGATCAGCGCCGGCAGGCAACCCGCCATCGGATTGATCTTCTCCTTCTTGTACAGCTCCATCATCGCCTGCTGGTACTTCTGCTTGTCGTCGCCGAAACGTTCCTTCAGCGCCTTCAACCGCGGCTGCAGCTTGCGCATGCGCGCGCCGGCCTTGTACTGCGCCTCGGTGAGCTTCCAAGTCGCGGCCTGGATCAGCAGCACCAGCACGATGATCGCAAGCCCCCAGGCGCCCACCAGCTTGTGCAGGAATGCGAGCAGCTTGAACATCGGCTGCGCGATGAAGGTCCACATGCCGTAATCGACCGTGCGGTCGAGGCCGGGGGCCACATCACCAAGTCGATCCTGTAATTTCGGGCCAACGTACAGGTGCGACGTGTGCGTCGCGCTCGCGCCCGGCGCCACCGAGAACCCCGGGCCGACGCTGCGGATGAGGTAACGCGGCTTGCCGTTCGCATCGGTGGCCGGCGTTTCCGCGCTGCCGAATTGTTGCGCCAGCTTGGCATCCGGGATCCACGCGGCGACGAAGAAGCGCTGGCTCATCGCGATCCAGCCGCCAGTGACGCTCGCGTGCAGCGGCTCCTTTTCAAAGTCGCCGAATTTCAGCTTGTTGTATTTGTCGCTGTACCAGGCGGCGCCCGTGAACGCGTAACTGTCGGGGTTGTAGAACTCGAGCAGATGCTTGGGCGGCGGCGGCGGCTCGATCCGGTCGAGCTGCTCGTAGGTGTTGCCTTGCCACGTCTTGCTGCCGTGGTTTTCGACCTGCTGCGAGAGTCCGACGACATAACTGCCGCGGGTCAGCGTGTAACGCTTGACGACGTCGATGCCGGCCGCGGGATCGGCCCACGTCAGGGTGACGACGACTTGTTTTTGGCCCGGCGCCATCGTGTAGGCGGTCGCCTCAGGTTTGAATTCGGCAAGATGATTGGGTGCCGCACTGCCGCCCGCGCCGACCAGGCCGTCCTGGGCTACGTAGTAGTTCGCGGCCGCATCGTCTAGCAATTGCACCGGTGGGCTACCGCGCTTCACCTGCTGCGGATAGTCCAGCAACGCGGCGCCGACGATCGTGCCACCGCGCGGATCGATGGTGAGCTTCAACACGTCGTTGCTGGCGGTGACCAGATCCTGCTTCGGCGTCGGACTGGCGCTGGGGTTGCCGGCGGGTGCTGTCGTCTCCGCGGGCGGTGCCGCAACGCTGCCCGCAGTTGTCGGGATCGAAACGGCTTCCGGCACGGCAGACGCCGGCGCGGCAACCTGCGCAGAAGCGGGTGGTGCCGAGGGCGGCACGGAGGGATAGTCGTGTTGCCAGGCCTGCCACAGCAGGTAGGCGACGAAGAACAACGCCACGACCAGCAGGCTGCGTGTTTGATTGATCACTGGGAAACTCGGGCTGGGGCGCTTAAGGCCCGGAGCAAGTCAGCCGCCGATTGTGCCGGGCGCGGGCGTCTGCTTCAACGTTTTGAGCTTGCACCAGGCAAGCCCGAGATCGGCAAACAACACTGGGTTCGGAATACCGGCTGCCGACGCTCGCGGGATGACCAAGATATCCAATGCCGGCAGTCCCTCGCGTTCGGCCCGGAATGATTCGCGAACGACACGCTTGATCCGGTTGCGTTCTACTGCGCGCTTGCTGACCTTGCGCGAGACCGCAAGACCTAGCCGCGCATTGCCTTCCGGGAGCCCGAGCCACCGCAACAGGAAGTGCCTTCCCTGCCAGCGCTCGGCGTTCCGCAGCGCTGCGAAATCGGAAGCACGGCGCAGCCGCGCAGCGGGCGGCAAGCCGGTCATGCCGGCGGGCTTACGGGATCAGGCGCTTGCGACCCTTGGCGCGACGCGCGGACAGTACCTTGCGGCCGTCGGCGGTTTTCATGCGCGCGCGGAAACCGTGGGTACGTGCGCGCTTGAGCACGCTGGGCTGATAGGTGCGTTTCATGGGTGACTCCGCAGCGGGATGCCCGCGCAAGGCGGGTCAGACATGGAAAAAGACTGTGGATTCTAGGGTTGAATGCGGGTTCCAGTCAATCCCGAGCGGGCAACGATCGTCGAAGACGACGACGCATTCGCAGGTTTGCGGCAGCCTGATAGACTCCCCTGTTCTGCCGCGCGTGTTTGCACGTCGGCGTTCCTGATGGTTTTGCGCGGACTCCATGAGCGATCTTTGGCAACGCTGCCTCGCCAGGCTCGAAGGTGAAATCGAGCCGGGCGTCCTGCACACCTGGCTGCAGCCGCTGCAGGCACGTTATGACGATGGCATGTTGCGATTGCTGGCGCCAAACAGCTACACGCTGGAATTCGTGCGCAACGAGTACCTGGCACGGATCGAGGGCACCCTGTCCGCGCTCGCGGGCCATCCCGTGCCATTGAAGCTCGAAGTGGGCTCCCTGACTCCCGTTGCACGACCGCCGGCGATACCCGCGCCCACTTCGGGTGCACCCGCACACGCGCAGCAGCACAATATCGATCCGCACTATACGTTCGACAGTTTCGTCGAGGGCAAATCCAACCAGTTGGGCAAAGCGGCGGCCATGCAGGTCGCGCAGAATCCCGGGCGCGCCTACAACCCGCTGCTGTTGTACGGCGGCACCGGTCTCGGCAAGACTCACCTGATGCAGGCGGCGGGGAACCTGATGCTGAAGCACAACCCGTCGATGAAGTTGTTGTACGTGCATTCCGAGCGCTTCACCGAAATGATGATCACGGCGTTGCGCAACAAGAACATGGACGACTTCAAGCACCGCTTCCGTTCGGTCGACGCTTTGCTGATCGACGATATCCAGTTCTTCGCCGGCAAGGACGCGACCCAGGAAGAGTTCTTCCACACCTTCAATACGCTCTACGAGTCGCGTCAGCAGATCATCCTGACCTGCGATCGCTATCCGAAGGAAGTCGAGAACCTCGAGCCGCGGCTGAAATCGCGGCTCGGCTGGGGTCTGTCCGTCGCGATCGAGCCGCCGGATTTCGAGACGCGCGCGGCGATCGTGCTGTCGAAGGCGCAGGCGAAGGGCGTCGATCTTCCCGAAGACGTCGCCGTGCTGATGGCCAAGCGCATGCGCTCGAACGTGCGCGATCTCGAGGGCGCGCTCAACACGCTCGTCGCGCGCGCGAACTTCGAGGGACGCCGGATCGGCGCCGAGTTCGCGCAGGAAACCCTGCGCGATTTGCTGACCGTGCATGCGCAGGCGATCACGATCCCCAACATCCAGAAGACCGTGGCAGACTACTATCAGCTGCGTCTTTCGGACCTGCTTTCGAAGCGTCGAAACCGCGCCGTCGCAAGGCCGCGCCAGATGGCGATGAGCCTTGCGAAGGAGCTGACCGAGCACAGTCTGCCGGAGATCGGCGATGCGTTCGGCGGCCGCGACCATACGACGGTGCTGCACGCGTGCCGGACGGTCAGGGATCTCAAGGAAACCGACGGCAAGCTCCGGCAGGACTGGGAGAAACTGCTGCGCGTCTTGACCGAATGACGTGGTGGGAAGAACCTGTGGATAAGCGGGGTAGGAAAGATTCATCCACAATCCATCCACAGGCGGAAGGACGCCTTATCAAGGGTCATTTTCAGATGCAAGCCACTGATTAACAAGCATTATTTAGCCGTTTATCAGTAATTCACAAGACTAATAACCACAACATCGCTTCGCTTAATCAAACCAGCGAAAGGATCAGCGCGACATGCGATTCAGCATTCAACGAGAAACCCTTTTGAGACGGCTCCAGCAGGTCGTCGGTGTGGTCGAACGCCGGCAGACCTTGCCGGTGCTGGCCAACCTCTTGGTCAATGTCGATTCTGGCGGAGTGGCGCTGACGGGTACCGATCTCGAAGTCGAGATGGTCGCGCGCACCGAGGCGGATGATCTCGATCCCGGTGAGGTGACGGTTCC
>DATNAW010000183.1:0-13601 GCA_035572335.1 Rhodanobacteraceae bacterium
CGAAACAGGATCGAACCCGCGTCCAGCACTTCCAGCGTCACCAGCCGCGCTTCGTACTGCTCAGAGGCGTTGCGCTGGAACGTCGGCCAGTGCTCGGCACCCGGAATGATGGACTTGAGCTGCGCCAGCATCTGGCAGCCGTTGCACATGCCGACCGCGAACCTCGACGGATCCGCAAAGAACGCGGCGAACTGCTCGCGCAGGTCGTCGTGGTACAGGACCGACGCGGCCCAGCCACGGCCGGCGCCCAGCACGTCGCCGTAGGAAAAGCCGCCGCACGCGGCGAAGCCCGAGAATTCGCTCAGTTTGCGGCGCCCCGCGACCAGGTCGCTCATGTGCACGTCGATGGCGTCGAAACCGGCGCGCGTGAACGCGGCGGCCATCTCGACCTGGCCATTGACGCCCTGCTCGCGCAGCACCGCGACGCGCGGGCGCAAGCCTTTCGCGATGTACGGCAAGGCAATGTCTTCGGCGGGATCGAACGTCAGCTTCGCATTCACGCCCGGATCGTTGTCGTCGCAGCGCCAGTCGCGCTCGGCGTCGGCGCTGGCCGGGTTGTCGCGCAGGCGCTGCATCGCGTGGCTGGTCTCATGCCACGTGCCGATCAGTTTCTGCCAGTTCCACTTCGCGACCGTTTCATCGCCGCCGTACAACTTGATGCCGAGCTTCGCCTTGGGACGCGCGATCACGCGCGTCATCGCGGCCAGGCCACGCGTCTCGGCGATGGAGGCGAAGGCGTCGTGGTCGTCGACGCGCACCTGCACCACCGCGCCGAGTTCTTCGTTGAACAGCGCGCGCAGCGCGCTGTCCGCCCACCCATCGAGAAACACCTCCAGCCCGCAATGGCCGGCGAACGCCATTTCCAGCAGCGTGACGATCGCACCGCCGTCGGAACGGTCGTGGTAGGCGAGCAGCAGGCTCTTTTCGCGCGCGGCACGAATGGTGTCGAACAGGCTGCGCAGGCGCTCGGGGTTTTCGAAATCGGGCGGCACGCCGCCGCCGCGTTCGTAGGCCTGCGTCAGCACCGAACCGCCGAGGCGGTCGCGACCCGCGCCCAAATCGATCAGCCACAGTTCGGTGTCGCCCGCGTCCATGCGCAGCTGCGGCGTCAACGCGCCGCGCACGTCGCCGATGCGCGCGAACGCGCTGACAATCAGCGATACCGGTGCGATGGTGCGTTGTTCGCGATCGCCATCGCGCCACAGCGTGCGCATCGACAGCGAATCCTTGCCGACCGGAATCGAGATGCCGAGCGCGGGGCAGAGTTGCATCGACACCGCCTGCACCGCGTCGAAAAGCGCGGCGTCCTCGCCGGGATGGCCGATCGCGGCCATCCAGTTTGCGGACAGGCGGATTTCTTCCAGCTTGTCCACGGGCGCGGCGATCAGGTTGGTGATCGCTTCGCCCAGCGCCATGCGTGCAGAGGCCGCGCCATCGAGCACGGCGACCGGCGCGCGTTCGCCCATCGCCATCGCTTCGCCGGCATAGCCTTCGAAGTCGGCCAGCGTGAGCGCGCAGTCCGCGACCGGCACCTGCCACGGGCCAACCAATTGGTCGCGCGCGCACAGGCCGCCGACGCTGCGATCGCCGATGTGGATCAGGAAAGACTTGTCGGCGACAGCGGGCATCCGCAAAACCCGCTCGATCGCCTCGTCGAGACCGATGCCGGTAAGGTCGGGGATGATGTCGAGTTGCGGCTTGATGCGGGTCGCGTCGCGCTGCATGCGTGGCGGTTTGCCGAGCAGCGTCGCGAGTTCCATGTCGATCACGCGAGGGTTGCGCTTCGATCGTACCTGCAGCCGTTGTTCTTCCGTCGCCGTACCCACGACCGCGAACGGACACCGCTCGCGCTCGCAGATCGCGCGGAACGCATCGAGGTCGGCGGGCTTCACACCCAGCACGTAGCGTTCCTGCGACTCGTTGCACCAGATCTGCATGGGCGAGAGTTGCGGATCGTCCAGCGGCACGGCGTCAAGGTCGATCTCGCCGCCGACGCCGGAATCGTGCAGCAGTTCGGGAATCGCATTGGACAGGCCGCCCGCGCCGACGTCGTGGAGCGCGACGATCGGGCTGGTGTCGCCGAACGCGCAGCAGGCGTCGATGACTTCCTGGCAGCGCCGCTGCATTTCCGGGTTGTCGCGCTGCACGGAGGCGAAATCGAGCGCTTGGCTGGATGCGCCCGCCGCCATCGACGAGGCCGCGCCGCCGCCGAGGCCGATCAGCATCGCCGGGCCACCCAGCACGATCACCGCGTCGCCGGGTTCGAGCTTGTTCTTCTTCACCAGCATCGGCCGCACGTTGGCGACGCCTCCAGCCAGCATGATCGGCTTGTCGTAGCCGTGGCGCATGCCGGGCTTGCCGGTTTCGAGTTCGAACGTGCGGAAGTAGCCGGTGAGGCACGGGCGTCCGAATTCGTTGTTGAATCCGGCCGCGCCCAGCGGGCCGTCGCGCATGATTTCGAATGCGCTGGCGACGCGTGGCGGCAGCGGGCGTTCGGCTTCCCACGGCCGCGGCAGGTTCGGGATGCGCAGGTGCGACACGGAAAAACCGACCAGTCCCGCTTTCGGCTTGCCGCCGCGTCCGACCGCACCCTCGTCGCGGATTTCGCCGCCGGAGCCGGTGGCCGCGCCGGGCCAAGGCGAAATCGCGGTCGGATGGTTGTGCGTTTCCACCTTGATCGCGTAGGGAATAGGCTCGACGTGCGTGCGCCACGTGCCGTCGGCATCGGCGAAGAAACGCGCACCTTCCGAACCCTCGATCACCGCCGCGTTGTCGCTGTACGCCGACAGCGTGTGCGCGGGCGATACTTTGTCGGTGTGGCGGATCATTCCGAACAGGCTGGATGATTGCTTCTCGCCATCGACCGTGAAGTCGGCGTTGAACACCTTGTGCCGGCAGTGCTCGGAATTGGCTTGCGCGAACATCACCAGTTCGGCGTCGGTCGGATCGCGGCCGAGCTTCGCGTAGTTGTTCGCGAGGTAATCGATCTCGTCCGTTGCCAGCGCCAGGCCCAGCGCGCTGTTCGCACCTTGCAGGGCGGTCCGCGCATCATTGCCGAGCGCGACGGATTCCAGCGGTGCGGATTCGCCGCGCAGGAATATCCGTTGTGCGTCCGCCAGCTTCAGCAGCACCGATTGCGTCATCGGGTCGTGCAGCGCGTTGGCGACCGCCGCGAATGCAGGATCGTCCCGGTCGGGAAGCTTGTCGATCAGGAACGCGGTGCCGCGCTCGACGCGCGCGACGTGGATGCCGACGTGGTGCACGATGTCGGTGGCCTTCGACGACCACGGCGAGAGCGTGCCCAGCCGCGGCACCACCCACAGCGAAGCGTCTGCAGGCGGCGCTTCGGTGGCGTCGAGCACTTCGGCGAGGCGTTGGTGCAACGTCGGCGCCAACGGCGCGTCCGATTGCACGAAATACACGAAGCGCGCGCCGCGAACGCGGATGCCTTTGGCGATCGCGCCGAGGCGCTGGTTGAGCCGGTCGAGACGAAAATCCGACAGGGCGCTGCGCCCGTCGAGGACGATCATGGCGATGGGAACCACGGCCTGAGAGAGCCGCGTATTGTATCAGCGATCGCTAGCCGCCCTGCGTGGCGTGTACCGTCTGCAGGCGGTGCAACAGTTCCTGCGGATCGACGTAGCCGCCCAGCACCACGCCGTTGTCCGCGATGACGGTGGGCGTGCCGTCCACGCCGAGGTCGACGCCCAGGTTGAAATCGTGCGTGACCGGCGACTGGCAGCTTGCGCTGCGCGGCGGCTGTCCCTCGAACGCGTGCGTCAGTGCCGCCTGCCGATCGGCTGCGCACCACACGTCCACGGCTTTTTGCGCCGACGGCGTGCCCAGGCCGGTGCGTGGCCAGAATAGATAGTCCACCGCGATGCCCAGCTTGTTGATCTCGGCGATGTTGGCGTGGAACGCGCGGCAGTAGGGACAATCCACGTCGGTGAATACGGTGACGGTGTACTTCGGATTCGCAGGCGCGTAGCGGATCATCTGGGCGGGCTGCAGTTTCGCGATGGCATCGCGGCGCAAACGATCCATCGTCAGCGCATTGAGCCGCGTGCGCGTCGTGACGTCGAACGCTTCACCCTGGATCACGTAGCGTCCATCGCCAGTCAGGTACAACACCTGTCCGTCCGCGATCGTCTGGTACAAACCGGCAATTGGCGTGCGGATGATCTGCTGAACCTTCGCGCGTGGTGCCATTTGCGCGACCGCCATGGCGATGGCGTTGCGCACGGCCGGCGCAACCGTGCCGGCGGATGCGGGCACCGTGGCTGCATTCGCGTCGGCAGGTGGCGGGGAAGAGGAGCAGCCGCCCAGCACAAACAGACAGAAGGCGAGCGCGCAAAAAAGTTTGTGCATGGCGTTTCGTGGAGCGCGGCAGGCGCGCGGTGTGAACGGCGCGATGCTAGCACGCGGTCATGGCCGAAACCGCGGCGCCTGCCCGGATCTTCAAAACGTCAGCCACCAGCAGCCGCCGGATTCGACCAGCCCGAAATCGCGGGTCGTGCCATCGACGCCACCGGTGGAAATGTCGAAGCCGGTTGGGGGCGACGCCGCGACGCTCGATGCGCGGGCGGGTCCGGCGGTCGAGGCGGCCGGCGGCGCCCCGGCATCCGCGTCAGCGAATGGCGGTCCCGCCGCGCGCGCGACCGCAATGCCGGTGAGGGGTTGCTTCAGCCATGTCGCCAGCGATCGCAACGCGGAACGCGCGGAGTCCTGGTCCATCCCGTTCCAGAGGATCAGTCCCGCGAGCTGGTTGACGTCGCGTGTTGCGAAGGCACCGGCGATGGCCTGGCGCAGCGCCTGCGGCGAGCCGGCGCACACCGCGTTGAGCGTGTTGCTTTGGGTCGGTGCGCTCGTCCCGGAGGCCGGCGCGGGTATGCCACAGGGCTGACCGGAAAACACCGGTTCACCGTGTGCACCGATGCAACGGTAAACCGGCTGGACATGCTGCGCATGCACGAGCGGTGCACAGGCGAGCAGCGCGAGCAGCCACAACAGCTTGATGGACCAGATGCGCATACGCCCAATCGTATGAAACAGCGATCGGGGATGATCGCACGATCAGTGATCGAGCCGCTGCAGTACCGCCATCGTCGCGCGCGCGCGGTTCAGCGTGTAGACGTGCAAGCCCGGTGCACCACCGTCGAGCAGCCGTTGGCACATCGCCGCGACCACGTCGGCGCCGAATTCGCGCACCGCGTCGGCATCGTCGCCATACGCGGCCATGCGCTTGCCGATCCAGCGCGGGATTTCCGCGCCGCACATTTCCGAGAAGCGCCGCAGTTGCGCGAAGTTCGCGATCGGCATCACGCCTGGCACGATCGGGATTGTCACACCGGCCGCGCGCGCGTCGTCCACGAAGCGGAAATACGCATCGGCATTGAAGAAGTATTGCGTGATGGCGCCATTGGCGCCGGCATCCACCTTGGCCTTGAAATGCTTCAGGTCGGCCTGCGCGTGGTCCGACTGCGGATGGCATTCCGGGTAGCACGCAACCTCGATGTGGAACCAGCCGTCGTGTTCGTGGCGGATGAAATCGACGAGGTCCGAGGCGTAACGGAAATCGCCCGGCGAAGCCATGCCCGAGGGCAGGTCGCCGCGCAGGGCGACGAGGCGCTTGCAGCCGAGCTCGCGATAGTCCGCGAGCAACGCACCGATTTCCTCGCGCGAACCGCCCATGCACGACACGTGCGGCGCCACTTCGAACGCGTGCGTCTCGCGCAGGTGCCGCACCGTGCGCGGCGTGTGCGTGAGCGTCGAGCCGCCGGCCCCGAACGTCACGCTGACGAATTCAGGCGCGAGCGCCTTCAGCTTCGGCAGCGCGCGTTCGAGCTGGGCGCGCTGTTCATCGGTCTTGGGCGGGAAGAATTCAAGCGAAATCGGGATCATCGGCATCCGGCGTCCATATATCTTTCTATCAAGATAGAGAGAATTGTCCGCGGATGCAATGAACATAACGAAACCGCCGGCTTGCGCCGGCGATTTCGTTTGTAGGGTTGCCGCAGCCTGGATGGAGTGAAGCGGAATCCGGGATGGCGTTTGGTGACCCGGATCGCGCCGCTGCGCGGCTTCATCCGGGCTACCTCGATGCTCAGGCTGCTTTCTTCCACTGCCCCAGCGCCGCCAACCCATTGTCGTGGGCGCGTTCGACCACGATCTTCTGCGCGGCGGCGAAGTTGCCGGTCAGGTCCTGCGCCCACAGGTGCAGCGCGGCTTGCTGCATCGCGCGGCCGTAGGAGAATGACAGCGGCCACGGGTGCGGGCCGAGGCGGTTCATCGCGTTCAAGTGCGCGGTGGCGTCCTCGTCGCTCTGGCCGCCGGACAGGAACACAATGCCCGGCAGCACCGCGGGTACCGCGGACTTGAGGCACAGGATGGTGGATTCCGCCACTTCCTCGACGTCGGCCTGCTCCGGGCAGTCCTTGCCGGATACGACCATGCTGGCTTTCAGGATCGTGCCTTCCAGCATCACGTTGTGTTCGTACAGCGCCGAGAACAGCGAACGCAGCGTGGCTTCGGTGACTTCGTAGCAGGTCTCGATGTCGTGGTCGCCGTCCATCAACACTTCGGGCTCGACCATCGGCACGATGCCGGCTTCCTGGCACAGCGCGGCGTAGCGCGCCAGCGCGTGGGTGTTGGCGTCGATGCAGGTGCTCGAGGGCATGTCGTCGCCGATCGTGATCACCGCGCGCCACTTGGCGAACTCGGCGCCCAGTTTCACGTATTCGGCAAGGCGCTCACGCAGGCCATCGAGGCCTTCCGTGACCAGCTCGCCCGGAAAACCAGCCAGCGGTTTGGCGCCGAGATCGACCTTGATGCCGGGGATGATGCCGGCGTCCTTCATCACCCTGGTGAAAGGTACGCCCGCCTTGGTGGACTGGCGGATGGTTTCGTCGTACAGGATCGCGCCGGAGATGTGCTGCGAGAGGCCCGGCGCCGTCAGCAGCATTTCACGGTAGGCGCGGCGGTTTTCTTCCGAGTCCGGTACGCCGACGGCATCGAAGCGCTTCTTGATGGTGCCCGAGGATTCGTCGATCGCGATGATGCCCTTGCCGGGCGCAACCATGGCCTGCGCGACGGCTTCCATTTGATCGATGCTCATGACGGTGTTCCGCTGCTGTCGGTGGACCGCCAAGTATAGGCGAACACGGGAGTTTTTGCCGTTGGACGTGGTTCCCGGCGTCGCGCGGCCCGCGTCTTATGCCTTCGAAATCGGCGTACGCGGTTGCGGCTTCGCGACGCGCTGCTCGACCCAGCCGAAGCCGGCCTTGTGCGCGTCCGCGGCCAGGGCATCGCGCGCGGACTTGGCCGCCGCCGCGTCGTTGCCTCGTTCTAACACATGCAACGACGCCAGCCGTGCCTCGAACGCATAACCGACCCAGCGGCGCTTCCGCGCGTCATCGGCATATCCGCGCAACGCGGCCAACGCCTGGGCCGGTTGACCGAGTTGCGCCTGCAATTCCGCCAGGGCGATGTCGAGGTACAGCACTTCCTGGCGTGCGGTCACCCGGCTGCGCAGGTCGCCCGCGTTTTTCAGCGCCCCGTTACGCGCGGCGATGTCGTTCTGCGCGGCGGCGCACAAGGCCAGCAGCGCGCTTGCGGTCGCTTCGCCGGGCGTCTCTTTTTGCGCCGCCCAGCCGTCGCGCGAGCGTTGCAGGAAATCGCGCGCGTCGGCCCAATGCAAGCGTCCCATTGCGATCTGGCCCAGCACGAGTTGCGAATTGGCGGCGTCGAAGCCGTCCTTGGCTGCGATGGAATCCTGCTCGATTCGGGTGAACGCTGTGGCGGCCTGGTCCACCTCGCCGCGATCGAGCGCGATCTGCGCGCATTCGAAATCCGCTGCCGGCATGCGCGCCGAAGCGTCCAGCGCAAGTTCCGCCTTCTGCGCCTCGCTGCACGCGTCGCGCGCGGTGTCCAGCTCTCCGCGCACGCGCAGGAGGTCTGCGTAGCTCGCGAGGGCGAATGCGAGGTGCGCGCGTTCGCCAGCTTGCCGATCCAGTTCGATCGCTTCGCGATACATCGCAGCGGCGTTGTCGCCGGCGGATTCATCCGACAGCACGGTGGCCAGCCCCGTCAGGCTCCAGGCCTGGCGCACCTTGTCGTCGGTTTCCCGGCCGATCGCCAGTGCTTGCCGCAACGCGGTTTCGGTGCCGTCGCGGTCGCCCGCATTCCAGAGCATGCGCGAGAGATCGCTATACACCGCGGCTTCACCACCCAAGTCGCCGACGCCCTGATAGATCGTCATCGCGCGCTGATAGTTCTCGCGCGCCGCGGCGACCTGGTTGCGGTCGTACATCAAGTTTCCCAGGTTCTGCCAGGCCAGCGCTTCGCCATGCGGATTGCCGATGCGGTGAAAATCCGCTGCGGCCTGGCGGAGCATCGGCTCCGCCTGCTTGTCCTGGTCCAGCGCGATGCCGAGCTGCAATTCCGCTTGCGCAGTCAGCCCAGTCTCGCCGCGGTCCTGCGCCTGCCGCAAGGCCAGCCGCGCATGCGGAATCAGCGCTGCGCTGTTGCCGCGCGCTGATTCGATTTGCGCCGCGGCGAGCTCGTAGCGCGAATCGCCCTCCGCGCCCGGCAACTTGCGTGCAGCGGCGAGCGCCGCGATCGCGGCGTCGTATTGGGCGCCGATGGTGAGCTTGTCGATGAGCTGCAAGCGGAAATCCGGATCGTGCGGACGCAAGGCCACCAATGTCGCCCATGTCCGCGCGGCTCCGGCGTGATCCCCCTGCAAGGTGAATCGCAGCGCCTCGATCTGCAAGCGCTGCTCCTGCGGCAGGCCATCCGCGTTCTGCAGCGCCTGTTTCGACGCCGCGATCGCCTTGGCGCGATAACCCAGCGCGGCCCAGGCCCGCGCCAGATAGAGATAGGCCGGCGCGTAACCGGGCGCCTGCGCGACGGCCTGCAGCAATTCGTCGCGCGCGCGGGCGGCGTCGTACTGATCCAGCGCCTGCAACGCAAAACCAAGATGCCGCGCCACTTCCGCGCTGGCGGGCTGCGCGCTGGCGATCTGTGCAAGTGTCATCGGATCGGAACGCTCGCCGAAGCGGTTGCGCAGGTCGTCACCCATGTGCGCGACCAGATCCGGAAGATCACTGATCGCGGATTCGCGAGTAAGCGAAGCGAAAGAGGCGCCGCTTTGCGCATTCTGCACGATGAGATCGACGCGCAGTTGTGGCGAATCCGGATTGCCCGAAACCAGATACGCGCCGCTCAATACGTAACGTGCGCCAAGACGCCGCTGCAATGCAGCCAGGCTGGACGGCGCATAGCCACCCGCGGCCGGCGCGGGCAAATCGGCGCGAGCGGCCCGTACCAGTTCGTCCGAAACCGCGTGCAATCTTCCGTTCGCCGCCACTTCGGTTGCCAGCATCTGCTCCAGCGCTGGGCCGAGCCACGCGTCCTTGGCATTGCCGGACAAGTTGTTGAAATCGACGATCGCCACCGCGCCAGGATCCTGCGCGATGGCGACGGGCACGCTGGGTCGCGACGCGTGCCAAGCGAACCATGCACCGGTGGCGATGAGGATTGCCAGCACGGCGGCAATCGCGAGCGGCCAACGCATGCGTTTCGAGCTCGCGTTGTCCGCCTCGTCGTGCAGTTCGAGCGCCGTGGGGGGATTCGCTTCAGCCAATGGCTGCTGTGACGGAACCGGATTCAACGATACGACGATCGCCGCATCGGCGTCGTTCGCGGCGACGCGCTGCACCGGCGCCACGAAACGATAACCCAGCTTCGGTACGGTCTCGACGTAGCGGCTCTCGTCCTCGCCCTCGCCCAGCGCACGGCGGATCAGCCAGATGTGCTTGGTGAGGTTGGACTCGTGCACGAAACCGCGCGGCCACAACGCGGACATCAGGTCGTCCTTGCTGACCACGTGCCCGGCGCGCTCGACCAGCAGCACCAGTGTGTCGAAAACCTTGGGGGTCAGCGTGACTGCGTGGCCGCGCACTCGCAGGCGCCGTTCGCACGGATCGAGCTCGCACTCGGCGAATCGATAAACGAACTTTTCCTGCGCTGACATGGCCGCGGCGTGCTGCAGGAATCGGGCAGTAATTCTGCCAGAAAAATGCTAGCCATCCGGAAGCGACGTCGAATCGCCAACCATCCAGGCTCCCGACACCCCGCCACGGCGGGCCACCGTCAACTTTGTGAGGGAGCCAACGTGAACAAGAATCGCCATAGCCTGGTCTGGAATCGTGCGCGCAATCAAATCGTCGTGGCCTCGGAATTGGCAACGCGCAAGTCCGGCGGGGCAGCGGGTTGCAGCAGATCGGCGGTCGGCGCACCAAGATTGGCCGCGCTGGCTGCTGCCTTGAGTCTGGCTGTGCTGAGCACTGCCGCGCTGATATCGCCTCGAATTGCCTTGGCCGGCGACACGGATTGCGGAGGCAGTTTTCAGCAGGCACCAGGAAACGAGTCGGTCACTTGCGGTGATGGCGCCTATGCTGGAGGCAACTACGCGACAGCGCTGGGAGTTGCTGCTTTCGCGGTTGGAAATAGCGTCACCGCGGTGGGTGGAAATGCCCTAGCGGAAGCCAATTACGCGTCCGCGTTCGGAAGCCATGCTTTCGCGAAAAGCGTTGGCAGCACCGCTCTTGGCGTAGAGGCCCACGCCTATGGCACCGATTCCGTCGCCATTGGCTACAAAGCGAGCGCCACCGGCAACAACGCCATAGCGGTTGGTCTATACGCCAACGCCAAAATGCAAGGCAGCATCGCGCTAGGCAAAAGCGCCTACGCCAGCGCGAAGTACACCAGCGCGCTCGGCGGGCAGGCGCTCGCGACCGGCAATCACAGCACCGCGGTCGGCTACTTTGCGCATGCAACCGGCAATTACACGACGTCGATCGGCGGTGCTTCGGTGGCATCGGGCGCCAACAGCAGCGCGCTGGGTTTCGGTGCGACTGCGTCCGGCAACAACAGCACGGCGCTCGGCGAGGATTCCGTCGCGGCCGGCGCGAATGGCACTGTCGTTGGCTACCACGCAGCGGCTGCGGGCGCCGGTGGCGCCGCATTCGGCTACAAGGCCTCGGCCGCGCACACCGACAGCATGGCCTTGGGTCTCTCGGCGAACTCGTCGGGTGATTTCGGCACCGCGCTGGGCGCGCTGTCCGCGGCATCGACCTACGCGACCGCCGTGGGCGTGAACGCCAGCGCGACGGGCAGCAACAGCGCTGCGCTGGGCCGCTTCGCGAATGCGTCTGGGCTCGATGCCACCGGCCTCGGCGCCGGATCGGTTGCGGCGGGCAGGAAGAGCGTCGCCATCGGTTTCAGTGCGACGGCGGGCAGCTCGACCAGCGGCGCGCAGGCGTTCGCGCTCGGTTCGAGTTCGGTTGCATCCGCCGACAATTCCACCGCGCTCGGCGGCGCGATCGATCTCAACGGCAACGGAACGATCGAGCCCGGGGAATACACGCTTGCCAGCGGCGGCTTGTCGATGGCGTTGGGCTCCGCCGCGCAGGCCACACAGAACAATGCCACCGCCATCGGCGGCTTGGCGCAGGCCAGCGGTGTCGGCGCGACCGCCATCGGCAGCGATGCGGTGGCGTCCGGAAGCAGTTCGGTCGCCATCGGCTTTGGCTCGATCGCCAGCTTGGCCAACAGCGTGTCGTTCGGCGGCAACGGAACCTATCGCGAGCTGGTCAACATCGCCGATCCGACCACCGCGCATTCCGCCGTGAACCTGGAGTACTTCAACGCGCACGCCATTACCCATGCTTTCACGGGTTCGATAATGACCGACATCACGCAATTGCAGAATGAAGTCAATGCGATGAGCGTGGCCAAGGCGTCGCAAGGCACGAGCGGCGAATGGCATTCATCCGCCGCGGACAACGACACTTCAAGCCACGCCGCCCCCGGGAGCAACGCGGGCCTGCCCCACGCCAACGGAGGCGTCACCACATTCGTTGGCTATACGGCTTGCGGTGGTGCCGATCAGGTAGCCGGCAATGGGGGCGTTACCTGCGGCCCATTCGCAGCCGCAAGCTCGAGTGCAACGGCACTGGGCGACAACGCGGGCGCATCGGGCAGCTACAGTACCGCGGTCGGTTTCAACTCACGCGCAAACGGAAACAACAGCGAAGCATTCGGCAACACGGCGCACGCCTATGGCAGCAGCAGCATCGCGATTGGAAATCATGCGTACGCGGAGTCTTCCGACAGCATCAGCATGGGCAGCTATTCCTCCGCGCTGGGGACCAGCAGCATCGCGCTCGGCACACTCTCTGATGCGCATGCCAACCTGTCCACCGCGGTCGGCAATTCGTCATACGCCGCCAAATACGCGACGGCGTTGGGCGCGCAAAGCAACGCGCATGGCACCTCCGGCGTAGCTGTTGGGCGACAAGCCTACGCGGCCGGGTTCAGCGCCGCGCTCGGTGCCGAGGCAAACGCCAAGGGCTCCGACAGCACCGCGCTGGGCTACTCGGCTTATTCCGGCGGTCACAAAGCGGTGGCCATCGGTTATGAGGCTTCGGCCGGCAGTTCGACATTGGGCGCTCAAGCATTCGCGTTGGGTTCCAAATCAGTCGCCTCGGCAAACAATTCCACTGCGGTCGGTGGCGCGATTGATCTCAATGGCGACGGCGTCATTCAATCGAACGAGCAAACCACCGCGTCCGGCGGTCTGTCCATGGCGTTGGGCTCCGCCGCACAGGCCACCCAGAACAACGCTACCGCCATCGGCGGCTTGTCGCAGGCCAACGGAGTCGGAGCGACCGCCATCGGCAGCGATGCGGTGGCGTCCGGAAGCAGTTCGGTCGCCATCGGGTTTGGCTCGATCGCCAGCGTGGCCAACACCGTGTCGTTCGGTGGCAACGGAACCTATCGCGAATTGGTCAACATCGCCGATCCGACCACCGCGCATTCCGCCGTGAATCTGGAGTACTTCAACGCGCACGCCGCCACCCGCGCATTCACTGATTCGATGGTGACCGACATCAAGCAACTTCAGGACGAAGTGGACAAGTTGAGTGCACCCGGCATACCGACTGCAGGTGTCGTCTCGGCCCAAGCAGGTGCCCCGGTTGCCGCAACCCCGCAGGAAACGGCCGGCGTGCAAGGTGCGTCCGCCACCGCCGGGGTCGCCACGATCAACGCCGCCAACGCGTATACCGATCAGGCTACCGCGCAAACGCTGAGTTCGGCAGCGAGTTACACCGATGCGCAGACGCAGGAAGCGCTGAGTTCGGCCAAGACGTATACCGACGCGGAGGGCGCCCAGACGCTTTCCTCGGCCAAGGCCTACACCGATGCCGCCGTCGCGGACGTCGCCTCGGACCTGTCCACGTTCGAACAGCAGACCAACGCGCGCTTCAACGAACAGGACCGGCGCATCGATCGGCTGGGCGCGATGAGCGAAGCGTCTTCGCACATGGCGATGGGCGCGGCCGGTGCCGGCGAAAACGGCCGGCTTGCCGCGGGCGTGGGCTTCTACAACAGCCAGGCCGCGGTTTCGGTGGGCTACGCCCGAAGCCTGGGCGCGCACGCCACGTTCAACATCGGCGCGTCCGCCAGCAGCTCGGAAGTCTCGGGCGGTGTCGGTTTCGGAGTGGACCTGCCGTAGCAGTCGCGCCGGGAATCGCCCG